>NZ_JAUJWZ010000003.1:0-350721 GCF_031931925.1 Pseudomonas sp. rhizo66
GCCGTAAGGGCGGAACCCTAAGCCGCCGTTACCGCAGCAACGGATATTCACAAAAAACACCCACAGCATGGTCGGCCCAAAGGCCGCCAAGGCACAAAAAAAAGGGCAACCGAAGTTGCCCAAAATGCCTTGCGTGCTCATCAATCCAGAAGAATCACTTCTTGCGCTTATTCGCATCCTTCCAGATAAAAAATCCAAACCCTGCAAAAAACAGAACCATCAGCCCTACAGTCAGGACCCCGGCAAACACCACGTTATCGAAAAACATGACTGGCCTCCTGGGCCTCTGCTCTGCTGCGATGGAACCTAAGTTACCAAACACACAGGCGCAAAAATTGACCGGGATCAATACCAGCAACGAAGGGAGTCAAAGGAGGGAAATTAAATGACCTGCATCAACGGATGCAGGCAGAGATCAACGCTTTTTCGGCTTGTTTTTCGACTTTTTCTTGGTTTTTCCCAACGGCATCGCCTGTTCGAACGCCTGGCGCACTTCATTCAGGCGCTTCTCGTTGAGATCATGCACGCGCTTGGCGCGTTCAGTGCTGAGGTCAATCAGTTTGTCGTCTTGGCTCATGGCGTCAGTGCATCACTTCAAAGAATCACAACTGCCACATCATCGGCAGGACTGCGCCAATAATGCAGCCTCAGCCGCGCGCTGACCAGCCGGCAAGCCCAGCGCGGTACAACGACTCAGATCTCGATATCAACCCATAAGCCCTGACGCGGCTGATCTTCCATCAGCGGCACCACCGGCACGGTATTGTCGGCATTCAGTTCGGTGCCAGGCACGGCCAGGTGTTCTTCCGGGTCTTCGTCGGCTTCGCGACGGCGCCGGTCACGCTCCTGTTGGCGACGCTGTTCTTCGCGCGCCAGCAGGCGATCCTCTTCCGGATCACGCTTTTGCAGATCGATCGTGCTTTCGTTGGAGCTTTCCTGCACCGGCACCACCGGAGGAATGTCCGGCCGCTGGCGGATCGGATCCTGCTGGGAAGTGATCGGCACAGCGCTCAGGGGGAGCATCGGTGGCAACATATAAAGGGTCTCCTGTCAGCAGGCTATCGGCTGCGGCAAAGGCGCCTTGAGCCATCCGTCGTAAATCTGTGACCTGGTTAGCACTCACAGGTGCCCTGCACAGGAAGAAAACAGACGCATGACGCTTTTCGTTTCAGCTTGCAGCTCGCGGCTAAAAGCTCGCCGCTGCTCCTAATCCTTTGGCCCTGAAGCCTGCATTCCGTTAAGATAGCCCGCTTTTTCAAGGTGGGAGTCAGGCAGCATGGCGCAGCAGTATCAACCGGGGCAACGCTGGATCAGTGACAGCGAAGCAGAGCTTGGTTTAGGCACCGTTCTGGCACAGGACGGCCGCTTGTTGACCGTGCTTTACCCGGCCACTGGCGAAACCCGCCAGTACGCGCTACGGAATGCGCCCCTGACCCGCGTGCGGTTCTCGCCGGGTGACAGCATCACCCACTTCGAAGGCTGGAAGATGACCGTGCAGCAAGTCGATGATGTCGACGGGCTGATGGTCTATCACGGTCTCAACGGGCAGAACGAAGCCGTCACCCTGCCGGAAACCCAGCTGTCGAACTTCATCCAGTTCCGTCTGGCCAGCGATCGTCTGTTCGCCGGGCAGATCGACCCACTGGCGTGGTTCTCGCTGCGTTACAACACCCTCGAACACACCAGCCGCCAGTTGCAATCGTCGCTCTGGGGCCTGGGTGGCGTTCGCGCTCAGCCAATCGCGCACCAATTGCACATCGCCCGTGAAGTCGCCGACCGTATCGCCCCGCGCGTTCTGCTGGCGGACGAAGTGGGTCTGGGTAAAACCATCGAAGCCGGTCTGGTGATCCATCGCCAACTGCTCTCGGGCCGCGCCAACCGCGTGTTGATCCTGGTGCCGGAAAACCTCCAGCACCAGTGGCTGGTCGAAATGCGCCGCCGCTTCAACCTGCAAGTTGCGCTGTTCGACGAAGAACGTTTCATCGAAAGCGATGCCACCAACCCGTTCGAGGACACCCAACTGGCGCTGGTTGCGCTGGAGTGGCTGGTCGACGACGAGAAGGCCCAGGACGCACTGTTCGCCGCCGGTTGGGATTTGCTGGTGGTCGACGAAGCCCACCACCTGGTCTGGCACGAAGACAAGGCCAGCCCGGAATACTCGCTGGTCGAGCAACTCGCCGAAGTCATCCCGGGCGTGCTGCTGCTCACCGCCACCCCGGAACAACTCGGTCAGGACAGCCACTTCGCCCGTCTGCGCCTGCTCGATCCGAACCGTTTCCATGACCTGGCTGCGTTCCGCGCCGAGAGCGACAACTATCGCCCGGTGGCCGAAGCCGTGCAGGAACTGCTCGACAAGGGCCGTCTCTCGGCCGAAGCGCACAAGACCATTCACGGTTTCCTCGGCAACGAAGGCGAAGCCCTGCTGACCGCAGTCAACGATGGCGACACCGAAGCCAGTGCGCGCCTGGTGCGTGAACTGCTCGATCGCCACGGCACCGGCCGCGTGCTGTTCCGTAACACCCGCGCAGCCGTGCAAGGGTTCCCGGAGCGCAAACTGCACCCGTACCCGCTGCCATGCCCGGACGAATACCTCGAACTGCCGCTGGGCGAACACGCCGAACTGTACCCGGAAGTCAGCTTCCAGGCCCTGCCGGACGCCAGCGAAGAAGAGCGCTGGTGGAAATTCGACCCACGCGTCGAGTGGCTGATTGATCAGCTGAAAATGCTCAAGCGCACCAAAGTGCTGGTGATCTGCGCCCACGCCGAAACTGCGATGGACCTGGAAGACGCCCTGCGCGTGCGTTCCGGCATCCCGGCCACGGTGTTCCATGAAGGCATGAACATCCTTGAGCGTGACCGCGCCGCCGCCTACTTCGCCGACGAAGAGTTTGGCGCGCAAGTGCTGATCTGCTCGGAAATCGGCAGTGAAGGTCGCAACTTCCAGTTCGCGCACCACCTGGTGCTGTTCGATCTGCCGTCGCACCCGGACCTGCTCGAGCAGCGTATCGGTCGTCTCGACCGGATCGGCCAGAAGCACATCATCGAACTGCACGTGCCGTACCTGGAAACCAGCCCGCAAGAGCGTCTGTTCCAGTGGTACCACGAAGCGCTGAACGCGTTCCTCAACACCTGCCCGACCGGCAACGCCTTGCAGCACCAGTTCGGCCCGCGCCTGCTGCCGTTGCTCGAAGAGGCCGACGACAGCGAGTGGCAAGCGCTGATCGACGAGGCACGCGCCGAGCGCGAGCGCCTGGAAGCCGAACTGCACACCGGTCGCGACCGTTTGCTGGAGTTGAACTCCGGCGGTGCCGGCGAAGGTGAAGCGCTGGTCGAGGCGATCCTTGAGCAAGACGATCAGTTCGCCCTGCCGATCTACATGGAAACCCTGTTCGACGCGTTCGGCATCGACAGCGAAGACCATTCGGAAAACGCCCTGATCCTCAAGCCGAGCGAGAAAATGCTCGACGCCAGCTTCCCGCTGGGCGACGACGAAGGCGTGACCATCACCTACGACCGCAACCAGGCGCTGTCGCGTGAAGACATGCAGTTCATCACCTGGGAACACCCGATGGTGCAGGGCGGCATGGACCTGGTGCTGTCCGGTTCGATGGGCAACACCGCCGTCGCGCTGATCAAGAACAAGGCATTGAAGCCGGGCACTGTGCTGCTGGAACTGCTCTACGTCAGCGAAGTGGTTGCACCGCGCTCGCTGCAACTGGGCCGTTACCTGCCGCCGGCCGCCCTGCGCTGCCTGCTCGACGCCAACGGCAACGACCTGTCGCCACGGGTTTCCTTTGAAACGCTGAACGATCAGCTGGAAAGCGTGCCGCGTGCCAGCGCCAACAAGTTCATCCAGGCCCAGCGCGATCAACTGACGCCACGGATCAACGCCGGTGAAGACAAGATCGCCCCGCGTCACGCCGAGCGCGTGGCCGAGGCCCGCCGCCGTCTGGCGGCCGACACCGACGAAGAACTGGCACGCCTGACCGCGTTGCAGGCGGTCAACCCGACCGTGCGTGACAGCGAACTGGAAGCGTTGCGCACACAACGTGAGCAGGGTCTGGCGATGCTGGATAAAGCGGCGTTGCGTCTGGAAGCGATCCGGGTGTTGGTGGCGGGTTAATCGCCCTGCTCCAGCGCTGAAAACAACAAGGCCCGCAGCGATGCGGGCCTTTTTTGTTTGCCTGTGATTTTTCAGCTGATGCTGATGGCCTCATCGCTGGCAAGCCAGCTCCCACAGGTTTCGGGTCGTTTACAGATTATGTGTACGACTCGGTCACTGTGGGAGCTGGCTTGCCAGCGATGACGGCTATGCGGTCGCTACTGCAACCTCTGGCTCAACCACAGCCACCAACCCCTCCTTCATCCGCTTCGCATCCCGCACAAAACACCGCGCAGCCAGAAACAGAAACACCATGGTCAAAAACAACGCCACCGGAATCAGGTACATCGCATCATGCAGGCCGACGGCCTTGAACGCCTCGGTCATCTGCTCCGCTCCCGCCGCCAACATCGCGGTATGGGCAAAATGATCCGACAAGCCACCGACCACCACCGGCCCCAGACCACCGCCCAGCAGATACAACCCGGCAAAGAACAACGCCATCGCGGTCGCCCGCAGACGCGGTTCGACCACGTCCTGAATCGCCGTGTAAACGCAGGTGTAAAAATTGTAGGCAAACAGCCAACCAACACTGAACACAGCGACAAATACACCAATCTCGATCCGCCCGGCATGCAACGCCCACGCCGTGCACAGGGTCGAGATGATCAGACTGAACGCGGCAAACAGCAGCCGCCCGTTGGCCACGCGCTGGTGAATCTTGTCGGCAATCCAGCCGCCCAACGTCAGACCTACCAGCCCAGTCACACCGACGATCATCCCGGTAGCCACCGCCGCGTCCTGCAACGGCATCAGGAAATAGCGCTGCAGCATCGGCACCAGAAACGAGTTGCAGGCATACGTCGCGAAGTTGAAGCACAACCCGGCCATGACCAGCCAGAGAAAAGTCGGCACCGCCAGAATCCGGCGGATCGGCTTGTCGACTTTCTCCTGGGAGACCTGCACGGTCTCCGCAGCGCCGCGCTTCGGCTCTTTAATGAAGAACATGAAAACCGCCAGGATCAGCCCCGGCACTGCGGCAATAAAGAACGGCGCACGCCAGCTGTCGAACGCCTTGACCATCCAGCCAATGGTGAAGAACGCCAGCAACAATCCCAGTGGCAAACCGAGCATGAAAATGCCCATGGCCCGCGCCCGACGATGGGCCGGAAACAAATCACCGATCAACGAGTTGGCCGCCGGGGCGTAACTGGCCTCACCGATACCGATGCCCATGCGCACGATCAGGAAGCTCCAGAAACTGCCAACCAGGCCGTTGACCGCCGTCAGCGCACTCCACGTCGCCAGGCCCCAGCCCATCAATTTGCTGCGCGAACCGGTGTCGGCCATGCGCCCCAGCGGCAGGCCGGCAATCGCGTAAACAATGGTGAAGGCGGTACCGACAATGCCCAGTTGAAAGTCACTGAGGTGCCATTCCATGCGGATCGGTTCGATGATGATCGCCGGAATGGTGCGGTCGAAGAAGTTGAACAGGTTGGCCAGGAACAGCAGGAACAGAATGCGCCAGGCATTCGCCGCTTGGGTCGAGTTCTGCATGGGTCCGTCTCTTTATTGTTATAGGGCTTCACTGCCACTGCATCCGAGCCCGGAACCTGCAATCTAGTCAGCCCGGACTGGCCTGTCTGTGATCATTCGTCTGCCTGATATCGGGCCATGGCACTGTAACGAAACGTAAGCCCTTGATAAGCCTGCAATCCCCCGAAAAACGGGGCTTTTGCGGCAAAATCCTGCCACAAAAAAATAGTTTCGCGCCCCCCTTCCCAAGTCTGCGGCAAAGCCTAGAATGGCCGCCGGATCCGTCCGGATCTCCCGATCAATCCCTTTGATACCCTCGCCCATGTCCGAAGTCAGTCCGTGTCTGAATTGCGGTGCCTGCTGTTCCCATTTTCGCGTGTCTTTCTTTTGGGGCGAGTGCGCTTCCTCCGGTGGCACGGTGCCCGATGAGCTGGTCACGCAGATCAGTCCCAGTCGGGTAGCGATGAACGGCACCGACTGTAAATCGCCGCGTTGCACGGCGTTGGTCGGAGAAGTCGGCAGCGAGGTGAAGTGCTCGATTTATGAACTGCGCTCCAGCCCTTGCCGCGAATTCGAGTCGTCATGGGAAAATGGCGAGCAGAATGTCGATTGCGATAAGGCCCGCGCGCGTTTTGGCTTGCCGCCCCTGCAACCCGACTGGGCGCAGATTCCTCTCGAACAGATCGCGTAAGTTTTTAGCGCCAATCGCTATGACGCTAATGCCAAAATCATTAGTGCCCATGTGCCACTACCGCTTGCACCCCGAAATCGGCCTCTATACTCCTGACATTCAACTGCGTTCAACGCGCACTCGGGACGACTTCAGAGACGGGGCATGCTATGGAGTGGCTTGGTTTGCAGTTTGTTGCCGAGCTGCCGGCGAGCGGGCAGGTCATCCTCGATTGCAGTCACAACCCTCTCCTGGTGATGGTGGCGTATCTGGTCGCCTGCGCAGCCAGTTTTGCCACCCTGGATATGGCTGAACGCGTCGTACATGCCGAAGATCCCGGGTCGCGGCGGATCTGGCGCTGGATCGGCGCGACCTGCCTGGCCGGCGGCATCTGGGCCATGCATTTCATCGGCATGCTGGCTTTCCAGACACCGATCGACATTCAGTATGACCTCGGCATCACCCTTTTCTCGTTGCTGATCGCCCTGCTCGCCTCTTGGCTGGCCATGCAAACCCTGAGCGAAGTGCAGCCGAGTGCGTTGCATTGCTTGAAAACCGCGTTTGTCATCGGCCTGGGCATCGCCGGCATGCATTACGTTGGCATGGCGGCCATGAAGTCGAGCGCCACCGCCTACTATCAGCCGGGGCTGTTCGCGCTGTCGGTGGCGATCGCCATCGGCGCCAGTTTCGCCGCGCTGTGGGTAGCCCGTTATCTGAGCGAAGGCAACGGCGTGGTGCATCAGTTGCTCAAGTACAGCGCTGCGCTGATTCTCGGCGCTGGCATTATCAGCATGCATTTCACCGGCATGGCGGCGCTGGATCTGGTTCTTCCCGAGGGAGGCCTGACAGCGAGCGGCGGCGATAACGGGCACCTGCAACTGGGCCTGACCGTGGCGCTGATCATCCTGCTGATCCTTGGCAGTGCGATCAGTGCGGCGCTGGCCGACAAGAAACTGCAGAACAAGGAAGAGGACCTGCGCCGCGTCAACGCCTTGCTCAGCCAGCTCGATCAGGCGCGCATGTCGCTGCAACAAGCGGCCAACTACGACGCCCTGACCAACTTGATCAACCGTCGCGGATTCAATCAGATCTTTGCCGAAAAGCTCTGTCAGAAGACCACTGAAGGCGGCATGCTCGCAGTGATGTTTCTCGACATCGACCACTTCAAACGGATCAACGACAGCCTCGGCCATGACGCCGGTGACGAGTTGCTCAAGGTCATCGCCAATCACATAAAAGGCTCGGTACGCAGCCATGAAGACGTGGTCGCACGTTTCGGTGGCGACGAGTTCTGCATCCTCATCAACCTGCATGACCGCGAAGAAGCCCGCAACATGGCCCAGCGCATCATGCTCAAGATGAAGGAGCCCATCGAACTTGCCGGGCGCCGTATGGTGATGACCACCAGCATCGGCATCAGCCTGTTTCCGGAGGATGGCAGCACCTGCGAGGAACTGCTCAAGCACGCGGATCTGGCGCTGTATCAATCCAAAGGTGCGGGGCGCAACGGCCTGCATTTTTTCAGTTCCAACCTCAAGACCCGCGCCAGCTTCGAGCTGCAACTGGAAGAAGAATTGCGCCACGCCTTGCGCGAAGAAAACGGCCTGATGCTGTATTACCAACCGATCTTCGAACTGAAGACCGGTCGCGTTACCAAGCTTGAAGCGCTGATTCGCTGGCAACATCCGCTGCACGGCTTGCTGACCCCGGATCGCTTTATCTCCATCGCCGAAAACAACGGCCTGATTGCCGAACTGGACAACTGGGTGCTGCGCCGGGCCTGCAAGGATCTGGGTGAATTGTCGCGGCATGGCTGCGAAGAACTGAAAATTGCCTGGAACTGCTCACCGCTCAACCTCACCCGGGAGGAACTGGCCAACGAAATCGAAAGCGCATTACGCAGCGCCGGGGTAGCGCCGGAACGGCTGGAGCTGGAAGTCACCGAGAATGCGCTGATGGGCAACATCGCCAACACCCTGGTACTGCTGCGCCAGATCCGCGCGCTTGGCGTCTCACTGTCGATTGACGACTTCGGCACCGGTTACTCTTCGCTGGCCTACCTCAAGCGCCTGCCGCTCAACACCCTGAAAATCGACCGCTCGTTCATCCTCGACATTCCCACGGCGACCGCCGACATGGAGATCGTCCAGGCGATCATCGTGATGGCGCACACCTTGCATTTGCAGGTGGTGACCGAAGGCGTGGAAAGCCTGGAGCAGTACGAATTCCTTGAACGCTCGGGCTGCGATTTCATTCAGGGTTACCTGCTCAGTCGCCCGGTGCCGCTGGACGAGTTGCGTCCGGTGCTGGAAGAAATCAATCAGCGCAAGCCTTCAATCGCGGTCAATCCGCTGATGCTGGCGCGCGGTACATTTGCACCAGTGTCGCTGGATCCTGCGCCAAAAAGCCTTGCGCCCCATGCAGGCGCATCAGTTGTGCGGCCAATCCGCTGATTGGCGTCGCCGAGCCCTGTTCGCGGGAGAATTTGACGGCGGTGTCGAGATCCTTGAGCAAGGTGCGCACGTGCCATTTGATCGGTTCGAATCGGCTTTCGGCCATTTGTGGAGCGAGGATCTGCAACGGTTTCGAATCGGCAAAACCGCCGGCCAATGCTTCGGCAATCAGGCTCGCATCGACCCCGGCCTGCTCTGCCAGCGCCACCACTTCGGCAATCACCAGCGCGTTGCAGGCGACAATCATCTGGTTGCAGGCCTTGGTCACCTGCCCGGCACCGATGCCGCCCATGTGCGTAACGCGCTGACCGAGGCTGAGCAACACCGGGCGTACGCGCTGAAGATCGGCCGCTTCGCCGCCAACCATGATCGCCAGGCTGCCCGCCTCGGCACCCACCACACCGCCGGACACGGGTGAGTCCAGCCAGCTCATGCCGGTTTTCTCCAGCAATTGCGCCGCCATTTCGCGTGTGGCCGTCGGTTCAAGGCTGGAAAAATCCACCAGCAACTGGCCTTTTTTCGCGCCTTCAGCGACACCCGCCGGGCCAAACACTACCTCGCGAACCACCGCCGTGTCCGCCAGACAGAGCATTACCACCTCGGCGTGTTCGCACAGTTCAGCGGGGCTCGCTACCTGTCGCGCGCCAGCTTCGACCAGTGGTGCGCACTTCACCGGGTTGCGATTCCACACGCTCAGCGGATAACCCGCCGCCAATAAACGCCGGCACATGGGCAGGCCCATCAGACCGATTCCGGCGAACCCCAACGAAGGTAGCGTTGACATCATTTTGCCTCTTTTCGATTAAAGATCGCCGAATAATGGCCGATTCATCAACGATCAGGAAAGGATTCCCCCCAGCGACAGTCAGGCCAAAATCCTGATGCTCGGGCTCAATTCGCGCACAAAGACGCGAGATCTTATTCCGTGAGGTTCGCCGGCATTGGCCTGCGAGCCAACCCAGTCCAGGTATATGGCGCACAATGACTTCTAAAAACAATCCCGCCACTGCGGTATCCGATCTGACTTTGAGCCCCGCCGCCAACAGCCCGTCACCGTCGAAGCCCTTGCTCCCGTCGCGCCCGCTGTCGACTCAGCAATACCTGTACTTCACCGAAACCAATACCGACCGCATTCTCGACAACCTCGACGGCCTGCGTGATCTGGTGTTCCCGCGCCCGCCGCACCTGGAAGGCGACAACGAACAGCACAACGACCAGGAATTCCCCTCGGTGTGCCTGATCGGCCTCGGTCGCTGCGGCTCGAACATTGCCCTGGATGTCGCGGAGCTGGTGTACAACGCGCGCAAGTTCTACCTCAACGAATTCAACAACGAAGACCGTGCGGCGGATCGGCGTCTGGCCGACAAGGGCTACAGCCCGGCCCAGTGGATCAAGAACAACCTGCGGATCGGCCCGAACAAATCGACCAAACCGGTGTTCCTGGTCGAACCGCTGGTGATGCTCGGCGACCTCGACAAGGACATCGCCGGGCGCATCCGTTTTTCGCGCAAGGGCGAGAAAAGCGGCTTCCTGCGCGACTACAGCAAAATGAAGATCATGGACTTGTCCGAAGTCCACGCCGGTGGCGCCGGTAACGCGCCGATCCTCGGCCAGTACCTGGCGAAGATCATCCTCAACAAGGACACCCAGCGTTTCTCCAGCCCTGACTGGAAAATGATCCATTCGTACCTGATCGACAGCTGCGGCATCAAAGCCAACCAGTCGCGCCTGTATTTCTCGATCTTCAGTGCCGGCGGCGGTACCGGTTCCGGAATGGCCTCGGAATTCGGTCTGGCCCAGCAGCACTCGTACATGAACAAGACGTTCGACACCAAGCCGATGGACGAGCATGACGGCAAGAGCGGTCATTCGTTCGTGTTCGAACCGATCTTCACCAGCGGCATCTGCGTGCTGCCGAACATTTCCGATCACCGCAGCGAAATGTCCGAGGCGCTGCACATCAACGCCGGGCGCCTGCTGTGCAAATACCTCTCGGAAGAATGGGATTTCTCTTACAACTTCGCCAACGAAGACAGCAGCGAAGCCAGCGTCATGGGGCGTATTCGCCCGTGGAACGCGATGATGCTGATCTCCAACGACATCATGCGTTACGCCGAAGAGAGCGATGACGGCAACATCCAGAACATTGATGTCAATGCCATGGAGAAGCACGCCAACCAGTACATCTCGCAGCAGATCTTCAACATTCTGACAGCGCAGGCCGTCACCACTGACTACGACCAGAACTACTTCCGCCGCGCCGGCATCGACATCGGCGAAACCATTCGCCTCGACGCCAACGACCTGTTCATGAGTCTGGCCGGCCCGGTGGCGATCGCCTACGCCGAATCGGTAGTGCCGGAAACACCGCCGCCGAGCAGCGACAAATTCAAGGTGTTCGACAAAGAACCCCAGCGCCTGAACATCGACGACCTGTTCTTCCGCTCGATCGACCTGCCGCACTTCAACAAAGTGACGCAAGCGATCGAAGGCATCAGCCTGTTGCCGATCGAATCCAAGCGTTATCGCGCCTCGCTTGAGCAGTACAAGAATTCCGGCTACGACGCCGCAGCGCTGCATGACCTGCACTTCTTCAAGAACTGCTCGTCGGTGGTCTCGATCGTTTCGCTGCCGAAAGACTACAAGCTGTCGTACATGGACCTGAACCGGTTGAAGACTCACCTCAACAGCCTGTTCCCCAACACTACGCTCAAGCGTTACGCACTGGTGATCGGCGCTTCGGCGAACCTGTCGCTGACCACTCTGATCGCCAAGAGCCCGTGCCTGTCGGACGATTTCCTGACGTTGATCGTGGCGTTCATCAAGCGCTGCTTCGCGAAGAACCCGTACCGTTTCGACGATACCCTGGACAACTCGATCCTCGATTTCATCATCAACGAAGAGTTCGACGAAGACCGCATTGATGATCTGCTCAACGAGTTCGAGAACCCGGCGAAGATCCTCGACACCAACTGGTATGCGATCAAGCCGATGTACGAGAAGAAGTACCGCGAGCTGATCAACGACAAAGAGAAGTTTGTCTCGATCAACGACATTCGCCTGTCGCGTGATTGCGTGAAGAAGTCGATCAAGTACCTGCGCGAAATTTACCGTCACCGGATTGGCAAGACCAAGGTTATTTCCCTGAATAACCATACCGGCAAGTCTTACTCGGTCTGATCCAGAACCGAGTCGCCCCATTCGCGAGCAGGCTCGCTCCCACATTGGAATGCATTCCCCTGTGGGAGCCAGCCTGCTCGCGAAGAGGCCTTCAAATTCACTGAAGATTTCAGCCTTTCCAACATCCAGAAACAATTAAGCAGCCGTTAGGCTGCTTACTAAACTGTTCCCGTTACGTTTACGTCACCGTGAGGTCACCCGCGCTTGTGGCGTTTCTCTACGGCAACGTGCCATCACGCTACTCCGCTACACACTTTTCGCCGTTGGCGGGCCGCACCATCAAGGTGCAACGTCTGCGGCGACTGCCCTTTCCTGGATCAGAATCCACGGCGAAACCACCACCGCCCACAACGATGGATCGCGCTCGAAAAGATCCAGCGCCCGCGTTTCAGACAGCTTCGCGACCTTGTCTTCGGCCAGCCAGGCAGCCACTTTCTCGCCATCATCTGACGCCACGGCCTCGGCGGCAGCGATCAAATCCAGCGCAGGGTCGACCCACAATAGGGCACCCTTGGCGAAGAACGGCTCCAACTCTTTCCAGGTAATAGATGCGGTTTCACCAAGCAGCTTGGCATAGAGGGTGCTAGGTTCTTGATTCATGGGGTGCTGTCCGGAAAAGAAATCGACGCAAATGATAACGTCGGTGGTCCGTCAGCAAAACCCGGTTGCAAATGGCTGCACCGAACGAAAAGAGCAGGAACGCCAGGGAATGCTGCTGATTGGGCTATATGCCCACGAACGCCCCGCCGCAATTCTGTCTTTTTCATTCAAAAATGCGACACCTCCAAGTTTTGCCCCTCGGCGCCCGCTTCCCAGGCTGACAACCGGCGCTCTACACTGTACCGGTACAGTTGCCGGGGGCATTTCCGGAGGGTATCGCAAAGATATCTGACCCGGTTCTGCTGCTACGGCGCCAGAACTCAAAAAAATTACAACAGTAAGAGTGGAGCACTATGACTAAGGCTACTAAGCAGATTTCCAAACTGTTTGCCGCTATGGTTCTGGCCGGGGTTGCCAGCCATTCGTTCGCAGCTGACACCATCAAAATCGGTATCGCCGGTCCCAAGACCGGTCCAGTAGCCCAGTACGGCGACATGCAGTTCAGTGGCGCGAAAATGGCCATCGAGCAAATCAACGCCAAGGGCGGCGTCGACGGCAAGAAACTCGAAGCCGTTGAATACGACGATGCCTGCGATCCAAAACAAGCGGTAGCGGTCGCGAACAAGGTCGTCAACGACGGCGTCAAGTTCGTGGTCGGTCACCTGTGCTCCAGCTCCACTCAACCGGCTTCGGACATCTACGAAGACGAAGGCGTGATCATGATTACCCCGGCTGCCACCAGCCCGGACATCACCGCCCGTGGTTACAAAATGGTCTTCCGTACCATCGGTCTGGACAGCGCCCAGGGCCCTGCCGCCGGTAACTACATTGCCGATCACGTGAAACCGAAAATCGTTGCAGTCCT
Organism: Pseudomonas sp. rhizo66; assembly: GCF_031931925.1. Taxonomy (NCBI): domain Bacteria; kingdom Pseudomonadati; phylum Pseudomonadota; class Gammaproteobacteria; order Pseudomonadales; family Pseudomonadaceae; genus Pseudomonas; species Pseudomonas sp. rhizo66. Next base: position 13,407 of record NZ_JAUJWZ010000003.1, read on the forward strand.
GCACGACAAACAGCAATACGGTGAAGGCATCGCTACCGCCGTTAAAGCCACCCTCGAGAAGAAAGGCACCAAAGTTGCCGTGTTCGAAGGCGTCAATGCCGGCGACAAGGACTTCTCCTCGATCATCGCCAAACTCAAGCAAGCCAACGTCGACTTCGTTTACTACGGCGGCTACCACCCGGAGCTGGGTCTGATCCTGCGTCAGTCCGCTGAAAAAGGCCTGAAAGCCAAGTTCATGGGTCCGGAAGGCGTGGGTAACGACTCCATTTCGCAGATCGCCAAAGACGCTTCCGAAGGTCTGCTGGTGACCCTGCCGAAATCCTTCGACCAGGATCCAGCGAACGTTGCCCTGGCTGATGCATTCAAGGCGAAGAAAGAAGACCCGAGCGGCCCGTTCGTGTTCCCTTCCTACTCGGCGGTTGAAGTGATTGCCGGCGGTATCACCGCAGCCAAATCCGAAGACCCTGCCAAAGTGGCCGAAGCCATTCACGCCGGCACCTTCAAAACCCCGACTGGCGACCTGAGCTTCGACGCCAAGGGCGACCTGAAGGACTTCAAATTCGTGGTTTACGAGTGGCACTTCGGCAAACCAAAAACTGAAGCTTCGCCTCAGTAAGGCGCGCCCTGACTGACTGCCAATAAAGCCCACGGCGTGCCGTGGGCTTTGTTTTACGAATGTATGGGCCGCGCTGGCGTGATCCGCCAGTCTCCCCACCTGAAAATCTCAAAACCGTCATCAGCGGTTCGCTGGCAAAACCCGGATTCGAAGTGGATAGAGATCCACGGGGCCGGGCGGGAAAATGACTCCACCAGTGAAATGCGTATCAGGTTTTTAGGAGCGCTGTAATGCCTGACCTCTATCACTTCTTCCAGCAGCTGGTTAATGGCCTGACCATTGGCAGCACGTATGCCCTGATTGCCATCGGCTATACGATGGTTTACGGCATCATTGGAATGATCAACTTCGCCCACGGCGAGGTGTACATGATCGGCTCCTACGTGGCGTTCATCGCCATCGCCGGGCTGGCCATGATGGGAATCGACAACGTCCCGCTGTTGATGACCGCTGCTTTCATCGCGAGCATCGTGGTCACCAGTTCGTACGGCTACAGCATCGAACGGATCGCCTACCGCCCCTTGCGCGGCAGCAACCGTCTGATCCCGCTGATCTCGGCCATCGGTATGTCGATCTTCCTGCAGAACACGGTTCTGCTGGCGCAAGATTCCAAGGACAAATCCATCCCCAACCTGATCCCCGGGAACATTTCCTTCGGGCCAGGTGGCGCACATGAAGTGCTGATTTCCTACATGCAAATCGTGGTGTTCGTGGTGACCCTGATCGCCATGCTCGGCCTGACGCTGTTCATCTCCCGTTCTCGCCTGGGTCGCGCCTGCCGCGCCTGCGCCGAAGACATCAAGATGGCCAACCTGCTCGGCATCAACACCAACAACATCATCGCCCTGACTTTCGTCATTGGTGCTGCGCTGGCGGCCATCGCGGCTGTGCTGCTGAGCATGCAATACGGCGTGATCAACCCGAACGCCGGTTTCCTCGTCGGCCTCAAAGCCTTCACCGCTGCGGTACTTGGCGGCATCGGCAGCATCCCCGGCGCCATGCTCGGCGGGTTGGTGCTTGGGGTGGCGGAAGCCTTTGGTGCCGATATCTTCGGCGACCAGTACAAGGACGTCGTGGCTTTCGGCTTGTTGGTTCTGGTGCTGTTGTTCCGTCCGACCGGCATTCTGGGCCGTCCGGAGGTTGAGAAAGTATGACTAGGAATCTTAAACAGGCACTGTTCAGTGCCTTGCTGGTGTGGGCCGTGGCCTACCCGGTACTCGGTCTGAAACTGACCATCGTCGGCATCAACCTTGAAGTGCATAACACCAGCCCGATGATTCTGGCGACCATCGCCATCTGCTCGGTGCTGATGTTTCTGCGGGTGCTGTTCAACCAGCAGATCAGCAAGGCCTGGAATTCCTCGCCGGGCATGCCGCTGATCCCGGCCAAGGCGAGTAACTTCCTGACCCTGCCGACCACCCAACGCTACTTCATCATTGCGCTGATCATCGGTGCGCTGGTGTGGCCGTTCTTCGGTTCGCGTGGCGCGGTGGACATCGCGACGCTGATCCTGATCTACGTGATGCTCGGCCTCGGCCTGAACATCGTCGTCGGTCTGGCCGGTCTGCTCGACCTCGGCTACGTCGGCTTCTACGCCGTCGGCGCCTACAGCTACGCGCTGCTGTCGCACTACTACGGCCTGAGCTTCTGGATCTGTCTGCCGATTGCCGGCCTGATGGCGGCGACGTTCGGCTTCCTGCTGGGCTTCCCGGTGTTGCGTTTGCGCGGTGACTATCTGGCGATCGTGACCCTCGGTTTCGGCGAGATCATCCGTCTGTTCCTGCGTAACCTGACGGACATCACTGGCGGTCCGAACGGCATCAGCAACATCGAGAAACCGACGTTCTTCGGCCTGACCTTCGAACGCAAAGCCGCAGAAGGTCTGCAGACGTTCCACGAATACTTCGGCCTCGAATACAACTCGATCAACAAGGTGATTTTCCTTTACCTGGTGGCGTTGTTGCTGGCGCTGGCGGCGCTGTTCATCATCAACCGTCTGCTGCGCATGCCGATCGGTCGAGCGTGGGAAGCGCTGCGTGAAGATGAAATCGCCTGCCGCGCACTGGGCCTGAATCCGACCGTGATCAAGCTGTCGGCCTTCACCCTCGGCGCGAGCTTCGCCGGTTTCGCCGGTAGCTTCTTCGCCGCCCGTCAGGGTCTGGTGACCCCGGAGTCGTTCACCTTCATCGAGTCGGCGATCATCCTCGCCATTGTGGTGCTGGGTGGCATGGGCTCGCAGTTGGGTGTGATTCTGGCTGCCGTGGTGATGATCCTGTTGCCGGAAATGATGCGTGAGTTCAGTGAGTACCGCATGTTGATGTTCGGTGCCCTGATGGTGTTGATGATGATCTGGCGTCCACAAGGTCTGCTGCCGATGCAACGCCCACACATGGAGTTGCGAAAATGAGCCGCGAGATCCTTAAAGTCGAAAACCTGAGCATGCGCTTCGGCGGCTTGCTGGCGGTCAACGGCGTGGCCCTGACCGTCAAAGAGAAACAAGTGGTTGCACTGATCGGCCCGAACGGCGCCGGCAAGACCACCGTGTTCAACTGCCTGACCGGTTTCTATCAGCCTACCGGCGGCAGCATTCTGCTCGACGGCGAGCCGATTCAGGGCCTGCCGGGCCACAAGATCGCTCTCAAAGGCGTGGTGCGCACCTTCCAGAACGTGCGCCTGTTCAAGGACATGACGGCGGTCGAGAACCTGTTGATCGCCCAGCATCGTCACCTGAATACAAACTTCCTGGCCGGTCTGTTCAAGACCCCGGCGTTCCGCAAAAGCGAGCGCGAGGCCATGGAGTTTGCCGAGTACTGGCTGGAAAAGGTCAATCTCAAGGAGTTCGCCAACCGTACCGCCGGCACCCTGGCCTACGGTCAGCAACGGCGGCTGGAAATCGCCCGCTGCATGATGACCCGTCCGCGGATCCTCATGCTCGACGAACCGGCGGCCGGTCTGAACCCGAAGGAAACCGAAGACCTCAAGGCGCTGATCAGCGTGCTGCGCGAAGAGCACAACGTCACCGTGCTGCTGATCGAACACGACATGAAACTGGTCATGAGCATTTCCGACCACATCGTCGTGATCAACCAGGGCACACCTCTGGCTGACGGCACGCCAGAACAGATCCGCGACAATCCTGAAGTGATCAAAGCCTACCTGGGGGAAGCGTAAATGCTGCAGTTCGAAAACGTTTCCACCTTCTACGGCAAGATCCAGGCCCTGCACAGCGTCAACGTCGAAGTCCGTCAGGGCGAGATCGTGACCCTGATCGGCGCCAACGGTGCCGGCAAGTCGACGCTGCTGATGACGCTCTGCGGTTCGCCGCAGGCGCACAGCGGCAGCATCCGCTACATGGGTGAGGAACTGGTCGGCCAGGACTCGTCGCAGATCATGCGCAAGAGCATCGCCGTGGTGCCGGAAGGTCGTCGGGTGTTCGCCCGTCTGACCGTTGAAGAAAACCTGTCTATGGGCGGCTTCTTCACCGACAAGGGCGACTATCAGGAGCAAATGGACAAGGTTCTCGGCCTGTTCCCGCGCCTGAAAGAACGCTTCAACCAGCGCGGCGGCACCATGTCCGGCGGCGAACAGCAGATGCTCGCCATCGGCCGTGCGCTGATGAGCAAGCCCAAACTGCTGCTGCTCGACGAGCCGTCGCTGGGCCTGGCACCGATCATCATCCAGCAGATTTTCGACATCATCGAAATGCTGCGCAAGGACGGTGTGACGGTGTTCCTGGTCGAGCAGAACGCCAACCAGGCGCTGAAAATCGCCGACCGCGCCTACGTTCTGGAGAACGGCCGCGTGGTCATGCAAGGCACCGGTGAAGCGCTGCTGACCGACCCGAAAGTACGCGAGGCGTACCTCGGCGGTTGATGTGTTTCAGCCAACAAAAAAACGGCCTTCGGGCCGTTTTTTTGTGCCTGGCATTCCTCCCTTGGGAACCGGACTTTGGCGGTTCATAACGGGCATAACAGGCATAACAGGCATAACAGGCTGCCGTGTTTTACTGATCATTGACGCTTTCTTCGCGTAGATAATTGATCACGTCCTGCACCGTTGTTAATTTCTCGGCTTCTTCGTCTGGGATCCTTACTTGAAACTCCTGTTCCAGCGCCAGCAGCAGCTCTTCCGTATCCACTGAATTCATTTCCAGATCGCCGACGAAGCTGTCTTCATTTTTAATTTGGTCTACATCGACCGTTTATAATTCATCCAAGATCCTTTTCACACGCTGCTCTACACTTTCCATTTCCAACACCTCTCTATTCAATTGACTGTTCCTGCCGCGAGGAAATGTCCAGAATCAGGCAGAAGTTTCTGCCATGTTTCACTCATCGGCATATCTGAGTTCATCAGCTATCACCAGATAATCGATCACTTTCTGCACCGTTGTAAATTTCTCGGCTTCCTCGTCTGAGATCTTTAATTCAAACTCGTCCTCTACTGCCATTAACATCAGCGACGTTTGCAATGAGTCCGCTCCCAGATCGTCGACGAAGCTGCTTTCATTTCTGACCTCGACTTGATTTCCATCTTCATCTTTTCTGTACAAATTCTCGGCTATGAGCTTTTTCACACGCCTCTCTATATTTTGTTCCATTTCCAACACCTCTCTGTTCAATTGAGTGTTCCTGCCGCAGGGAATGCCCGTATCAGGGGACGACTTTTGATCCCAGCGTCTGATTCGCAGAAATAACGCCCGTCGCCTGCAGCAAATCATTTACCGCGTGCAAGACACCAAAATCTTCAAGAGTGGCCTTTTTATCCAGAATGCGACGCAGGCAAAAATAGATCTGCAGCTCACCGAATGCCGCCCCGTCATGAATAACCTTTTCATCCAGAATGATGTTGGCCTGTTCGTCGATCCTGGCCTGGACAAACTTTTTCAACTCAGACAAATTCATGAATTTTCTCCCTGATGTGTACCGCTACAGCCCCAATATACTCAGTCGAAAAACCCTGCCAACTGTCAGAAATGACAGTTTTTAATAACCATTCACGATAACCATTATTCAATTCCCTTGGGTTACCTCTGCTTCCACCCGCGATGTGCGTGTGTTCTTTTGAAAAAGATTTGAGCGTTGCTGTAACGCATCGCAGTGAGCGTTCTCTAGTGGGGTAAGCAAGCGCAAACCGCTTGTAAAAACCCTGAACAAAACTGGAGAAACATCATGACTGCTACCACCTGCACCCTGTCCGCTACCGCCCTGGTTCTGGCCCTCGGTTCCGCCCTGAGCATGGCTGCTGTATCGACCGTCCACGCCGCTGACGCCGACATGGAGAAATGCTTCGGCGTGGCCATGAAAGGCAAAAACGATTGCGCCGCTGGTGCAGGCACCACCTGTGCCGGCACGTCGAAAATGGACTACCAGGCCAACGCCTGGAAACTGGTTCCGAAAGGCACCTGCGCCACCACTGAGAGCAAGACCTCGCCGACCGGTTTCGGTCAAATGGAAGCGTTCAAAGCCAAGTCCTGATCCGCGAACTGCCTGAGTGACGATCATGCTCACCCTCAATGACCATGCCCAACCCCGCACTCAGGCAGCCCTCAGCGGGCTTCCACCCCGTGCCGGGCTGGGACTCAAGACCGGGCACTTTCGTGAAGTGCTCGGCTCACCAGCGGACATCGGCTTCTTCGAAGTCCACGCCGAAAACTACATGGTCGACGGCGGTCCGTTTCATCATTTTCTCGGTTTGATCCGCGAGCAGTATCCGCTGTCACTGCACGGTGTCGGCTTGTCAATCGGTGCTGAAGGGCCGCTGGATAAACAGCATCTCAAGCGCCTTGCCGAACTGATTCGACGCTATCAACCGCAATCCTTTTCCGAACATCTGGCCTGGTCGAGCCATGGCCCGGTGTTTCTCAATGACCTGCTGCCACTGGCCTATGACACGCCGACGCTGAACCGCGTCTGCGAGCATATCGATCAGGTGCAGAACACCCTCCAACGCCCCATGCTGCTGGAGAATCCGGCGACCTATCTGGCGTTCGAGCGCTCGACGATCGATGAGGCAGACTTCATCGCAGAGGTGATCCGCCGCAGCGGCTGTGGCCTGTTGCTCGACGTCAACAACGTCTACGTTTCTTGCGTGAACCATGAGCGTGATCCGCTGGCGTATCTCGATGCCCTGCCCTTGCACAGGGTTGGCGAGATTCATCTGGCCGGGTTTGCTGAAGATTGCGACAGCCTCGGCGACCGTTTGCTGATCGATGATCACGGCGCGCCGATCGATCAAGCCGTCTGGGATTTGTACCGGCAAGTACTGCAGCGCATCGGTCCGGTGGCGACGCTGATCGAGCGCGACAATCAAGTGCCGGCGTTTGAGGTGCTACTGGCGGAAGCTCAGCAAGCTGATGCGCTTTTGCTGGATGCTGGAGCACGCACATGAGCACTCAACGCGCTTTTGCTGCAGCGCTCATCGACACCCGGCTACCCTGCCCCGAAGGCCTGTGCAGCGCCAACGGCGCCGATCCGGCCAGCCGCTTCACGGTGTATCGCAACAACGTGCAGAGTTCACTGATCAATGCCTTGGGCGACAGTTACCCGGTGGTTGCGCAATTGGTGGGCGATGAATTTTTCCGTGCCATGGCGGCCGTTTTCGTGCAACAGCAACCGCCGCAGAGTCCGTTGATGAGCCGCTATGGCGAGACATTTGCGGACTTCGTTGCAGCGTTTGAACCGGCCGGCAGCGTGCCTTATCTGGCAGACGTGGCGCGCCTTGAGCACCTGCGCACCCTCGCCTACCACGCGGCCGACGCCCAGCCCGTACAGCCAGAAGAAATCACCGCAGCACTGGCTGATGCGCAAACGCTGAGTGAACTGCGCCTCGACCTTCATCCCTCTATGCACCTGCTCGACTCTGCCTATGCCGTAGTCGCGATCTGGGGCGCACATCAGCACGACTCGACGCTGGAAGGGATCGACGTCAACCAAAGGCAACACGCGCTGGTGTTGCGCAATGGCCTGGACGTCGAAGTGTTTGCTCTCGACCCCGGCGCCAGCAGGTTTATCCGCAATCTGATCGATGGCCAGCCACTGCTGGCAGCGGCCGAAAACAGCCCTGAGTTCGACCTCGCGCAAACCCTTGGCTTGCTGATCGCGCGTAACGCTATTACCCACTTGAATAACAAGGAACTGCCATGAAAACCCTCATCACCGGCGCCATCGCGCTGCTGGAAAAAATCCCCCACAGCCTGATCGCGTTCATTGCGCGTTTCTCGATTGCCGCAGTGTTCTGGAAATCAGGACAGACCAAAGTTGAAGGCCTGGCCATTGACCTGATCGACGGCACTTTTCAACTCGGCTGGCCACGTCTGGCCGACTCGACGATTCCGTTGTTCAAGAGTGAATACAACGTGCCGTTGTTGTCGCCAGAGATTGCCGCGCACATGGCGGCGTTCGCCGAACACATTTTTCCACTGCTGATTCTGATTGGCTTCGCTACGCGGTTTTCGGCGCTGGCGCTGCTGGGCATGACCCTGACCATTCAACTGTTTGTGTATCCCGATGCCTATCCGACCCATGGCACCTGGGCGGCGGTGTTGCTGTACCTGATGGCAACGGGGCCGGGCAAGCTGTCGATTGATCACCTGATTGCTCGCCGTTTCAGCCACTGATATCCCCGCAGGGGAAGCGGGGTCAGCGCTGAAGTCGATCCAGCGCCTCGCCACTGCGCTTGAACCAGCCAATCAGATAATCCGCCAGCACCTGAGTGCGCCTCGGTAATCCGCCCTGATATGGATGCACCAGGTACATCGGCATGCGCCGGGTCTGAAAGTCGCGCAGAAGCCAGCACAATCGGCCGTCAGCCAATTCCGCTTGCAGCAAGTAGGAAGGCAGTCGCGCGATGCCGGCGCCACTGAGCGCGGCCTTTTTGAGGAGGCTGTAATGGTTGCTGGCAAACGGTCCTGACACGCGTACCCGCAGCAATTCATGCTGCTGGTGATACAGCCATTCTTCGCGTCCGCTGTAGTGGCTGTTGAGCAAACAGCGATGTTCGGCCAGTGCTTGTGGCGTCAGCGGCTCACCGAAGCGCTCAAGATAAGCCGGACTCGCGCAGGTCATTTCCTGCCATGCCAGCAACGGCTTGGCCACCAGTCGATCGTCATTGGCCACCTCGCTGCGGATCCCCAGATCAAAGCCGTCCCGGGACAGATCGCGGTAACTGTTGTTCAGCTCCAGCTCGATCTGCACCTCAGGGTATTGATGCGAGAACTCCAGCAACAAACCCTCGAAGAAGGTTTCGCCCAGCGACACCGGCACCGTCATGCGCACCGGGCCGGCCATGTCGTCTTTCAAGCGCGCCAAGGCCTGACGCGCCCGTTCCACATGGACGACCAGCGCCTGGGCCTGCGGCAACAATGCTGCGCCGGCGGCGGTCAGGCTCAAGCGCCGGGTGGTGCGTTGCAACAACACCACAGAAAACTGCGCTTCGAGCTGGCTGATGCGTTTGGACAGCTGGCCCTTGCTGCAGCCCAACTGCTGCGCTGCCAAGGTGAAACTACCCGCTTCGATCAACACCGCGAATGCCGCCAGGTCATCCATTTCGCTCATGGATTGTTTCCAATTGAAAACCAAAGGTTGCCCATTAGTGCGCTTATCCGCAGAAAAAACCACTCTAGACTGAAACCTCGTCCAATCACTTGAGGTACAGCACGATGAAGATTCTGTTGATAGGCGCTGGCGGCACCATCGGCTCGGCGGTGGACAAAGAACTGTCGCAACGTCATGAAGTCATCCGCATCGGGCGCACCAGCGGTGAGTTGCAGGTGGATATCAGCGACAGCGCATCGATTCGCAAACTGTTCGAAAAAACCGGCAAGTTCGATGCGCTGGTGTGCGCCGCCGGCAACGTGACCTTCGCTCCACTGGGTGAGATGACCGAAGACAGCTTCGCCCTCGGTCTCAAAGACAAGCTGATGGGCCAGGTCAATCTGCTGCTGATCGGCCGCGAATTCGCCAACGATGGCGCCTCGTTCACCTTCACCACCGGTGTGCTCAGCCATGATCCGATCCGCAACGGCGCCTCGGCAGCGCTGGTCAACGGTGCGCTGGACAGTTTCGTCCGCGCCGCCGCCATCGAACTGCCACGCGGTATGCGAGTGAACTCGATCAGCCCGACCGTGCTGCTCGAAGCGATGGGCAGCTACGCCCCGTATTTCCGTGGCTACAAGCCGGTTCCTGCGGCGGATGTGGCATTGGCCTACGCGAAAAGTGTCGAAGGCCTGCAGACAGGTCAGACATTTCACGTCGGATAAGGTCAAAAGATCGCAGCCTGCGGCAGCTCCTACAGGGGTATTTGCGTTTCCCTGTAGGAGCTGCCGCAGGCTGCGATCTTTTGCATTTGCCTGACAGGCTGCGTAACGTGGCGGCACTTGTCTGGAGAGCCGAAGATGCGTGTTGCCCGTTCGTTAGTCCTTGTTGCCCTGCTGCCATTGTTTGCCGCTTGCCAATTGTTCGATGGCCAGCGAGAAAGTGCCTCGCATGTCGGACAGACGCGGATGCAGGGGCAACTGACTGCTGCTGACGGCAAACTGGTGTTCCAGCCGTGTCAGGAACAGCGTCAACTGGTGGTCAATGACATCGGCGGCACCAGCATTCTGCAAGAAGCGGCGACCCTCGCTGATGAACAAGGCAAACTGTTTGCCGATGTTCGCGGCAAAGTCGCCGGCGATCGACTCGACCTGACTCAGTTGTACCGCGTCGAGCGCTCGGGCACCGCTTGCGATGATCCCAACTTCAAACAATTGATCCTGCACGCGGCCGGCCATGGCCCGGAGTGGAATGTCAAAGTCAGCGGCAAAGGCATGGTCATCGACCGCGAAGGTCAGCCGCCACTTGCTGTGCCGTACATTGAAGATCAATTGGGCGATGGCCGCTTCAATCTGAGCAGCGAAGCCAACAACCAGCGCATCGAATTGTGGGTCGCGCCGCAGCGCTGCGTCGACAGCAGCACCGGCAGCGTGCAGCACATGAGCGCCGAACTGCGCATCGACGGCCAGGTGCAGCGTGGTTGCGGGTATTTCGGCGGATCGCGCAACGACTGAGCGTTTTAGCCTCACCGGATCCGGCCTTTGCGGCTTATAATCGCGGCCTTCAAACGCCCTGGCGCAGTTGTGCGCCCCGCGAACCCGGATCCTCGCCATGTTACGAATCACTGAACTCAAGCTGCCAATCGACCATCCCGAAGAAGACCTGCGCATTGCCATCGTGCAACGTCTGGGCATAGCCAGCGATGATCTGCTCGATTTCACCTTGTTCAAGCGCAGCTACGACGCGCGCAAAAAGTCCTCCGAACTGTGCTTCATCTACACCATCGACCTCCAAGTGCGCGACGAGGCCAAGGTGTTGGGCAAGTTCGCCGACGACCGTAACGTCAACGTGGCGCCGGATGTCAGCTACAAATTCGTCGGCCAGGCGCCAAGCGACCTGAGTCAGCGCCCGATCGTTGTCGGTTTCGGCCCGTGCGGGATCTTCGCCGGCCTGCTACTGGCACAGATGGGCTTCAAGCCGATCATCCTCGAACGCGGCACCGAAGTGCGTCAGCGCACCAAGGACACTTGGGGCCTGTGGCGTAAAAGCGTGCTCAACCCCGAATCCAACGTGCAGTTCGGCGAAGGTGGCGCGGGCACGTTCTCCGACGGCAAGCTGTACAGCCAGATCAAGGACCCGAAATTCCTCGGCCGCAAAGTCCTGCACGAGTTCGTCAAGGCCGGCGCGCCGGAAGAAATCCTCTACGTCAGCAAACCGCACATCGGTACGTTCCGCCTGACCGGCATGGTTGAAAACATGCGCGAACAGATCCGCGAACTGGGCGGCGAAGTGCGCTTCCAGGAACGCGTCAGCGACGTGCTGATCGAAGACGGCCAACTGGTCGGCGTGCAACTGGCCAGCGGCGAAACCCTGCATTCGAAACACGTGATTCTGGCCCTCGGCCACAGTGCCCGCGACACCTTCCGCATGCTCCACAGCCGTGGCGTGTTCATGGAAGCCAAGCCGTTCTCGGTGGGCTTCCGTATCGAACACCCGCAATCGCTGATCGACCGTGCGCGTCTTGGCAAATACGCCGGGCACCCGAAACTCGGGGCTGCCGACTACAAACTGGTGCACCACGCCAAGAACGGCCGTTCGGTCTACAGCTTCTGCATGTGCCCGGGCGGCACCGTGGTCGCGGCGACGTCCGAGCCGAACCGCGTGGTCACCAACGGCATGAGCCAGTACTCGCGCAACGAGCGCAACGCCAACTCCGGCATCGTTGTCGGCATCACCCCGGAAGTCGATTACCCGGGTGGCCCGCTGGCCGGGATCGAGTTGCAGGAGCGCCTGGAGTCCCATGCATTCATCCTCGGCGGCAGCGATTACAAAGCCCCGGCGCAACTGGTCGGCGATTTCATCAACGACATTCCTTCGACCGAACTGGGCGAAGTCGAGCCGTCGTACAAACCGGGGGTGGCGCTGGGTGATCTGGCCTTGGCCCTGCCGGACTTTGCCATTGAGGCGATCCGTGAAGCACTGCCGGCGTTCGAGAAGCAGATTCGCGGCTACTCGCTGCATGATGCGGTGTTGACCGGGATCGAGACACGCACGTCGTCGCCGCTGCGCATCACCCGTAACGAGTCGTTGCAGAGCATGAACGTCAAGGGCTTGTTCCCGGCCGGAGAAGGCGCGGGCTATGCGGGCGGGATTCTGTCGGCAGGTGTTGACGGGATTCGTATTGCTGAAGCCGTGGCGCGGGACATTCTCGGCCTGACTGACTAATCATCTGAACCGCCACAAAACCCTGTGGGAGCTGGCTTGCCAGCGATGACGGAATCAGATTCAACATAGATGTTGACTGACCCTCTGCTATCGCTGGCAAGCCAGCTCCCACATTGTTATGTGTATTTCTTCAGATATTCGCGCGCAGCACTGAAGTCGGCAGCGGCTCACCGCGCTCGGCACTCGCCGCCACCGCTTCGATCAACCCACTCAACTCATACCCCTGCGCCTTCAGCCAATCCTGGTCGTAGTAAGTGTCGGCATACCGCTCGCCGCCATCGCACAGAATCGCCACAATCGACCCCGACTCCCCGGCCGCTTTCATCTGCTGCGCCGCCATCAGGGCGCCGATCAGATTGGTCCCGCTCGACCCACCGACATGCCGCCCCAGGCGCTGCGCCAGATAATGCATGGCCGCCAGCGAGAGGGCATCCGGCACCTTGACCATCGCATCGATCACCTTGGGCAGGAACGACGCTTCAACGCGTGGCCGGCCAATGCCTTCAATGCGCGAACCACAATCCAGACGCAAACCGGCGTCGCCCGTCTGGTAGTAATCGAAGAACACCGAACGCTCGGCATCGGCGCACAACACGCGGGTGCAATGCTGGCGATAGCGCACATAACGACCCAGCGTCGCGGTGGTGCCGCCGGTGCCGGGGCTGGAAATCAGCCAGCTCGGTTCAGGGTGTTTCTCGTAGCGCATCTGCTGGAAGATCGATTCGGCGATGTTGTTGTTCGCGCGCCAGTCAGTGGCCCGTTCGGCGTAGGTGAACTGGTCGATGAAGTGGCCGCCGTGCTCACGGGCCAGGCGCTCGGATTCGGCGTAGATTTGCGTCGGATCTTTCACCAGATGGCTCTGACCACCGTAGAAAGCGATCTGCGCGATCTTCTCTTTGGAGGTGGTCGCCGGCATTACCGCAATGAACGGCAAGCCCAGCATCCGTGCGAAATACGCTTCGGAAATCGCCGTCGAACCGCTGGACGCCTCGATCACCGGCGCGCCGGGCTTGAGCCAGCCGTTACACAGCGCATAGAGAAACAGCGAACGAGCCAGGCGGTGCTTGAGGCTGCCGGTCGGATGGCTGGACTCATCCTTGAAGTACAACTCGATGCCCGCAAAACCCGGCAGCGGCAAAGGGATCAGGTGGGTGTCGGCGCTGCGCTGAAAATCCGCCTCGATGATGCGGATGGCTTCGCGGGCCCACTGTCGGTTGTCGCTCATGGTGATGGTTCTCGTTGAATCGGCAGGAGATGAAGCTGTTCGAAAGGGTTGCTCATCAGCTTAGGAAAAATCCTATAGCGCGCACAGATACAGCTGAGTCTCAATATGTCAGGCAACTGCTAGGCTCAGCGTGGCTTGAGCCAGACACCTTGTAACGACATATAACAAAAAAGAATATAACTTTTGTTTTAACAACTAACTGTACGGGTTAGGGTGTCCCACCTTTTGACTTTATCGATGGAGAGCGACCTTGCCTCTGCGTAGCACTTTCACGCGTTTCTTTCAGTTGGAAGCTGCCAGCGGTCTGTTATTGATCGCCGCGGCCATCCTGGCTCTGATTATCAACAACTCGCCGCTGTCGTGGCTGTACACCGGCCTGCTCGACACCCCGGTGGTAGCGCAGATCGGTGCGTTGAAAATCGCTAAACCCCTGCTGCTGTGGATCAATGACGGTCTGATGGCGATGTTTTTCCTGCTCATCGGCCTGGAAGTGAAGCGCGAGGTGCTCGACGGCCAGTTGTCCAAACCGTCGCAGATCGTCCTGCCCGGCGCCGCAGCCATCGGTGGCATGCTGGTGCCGGCGCTGATCTACTGGTTCCTCAACCGTGACAATCCGGCGGCGCTCGACGGCTGGGCGATCCCGACCGCGACCGACATCGCCTTCGCCCTCGGCGTGCTGGCTCTGCTCGGCAAGCGCGTACCGGTGTCGCTGAAGTTGTTCCTGATGACCCTGGCGATCATCGATGACCTCGGCGCTATCGTGATCATCGCGATCTTCTACTCCGGCGAACTCTCGACCCTGTCGCTGGGCCTTGCAGCAGCGTGCATCGCGGCGCTGGTGGCGATGAACCGGCTCGGGGTGGTCAAGCTCGGGCCGTACATGATCATCGGTTTGATTCTGTGGGTCTGTGTACTCAAGAGCGGTGTCCACGCAACGCTGGCCGGCGTGACTCTGGCCTTCTGCATCCCGCTGCGCACGAAAAATGCCGAGCCGTCGCCGTTGCTGACCCTCGAACATGCGCTGCACCCATGGGTGGCTTACGGCATCCTGCCGCTGTTCGCCTTTGCCAACGCCGGGTTGTCGCTGAGCGGCGTCACCGTGGAAAGCTTCACCCACCACGTGCCGATGGGCATTGCGGTAGGCCTGCTGCTGGGCAAGACCGTCGGTGTTTTCGGCCTGACATGGCTGGCCGTGAAGATCGGCATCGCCACCCTGCCCCAAGGCGCCAACTGGGGCCAGGTGTTGGGTGTGGCCATTCTGTGCGGCATCGGCTTCACCATGAGCCTGTTCGTCGGTTCGCTGGCCTTTGAGCCGGGTGTAAGCGACTACGCCGGGATGGACCGGATGGGCATTTTGACGGGGTCGATTCTGGCAGCGTTGATTGGTTATGCGGTGACGGCGGCGGCGAGTCGCCGGAATACTCTGCAAAACGCTTGAGACGCATTTTTCTACAAGAGTCGAAGCCCTTCAATCCAGAGGGGCTTGGCTCTGAATCTTGCAAGTGTGCTATATCTTTGGTCGACAGCCGCACCTTCTCAGCACCGATTCTGGAGTCATCCATGTCACGTAAAGCAGAAAAACGCCCAATGACGGACGATCAGATTTCCATACAGGAGTCTCGGATTCCGGACATCGCTCTGAAGGCATTCAGCAACGCCTACAAAATGGCGCTCGCCAATGGTGCTGCTGTGCTCGTAGCTAAAGATGGTCAGCTATTTGAAGTGACAGAGAAGAGTTCTATTGCTTTGCGCACAATAGGCACCTACGGAAACCTGAAAAGCGGCACTCGCCTGCGCATCAACAAATCCTCGAAACAGGTTATTTCTTGAGCACACCGAGAATACGGATATTCGCCGGCCCGAACGGGTCAGGAAAAAGCACCTTCAATCGACTGGTTCCCGCGCATTTGCTGGGGAACTACATAAATCCTGATGACATAGAGCGCTCAATCAAAGATACCGGATATTTTGACTTCACTTCTTAATCGTATCGAAGACCACAAAGAAGACATTTTTGAATTTTTCCGTGAGCACGCTCTGCTCAAGAAAGCCCCTCACTCATTGGCAAAGCTGGATTCCCTGACAATCGACGGTGAGCGGCTCAGCTTCGCAAATACTGAAATCGACTCCTACGTCGCATCAGCCCTTTCCGACTTCATACGAAGGTCCCTGATCAAAGAGCGCATCAGCTTTACGTTTGAAACCGTGATGTCGTCCTCTGACAAGGTCAAACTGCTCGCTGAAGCTCATGCCTCCGGTTATAGAGTTTATGTTTACTACGTCGCTACCGCTGATCCTCAAATCAACATTGCCAGGGTTGCATATCGCGTTAAACAAGGTGGGCACAGCGTTCCTCCTGAAAAGATAGAGGCGCGGTACTGGAGATCTTTGGAGCTTCTGTCTGATGCCATCCTGACCTCCAACAGAGCCTACATTTTCGACAACTCGGATGAAGGTAGCGAAGGCCTCACGCAAATTGCGGAGATCACCGATGGCGAACTGATTGAGATCAAATCAGATACTCAGCCACCTTGGTTCAAAGAGTTCGTGCTCGACAAATTACTGTAGTGCGCTGAACAAACTTTTCCTGCAGGCTCAATCCTCTGAGTCTCGAACAACAGCCTATCTACAGACCAGCATCCGTCGAACAATCCCCAGATCTTTAGAGACGCGTCCTACAGCCATCATTTTCCTGCTTCGTTAACGTTGCGCGGCCCTTTGCGAAGGGCTGTCGACGGATGAACGAAAGGACGATCAGTGGCTGGCAACAAGGACATTCCCCGGGTTCAAAACCCACCGCAAGGCGACGGGCATCACGTCACTTACCGCTACATGACTGCCAGTGAACTGGCCGAGCGCGAGGCCAGACAAAACGCTTACGACGCCATGCTGGCGCGACAAGAAGCTTTCGAGCGCAGCCGTGAGGTGGCGGTCAAAAAAGCCGATTCCGTGCGCGCTGGCTGCGTATTCGCCAAGTCCTGCAAACTGCCGGATGCGATTATCGATTACTCCAGTCCTTCGGGGATGGTGCCGACTGACAGTCTGAAGGACTACGGCGATCTCATACTGCTGGGTGCGCGTGAGGCCGATGAAAGCGGCGAAGTTCCTCTAAAGAAAATCGGCGCAACGGCCATCCCGGCGGGCTTTGGCAGTTTTGCATTGGCGGGTTCAGCTTTCAAAGGATTGCCCACCGTTATATCCACCGCAGTGATCACGCCATTGGTGGCCCTGGTGGCGCTGGTCATGCCCTCGAGTCTTGGTGACAGCGCGCTTTATACCGACGAGCAGTTGCGTGGACTTGAACAGGCACGAACGCGTGTTCGGTTGAGGGTCGAACAGCAGGCCGACGGCAGCCTGAAAGGCTACGGCTTCTACACCGGCAAGAATCGCGATTGGGAAATGGTTGATGTCGTGCAGTTCAAGTTGCGTGACAGCCAGTTCATTGCTGACTTGGGTGAAGGTGTAGAACTGATCTGGACGCCTGCTGTGGATGGTTCGGACATCCTTGGTATTCCCGCGCTGGAGGCTGGACTGCAGGCACCGCACATCTGGGTTTATCCGCCGACGAAAGCGGCGGATGAAATTCTGGTCAATCCGGTTTATCCGCCGGACTACCGGGATTTTGTTCTGGTTTTTCCACCAGGTTCGTTGGTTCAGCCGGTATATATAGTCTTAAACGTCCCTAGAGATTTCAAATACCACCCCGCCCCTGTTTCGCTGCCGGCCTTTCCAGACGTGAAACCTGCACCACTGAAAACCTCCGTTCGCGGTGGAGGAAAAAAGCGAAGACGTTGGAAAGATGCATCGGGGAAAATTTACGAATGGGACTCTCAGCATGGCAAGGTTGAGATGTACACCAAGCAAGGAAAACATCTTGGAGAATACGACCCGAAAACAGGGGAACAAACAAAGCCTGCCGATTCCACAAGGAGAGTAGAAAAATGAAGCATGTAATAGAGGTATTCGATCGAAAGACTGAGGATTTGCTCCTGACCGTAGAGATCGCGGCGCATCACGAGGAAGCATTGAAGGCGCTGATGAACTGGCAACAACCTGAAGATGAGTTCGATGGCTCTGATTTAGACGAAGAGCAGATCAAAGTTCTGGAGGACTGGACTGGAGAAAAGCTCTTGGACGCAACTCATATAGTTCAGTTGGTGTGCATCGAATGACTTATGGCAACTTCAAGCTGAAGCACACCGTCGAGGCATTTAATAAACGCACAGCTCGGTTAGTTTTCGAGATCCCCGTTCCCGATGGAAACATTGAGCGGCTCAGAGTAATCATGCATTGGGTCAATCCCGAAGACGAAATCTTTGGTTATGACCTCGACCAAGAGCAGATAAAGCAATTGGAAGCTTTAATCGGTCGATCTTTCTACGACTCTAAATACAATTTTCAAATGGGTTGTTATGAAAGCGAGTAAATATCCTAAAAAAACCCCGACCAGTCACCTGATCGGGGTTTTCTTTACCCTGAATTCCGCTTAGTGCGAAACGCGGCTGGTCCCGCCAACGGTGGAGATGCGTACCCGCTCGCCAACGCGGAACACTTCGTTCTCCTGAACCTGCTGCACATAGGCACGCATGCTGCCGTCGTCTTCACGCACGGTGATTTCCACACCCTGGGTACGGGTCAGACCTTCTTCAGTTGCCGAACCGATCAGACCGCCCGCCACCGCACCGATAACTGCAGCAACGATGCTGCCCTTGCCGCCGCCAATGGCGCTGCCGCCGACGCCGCCGACCACTGCGCCTGCAGCGCCGCCGATCGGGGTCTTGGTGCCTTCGATTTTCACCGGGCGCAGGGATTCGATGGTGCCCATGCGAATCGTCTGCACACGACGCGCTTCGTCACGGGAGTAGGAGTCACCGGTCAGGCTCGATTGGCAGCCGGTAAGCAACATCGCCATCGTGGAAAAGGAAGCAACCAGCAGAACAGACTTACGCATAGCATCAACTCCAAAGAAACATATAGTCATTAAACTCCGTGGCTTGACGCCTGTCACGACGCCGCCCGGATAAATTGGCTTTCATTCAGGTGCGGTACAGACACCTGCACGCTGTTCCTGACTTAGCCCTACAGTAGCGCCAAATTACCGATTCTGCGTCAACGACACCAAGGATTTTCATGGATTACTTCATCATCGTCGTCACCACTGTCGCCGGTTTGTACTTCCACTGGTGGTTGTACGTGCGGATCAAACGCTGGATGGATCGCGATCTGGCGTTGTCATTGGCCGGCAAGGATGAAGGCAAACGCGCCTTCATGCTCGAACAGTTGGCGAACGCTCAGGTGCAGAAGATCAAGCGCCGGGATCTGCCGAAGTGGCTGGAGGCCGCTGCGGCAGGCTATCCCGCTCGGTAGACTGCTTAAGGTGCCAGACGTTCAAGAATCCAGTCGGCGCCCTGCAAACGGTAGTTGAGGCGATCGTGCAGACGACTCGGACGGCCCTGCCAGAATTCGATGCGCTCAGGCAGCAAGCGGTAACCACCCCAGTGTTCCGGGCAGTCGGGTTGCGTGTCGGAGAAACGCTGCTCGGTAGCCTTGAGCAAATCCTCCAGCTCACCGCGCCCGTTGATCACCCGGCTCTGCGGTGATGCCCATGCACCAAGACGGCTGCCCAGTGGACGCACCTGATAATAGGCATCGGACTCTTCGGGCGTGACCTTCACCACCCGCCCTTCGATGCGCACCTGGCGCTCCAGGGTTGGCCAGAAGAAAGTCATGGCGGCAAACGGGTTGGCCGCCAGATGCTGGCCCTTGGCGCTGTCGTAGTTGGTGAAGAAGGTGAAGCCCTGCTCGTCCAGGCCCTTGAGCAGCAGAATGCGGCAATGCGGTCGCCCATCCTTGTCGACCGTGGCCAGGGTCATGGCGTTGGCCTCCACCGGCGCCTGTTCGGTCTTCACCGCGTCGGCAAACCACTGGTGGAACAGCGCAAACGGCTCGGCCGGGGCTTGCGCCTCGGTCAGACCATCCCGGGTGTAATCACGACGCATATCTGCCAGAGCCTGGGTCATGGCGCATTCCTTTTCGTTAGCGGATCACTTCTTGGTGGTATCGGTCGCGGCGACTTTCTTGTCGGTCGCGGCGGCTTTGGCTGGAGCAGTCTTTTTCGCTGGGGCCTTGGCCGGGGCTTTTTTGGCCGGTGCCTTGGCAGCCGCTTTTTTCGCTGGAGCCTTTTTGGTTGCCGGAACAGCGGCTTTTTTCGCAGCTGGGGCCGGGGTTACCGGTTTGGCGGCGGGCTTGACGTCTTGCGCAGCGACCATGGTCACGGGCTTCGGTGCAGGCATGTTGTACTTGCTCAGCAAGGCAACCATGGTGTTCTGCGGGGTCACCAGCAGTTCAACACGACGGTTCAGGGCACGACCTTCAACGCTGTCGTTGGCGGCACGCGGCGCTTCCGAACCCATACCGCGCAGCATCAGGCGATCACGCTGCAAGCCGCTGAGGCGGAAGATCGCGGCAACCGACTGGGCACGTTCCTGGCTGAGTTTAATGTTGGCCGGAGCGGCACCGCTGGTGTCACTGTGACCAAGCACCAGAACGGCGGTTTTCGGGTCGGCTTCGAGGATTTTCGCAACGCGGGTGAACGGGCCGAGGGTGACCGGCAGCAACATGGCTGGACGATCCGGGTTGAACGAGCCTTCGACCGGCGCGGTCACGACCAGCACGTTGTCACGACGCTCGAGTTGCAGATTGCTGTCCTTGACCGCTTCACGCAGACGCGGCTCGTAATCGTCGAGCCAGGCTTGGGTCACTTTCGGATCCGGCATCGGCACGGCTTTGGTGGTGGGTTGATCCTTGCCGCCGAACGGCCACCACCATTTGCCACCCGCATCGGCCTCAGCTTTGGCCACGGTTACCGGTTTTTTCGCTTCGGGAGCGACCTCGGCCTTCATGTCGGCCTTGGCCGCTTCATCATCGGAACCGAACGGCCAGTACCACGGGCTGCTTTCGGTCTTGGCCACGGGTGCGGTAGCAGCCGGTTTCAAAGGCGCCGGCGCGGGTTCTTTGGCCGCAACCTTGTCAGATGAACCGAACGGCCACCAACTACCACCGTCCGCATCGTTTTTCGGGGTCTGTGCACAACCGGTGATCGCTACACACAGGGCCAGGGCGAGAGTCTTTTTAGATGACATTGAAAATCCACAAAATGAAGTAATGAAAAATCAGAGCACTTTCGCCCGGATAAACAGTCGCTTTGAAACGAAAAACCGTTCGAGGTTCCGGCCCTGGCACCCCGAGTGGAACTTTACAGACAAGTGGCAAGCACCCGCGCGAGCTTCTGCGCGCGCGGATCCATCAAGACGTACGGCCCAAGGGTATTTGTCACAAAACCGAAGGCCACATCATGCTCAGGGTCAGCAAAACCGATGGAACCGCCCGCGCCCGGATGGCCGAACGCCTTGGAGCCGAGGCCATAAGTGGCGTTGGCCACGTCCGGTTGATCAAGCATGCAGCCCAGCCCGAAACGGGTGCGGGTCAGCAAGGTCTTGTCTTCGCCGAGGCTGTGTTCGCGGGTCAGCTCTTCGAGCATGTCGCTTTCGAGCAGGCTGCCGTCGAGCAGACCGGCATAAAAACCGGCCAGGCTGCGCGCGTTGCCGTGGCCGTTGGCCGCCGGTTGCTGCATGCGACGCCATTCCGGTTTGTTGGTACTGGTGAGCACCGACGGCGGATTGGTGAAAGCGCGGGTGGTCATCGCGGTTGGTTCGCGCATGGTCACTTGCAGCAGACGTTGCGCGGCGGCATCACCGGCGTTGCCCTTGCCGCGCGCAATGTGCGCCACGCGATGGAATTCCTCGTCAGCCAGACCGACGTGAAAATCCAGCCCCAGAGGTTTGGCGACACGAGCGACGATGGATTCACCCGGCCCGCGACCGTCAGCGCGGCGCAGCAACTCGCCGATCAGCCAGCCGTAAGTGATCGCGGCATAGCCGTGACCGGTGCCCGGCGTCCACCACGGAGTTTCAGCCGCGAGGGCGTCGACCATGGTTTGCCAGTCGTAGAGGGCTTCCGGCGCCAGCAGCTCACGCAGCGCCGGCAGACCGGCCTGATGGCACAGCAATTGGCGCAGGGTGATGGATTCTTTGCCGGCGGCGGCGAATTCCGGCCAGTAGCGGGCGACCGGAGCATCCAGTTGCAACTTGCCTTCGGCGACCAGTTGCAGCGCGGTGACGGCGGTGAAGGTTTTGGTGCAGGAGAACAGGTTGGCGATGGTGTCGCTGTGCCAGGCCTCAGTGCCATCCTTGTCGGCAGTGCCGGACCAGAGGTCGAGAACGGTTTCTCCACCGACCTTGATGCACAGGGCTGCGCCGCGTTCCTGGGGATCGTCGAACAGTGCGGCAAAGGCTTCGCGCACCGCTTCGAACTGAAGCTCGTAATGTCCCTGAATCTGCACCCCAACTCCCCCACGAAAACGCTCTACAAAGTGGCCCGCATTGTTCCAGCCCCAGAGGGATTTGGGAACAGCTGCGGGCCAGACGGTTAAAAGCCAAGTCAAAAGATCGCAGCCTACGGCAGCTCCTACAGAGAAACGCGTTCGCATGTAGGAGCTGCCGCAGGCTGCGATCTTTTTAGAGCATCACAGGTTAGTGACCATTCCCCGAATGTCCACCGGCATGCCCTGCCCCCGGCCCTTTACCGGCCTCGCCTTTGCGCCCGCCCTCAGCCTCATGCCCCGCCGCTGCGGCCGCTTTCTCAGCCTCTTTGCCGAGCTGATCAATCGCCTGCAAGTTGCTCTTGCGCACCGTTTCGACAAAGCCCTGATACGGCAGATCCGTCACCCCGACCAGACCAAAATGCCCATTCTCGCCATCGAGCAGACGCCCGGTCACCGGTTGATCGAGATACTGGAACCAATGCACGCCGACTATCGATGGCTCACTCAAGGCTTGCTTGAGGAAATTGGCATACGCCGGGCCGCGATCTTCTTCCTTGGTCAGTTGCGTCACACCGCCCCAGAACGGGCCGCGATCAGTGGAGCCAAAGTTGAACTCAGTGATCAATACCGGTTTGTCCAAAGCGCCCAGCGCGGCAAAGTCATAACTGTCCTGCGGTTTCAGCGTGTACATGTTGAAACTCAGCACATCGCAGTATTGCGCGCAGGAGGCCACGGCTTCCGGCGTGCTGATGGCGAAACGGCCGCCGAGCAGCAACTGGTTCGGCGCGTGCCATTTCAGCGAGTCGGAAATGGTTTTGAAGTAAGTGTCGGCGAAGACTTTCTGGAAATATTTGAAGTCAGCCTCGATTTCCGGATGCTCCGGACTTGGCAGCGGTGGCACAAAACCCGGGTCTTCCATCAATTCCCAGGCCGGAAGATCGATGCCCCACGCCTTCGACAGACCGGCCTGATTGCGGTACTTGTCGCGCAACTGCTTGAGGAAAGCACGTTTGGCCGGCACGTCGGTGGTCATTTTCAACGTGCCGTAAGCCAGCGCGTAGCGGGATTTCGGATCATCGCCGGGACCGGCCCACGCCAGTTCGTTGTCGGCGTAGTAGCCGATCAGCCACGGGTCGTCGCGGTGATCACGGGCGGCAATGGCCACGGCGCGTTCGGTGGCCATGGCGAAACGCGGATCGAACGGATCCGGCATGCCGCCCCACCAGTCGCTGCCGGTGCTGATGCTGGTGTAGTCGCCGACGATCGACAACGGCAAGGTATACGGCACGCGCTCGGCATCACTTAGCGAGTCGGCGCTCCAGTTACCGATCGTGTTGAAGCCCCAGGCTTGCAGGCGATCGAGCGTGTGGCTGGCCCACTGCTGCTCATCGATAGTGGCCTTGCACGGCTCGGCAACCGGTTCTGTCGTCGCTTGCACGGTTTCAGTCTTGGCCGCTTCAGCGACGCCGGACTTCGGCTCGGCCGGCACAGGGGCAGGCTCTGCGGCTTTCACGGCGACCGTTTCAGCGGCTGCCGACTTGGCGGCTTCGGCTACCCCGGACTTGCTCTCACTGTCGGCTTTGCACGGTTCACCGTACACGCGCTGCAGGTTGGCACCGTAGAAGTCGTACCAGCGTCCGTTGCCATAACCCCGGCCTTGATCAACACCGTTGCCGCCACGGTTGTCGCCTTCGCCAAAATGTCTGGCCAAGGGCTCATCCGCTTTAGGCAGGGATTCGAACATGTGCTCACGGCCAGCCACGTAGGTCTGGTTGACCTCCGGGCTAACGGTATTCACGCCCAGCGAATAAAACGGGTGCCCTTCGGGCGTGACCAGATACCAGCGGCCATCACGCTTCTCGGTGCGGAAGAACCCGCTGGCCTTGAAGGCCGGGCCTTTGCTCCAGCCACCGAACTTGTCCAGCGAGGCCTTCTCGCGCTCGGCCAGCCAGGTTTTCAGCTGTTGCTGTTCCTTGGCGGCGGCGGATTTCAGTTGTTCGTCGTTGCTGATCTTTTCCGGCCACTTGCTGCGCGTCGATTGCCCGTAGGCGTCGACCAGATTGCCGTAAACAGCCTGGGTAACCGAATCGCCGTCCTGCACACCGAAGCGTTCGAGCAGCAGGCTCTGCGCGACTTTCGGCTGATCCATCGACAGGCTCACCGAGACCACTTGGCTGCGGTCGATCTCGCCGCTGCTGCTGGCCAGCAGGATCCGTTGACCATCGACCGTCATCGGCATCGGCGGCCCGGCTTTCATGCCTTGGCTCAGCGGTGTCGACGCGACCAGCGGTACCAGCAGGGTTTGCGCAGGCCCGGCCGGCAGGTCGACGCGGCTGACCAGAGTGCGGCCGTCGTTGCTCTGGATCTGTACGTAGACCGTTACCGCCCAGTCCATTGCGCTCTGCAAACGCAAGGTCATCATGCCTGACTGCGACCAGTCCCAGGCGCCGGTCTGCGGTGTCAGGCGCAAAGTCGGGCGGGCGACCGGGTTGAAGGTCACCCGGCGCAGCACTTCGCCCTCAGGCGTTTGCTCGGCGTTGGCTTGTGGCAGATCAGCGTTTTCTGTGGCGATTTTCACCACGTCGGCAGGACGGACAAAGTTGAACAGAGTCTGCTGACCGGCAGGCGCTGCCAGCAACGGGGCAGCGAAGATCAAGGCAAAAACGGCAGGCAACGAACGGCGGATCATAAGAACGGAGTTCTCCCTAACGACCAACTAAGGCCAATGGAAAAGCGATGGCAGAGAGATAGACAACACGGCGGGCAAAACTGCCCACCGTTGTCTCAGGATATTTCACGACGGAAAGGAGGCAACGCATTGAGAATCGCCTTGCCGTAGCGCTGGGTGACCAGGCGCCGATCAAGCAAGGTGATGGTGCCGCGGTCTTCTTCGGTGCGCAGCAGACGCCCGCAGGCCTGAACCAGCTTCAGCGAAGCATCGGGCACGGAGATTTCCATGAATGGATTGCCGCCACGGGCTTCGATCCATTCCGACAACGCCGCTTCGACCGGATCATCCGGGACCGAAAACGGGATCTTGGCGATCACCACGTGTTCGCAGTAGGCACCCGGCAAGTCGACACCTTCGGCGAAACTGGCGAGACCAAACAGCACGCTCGAATCACCGCCATCGACCCGCGCTTTGTGCTTGTTCAGTGTTTCCTGTTTTGACAGGTTGCCTTGAATGAACACTTGCTTGCGCCAGTCGCGGTCGAGACCGTCGAACACGTCCTGCATCTGTTTGCGCGAGGAGAACAACACCAGGGTGCCGCGCGAGCCTTCGACCAGATCGGGCAACTCACGGATGATCGCTGCCGTGTGTGCGGCGGCATCGCGTGGATCGGCTTTCAGGTCCGGCACCCGCAACACACCGGCGTCGGCGTGATGGAACGGGCTCGGCACCACAGCCGTGACGGCCTTTTTCGGCAGGCCGGCGCGCATGCGGAAGCGGTCGAAAGTGCCCAGCGCCGTGAGGGTCGCCGAGGTCACCAGACAGCCGTAAGCCACGTTCCACAAGCTGCGGCGCAAGGTTTCTGCCGCCAGGATCGGGCTGGCATTGACCTCGATATCGAACAGCGAACCGCTTTCGGCCAACGTCAGCCAACGTGCCATCGGCGGACTGTCTTCCGGGTCTTCGGCGGTGAACGCGGTCCACAACTCCCAGTTGCCGGAGGCACGGGACAACAGGCTGCCGAACAGCGGATACCACTCTTCGGCCTGATTGCTGGCGATGCCGATGTTGACTTCGCCGTCCATGCCTTCCTTGAGCAGGTCGGTCAGACGGGTGAACAGGTCGTTGAGGCGCGAAAAGCCTTTTTTCAGCTCGATGCCCATTTCACGCATGTGCTCGGGAATCACCCCGGCGACGAAACGATGGCGCGGGCGCTCACGGCCCTCGACGTCTTCGCCGGGCTTGAAGTCGGCGACCTGCTCGCAGGCGCTGAACATGAACTGCTGCTGGGCCTTGATCTCGCGCGCCAACTCCGGCACTTGCTCGATCAGCTTGCCGAGGTCGCCCGGCAGCGGGTGCTGGGCCAGCAACTTGGTCAGGTTTTTGGCCGTGGTTTCGAGCCAGTCGGCGGTGGAGCGCAGGCGTGTGTAATGGGCGAAGTGGCCGATGGCCTTGTCCGGCAGGTGGTGGCCTTCGTCGAACACATAAATGGTGTCGCGAGGGTCGGGAAGCACCGCACCGCCGCCCAAGGCCAGGTCAGCCAGAACCATGTCGTGGTTGGTGACGATCACGTCGACCTTGCCCATGCCTTCGCGGGCCTTGTAGAAGGCGCACTGGCCGAAGTTCGGGCAATGACGGTTGGTGCATTGGCTGTGATCGGTGGTCAGGCGCGCCCAGTCGGCGTCTTCCAGCGCATTCGGCCAGCTGTCGCGGTCGCCGTCCCATTTATTGCCGGCAAGTTTTTCGATCATGCTGGTAAACAGCTTCTGACTGGCCTCATCGACCTCGATCTTGAAGCCTTCTTCTTCGAACAGCTGAGCGGTGGCGGTTTGCGCGTGGCCTTCCTGCAAAAGCATGTCGAGCTTGGACAGGCACATGTAGCGGCCACGGCCCTTGGCCAGGGCGAAGCTGAAGTTCAACCCGCTGTTGCGCATCAGGTCGGGCAAATCCTTGTAGACGATCTGCTCTTGCAGGGCCACGGTCGCGGTGGCGATCACCAGGCGTTTGCCGGCCAGTTTGGCGGTGGGGATCGCGGCCAGGCTGTAGGCCACTGTCTTGCCTGTACCGGTGCCGGCTTCCACCGCGACAATCGCGGGGTCGCCACTGCGTCGACCTTCGTCGTCGGTGTCGATATCCCCGAGGACTTTGGCGATTTCAGCGATCATCAGGCGCTGGCCGTAACGCGGTTTGAGGCTCTTGGCCTCTAGAAAACGCGAATAGGCGCCCTGGATCGTGGTTTTGAGTTCAGTGCTGATCATGAATTGTCGGGCGCAAAAAACGCTGGATAAATTTTCAGTGGTTTCGGATGGCGGCTATCATACCCCGCTAATTAATCCCGCGCAGAACGGAGTGCCCCAATGACACCTTTTAGCCTCGTTTACCCCCTGCATGTGCTGTCCGCTTTAGTCTGGGTCGGCGGCATGTTTTTCGCCTGGATGGTCCTGCGCCCCGCGGCTGTGAAGGCCCTCGACGGCCCTGCCCGCCTGACCTTGTGGGTGGAAGTGTTTCAAGGTTTTTTCCGTTGGGTCTGGGTCGCAGTGATCCTGCTGCCGATCAGTGGCGTGGGCATGCTGCATTTGCAGCAGATCGGGTTCGAGACCGCGCCGAAGTATGTGCAGGTGATGATGGGGCTGTACGTGGTAATGACGGCGCTGTTTATCCGCATTCAAGGGTTGATGCTGCCGGAACTGCGCAAGGCGGTGGAGGCGAAGGACTGGCCGGTGGGTGCGGCGGTGCTCGGGCGCATTCGCCGGTTGGTGGGGATTAACTTGATAGTCGGCGTGGTGCTGGTGGCGATTGCCGCGGCTCGGCCGATATTCTGAAGATAGGGGCAAAGATCAAAAGCCCCTCACCCTAGCCCTCTCCCAGAGGGAGAGGGAACTGAATGGTGGATATTTGAGGGATACGCCGACCTGAACGATTGGGTCTGAATCCATAATCGACTCGGAATTTCAGGTCGATGTATAACGCCAGACATCTCGGTCGGCCCCCTCTCCCGACGGGAGAGGGCTGGGGTGAGGGAAAGCTTTTACAGGCGTTGCACGGTCACGGCACCCGCCGCCCCCACTGGTCCAGGCTGACCATCAGCCCCGGCCTTGCCATTCTTGCCGCCATCGGCGCGGTACACCAGGCAGCCCTTGGACTTGCCGCCCTTGCCTGCTTTGCCACCAACACCCGCCGGGCCACCGTTGCCACCCGCCACATTGACCTTGATCAGCTCGGCCGGAAACTCGCGCGGCACTTCAAGACGCACCAGCGCACCCGGTGCGCCCGGTTGGCCATCACTGCCGTTACTGCCATCAAAACCATGCCCGGCTGCGCCATAAGTACAGCCCGGGTCTTCACCGTTGCCGCCATCCAGGCCAACAAAACCCGGCGCACCGGTGCCGCCACGGGCATCGACCAACAGTTGCGGCGCGTTCAACGCCTTGAATTGGAGATTCAGATTGCGCCCTGCACGGGCGGCTTTTTCATAAGTCCCCGGCGCCCCGCGCGCAGTAATCTGGCTGCCTTCGCTCAGTTCAGCGCGGGCCACTTTCAATTCCAGCGCCTGTTCAGCCGGAACGATCGCAATGCGCGCTTCATGGCCAAGACGCAACTCGCCCACGGTCAGTTCGGTGACGTTGGCAGGAATCAGCAAGGTGCCGTAATCGGCCACGTCCAGACGTTCGAGCTGCAAAGTGCTGGTGTTATTGGGCAAACGCATCAGGGAATTGGTTTCGACGCTGACCACCTGGGCACAGGCCAATGGGCTGATGAATGCAGCGAGCAAGCAGAGTTTACGCATGGGAAGAAGCCTCCGGAACGGCCGGGGCCGGGATGGTTTGCAGGTGGAATACGCCGAACAGCAGGATACGGCCACGGTCACGCCAAGGGTGCGGGCGACCTTTGAGGCTGCGATTGCAAAGCAGCACTTCGAGCAGATGGATCAGCAACAACAGACCGCCGGCCAGATTGACCAGCAGATGCAACGGATGTACGAACGGCACCAACTGATTGGCCAGCACCACGCAGCAGAACAGCAGGGTCAACAACCGCCCCAGCCCCCAGAACACTTTCATACGCTCCCCCGTGTTGCGAATTATTCTTTGGGCGCACAGTAACGGCTTCTGCGGGGGATAAGCCAGAGGGAAAAATGAAAAAACTGCGTTCGCCTGCCAAATGGCTGCCGAAACGACGCTGAGCGTCGCCCGGCAGCTCTAGCCCGCGTCCTACAGACGCTTCCTAACGATTGATGTGCAACTCCACACGACGGTTCTGCGCGCGCCCTTCGTCGGTGGCGTTATCGGCAACCGGCTCGCTTTCGCCGCGACCTTCGCTGGTGAGTTTGTTCGGCGCCAGGCCCTGGCTCAGCAGATACGCGGCGACACTGCTCGCACGCCGTTCCGACAAGGCCTGGTTGTAGGCATCCGAACCTTTGCTGTCGGTGTGGCCGACGACCTTGATGCTCACCACGTCGGCATTACGCAGTTTGTCCATCAGCGTATCGAGCTGGGCTTTCGCCGCCGGGGTCAGGTCGGATTTGTCGAAGTCGAACAGGACATTGCCGGCATCACTGAGGGTAATGACTTCCGTTTGCGGCGCAGGCTCCGGCACTTTTTCCGTGACCGGGTATTGCGGCAGCGGGCAGCCACGGTGATCGACCGGAGTATTTTCCGGGGTGTCCGGGCAACGGTCACGGCGGTCGAATACGCCGTCGTCGTCTTCATCGCCGTCCTGGGCATAACAGATCAGTCCGCCGGTAAGAATCCCCAGCGCTGCGCCGCCACCGGCCCAGCCGCCACTTTCGAGGGCGCCGAGACCGCCACCGACCAGCCCGCCGATAAGGCTGCAGATCGGCCACGTACGTTGATTGAGGGGTGCAGTGCCATCGCTGTGGGTGGCGCAACCGGTGAGCAAGCTGCCTAGCAGTAGCACCGGCAAGACGGACCTTGAGAAAACAGTCATTGTAAAAGCTCCTGTGTCACCGGCCCATACCGGTTACACAGGAGTAAAGACCCGCATCCGCGACTGCACAAGCCGCGGATGCGAGAGGGGCTTAACGCTGGATTTTGATTTCGGTACGACGGTTCTGTGCGCGACCGTCAGCGGTTTTGTTGTCGGCCACTGGCTGGCTTTCACCCATACCGGACACCGAAACGAAGCTGGCGCGTGGCACACCTTGCTGGATCAGGTAGTCCACCACCGAGTGCGCACGACGATCCGACAGTTTCTTGTTGTAGGCATCGCTGCCCACGCTGTCGGTGTGACCGGTCACGGTCAGTTGTGCGGTCGAGGATTCCTGTTTCAGGCGGGTGGCGACCTTGTCGAGCACTTGCTTGTCAGGGCCGGTCAGCGTGGCTTTGTCGAACTGGAAGTGCACATCACGGATAACAATGGTTTCTTCCTTGACCACTACAGCTTCTTCGACCACAGGTGCAGGTGCTGGTGGAGGGCAACCGTCAGCGTCGACCTGCACGCCTTTAGGCGTGCCCGGGCACTTGTCGCGACTGTCCGGCACACCATCGCCGTCTTCGTCGCCATCACCGTGTACCCAGCAATAGGCCGCTGCCGTGCCACCGACCAACAACGCACCGTAGCCGGCCCACGCCGCACTCTCGGTTGCGCCGAGACCGGCACCGACAACACCACCGACCGCCGCACAGGTCGGCCAGTCGGTTTTCTGTAAACCTGCACAACCCGTCAACACACTGGTTAGCAGAATCAAAGGTAATGCTGTCCGAACTATGCTCATCTGGTTTTCTCCTGAGGGATCGGCTTAGAACCGATTCAGGGAGTAAAGACCGGAGTTTTAATCTCCGCCAGCAATAGGCCACGGCTGTTTGCGCGCCTGTTCACAGGACTTCGGCACATTTGCCGCAAACGGGCGGAACAGGGCGCTTTGCCGCCACCGTCAGGCAGGCTAGTCTTGGCGGTCTGATTGAGGAGCTTTGATGAACGTCGCCATTTCTTCCCGCACGCCGCAACAGGCGTTGGCCGCTTTGCTGGATCGCTACGCCCCGGCGCGTCTGCTGCTGATTGGCGCCAGTGAATTTCCGGCCCTGAGCGCTTTTAAAGAGGCACATCCAGACACCGTCGTGGCCCATGCCGCGCCGGGCGCACTGCCGGCGGACCTGGCGGCGCAGCGTTTCGATCTGGCGCTGGTGGTCGATTGCCTGGAACATTTGCCCAAGCGCGATGGCCTGAACCTGTTGGGCGGGATTCGCAATCTCAACGCCAGCCGCATCGCCGCGCTGGCGGATCTGTCGGCCAGCGGCTGGCAGGAAACCGACTTCTATTCACTGGCGCTGCAAGCCAGTGAACGTTTTCAACGCGATGATCAAGTGCTGACCCTGTTCACCTATGATCTGCTTGACTACAAACAAGTCCCCGACTGGCTCAACTCAAGGTTCTGGGCCAATCCGGAAAACTTCGGGAAATACTGGTGGTAATGCAATGAGTACAGCCATTTGCCCGTGCGGCAGCGGCAATCTGCTTGAGGCCTGCTGCGGCCATTATCACGACGGCCATCCGGCACCGTGCGCCGAAGCACTGATGCGTTCGCGCTACAGCGCCTATGTGCTGGGGCTGATCGATTATCTGGTAGCAACCACCCTGCCCGCCCAGCAAGCGGGCCTGAATCGCCAATCGATCAGTGATTGGAGTGCGCAGAGCACCTGGCTCGGCCTTGAGGTGGAGAGTTCGGAAGTCTTCGGCGGCCAGCCGGAACACGCCTTCGTCACCTTCACCGCGCGCTGGCATGACCACCAGGGTGAACACAGCCACCGCGAGCGTTCCTCGTTCGTGCAGAACGGCGGACGCTGGTACTTCATCGACCCGACGGTGCAGTTGAAGCTGGGGCGCAATGACAGTTGCCCGTGCGCCAGTGGGCAGAAGTTCAAGAAATGCTGCTACAACTACCTACAAGGAAATTGAATCAGTAGGCGGCACGATGGCGAAGGTATTTTCATATGTCAGGTTTAGTAGCGCTAAGCAGTCAGCGGGTGACAGCTACGAGCGTCAAACCAAAGCAGCCAAGGCGTTCGCCGCAAGCAAGGGGTTAGAACTCGCAGACCCAAAGGAATATCTGTTCTTCGATGCCGGGCGCTCTGCCTACAAAGGTAAGCACGTTGATGACACGAGTGAGCTAGCCCGGTTTCTCAGCTACGTCGAAGACGGCACCATTCCCACGGGTAGCTTCCTTGTCATCGAATCGCTAGACAGGCTGAGCCGGGAAAAGGTGCGTGATGCCCTGCCCCGCTTCCTCGACCTGCTCGCGAAGGGCATCAACGTCTTCACGAGCCTAGATCAGCGGCTTTACACAAAAGACTTCGACGTAACCGACTTGCTCGTGTCGATAATCAGCATGTCTAGGGCGCACGAAGAAAGCGCCACCAAAGGAAGCCGGGTTTCATCTGCGTGGCGGAAGAAACAGGCTGATGCTCGTGCTACCGGCAAGCCCCTAGGAAAGCTCAGGCCGCTTTGGCTAGATGTCACCCCGGAGGGTTACACTCTCAACCCTGACCATGCTCAAGTGATACGACGGATCTTCGATCTCTCAACGCAAGGGCACGGATCACGCAACATTGCAGCCACGCTAAATCAGGAAGGCATACCGGCATTCTCTGCGGGCCGAAAGAACTTCTCCGGCCTCTGGGGGTTCAGCACCGTTCGCCATATCTTGGACTCCCGCACCACGCTAGGCGAGTATCAGCCCCACATCTTCATCGACGGAGTCAGGACGCCAGATGGCGAACCCATCAAGGGCTTTTTCCCGCCTGTAGTGGATGAAGAAACCTTCTACCGGGCACAGGCTGCACGAGGCTCACGGCGTCTGCACAAGATCACGAAACAGACGGCCAACTTCAATGTAATGGCGGGTATCTTCTTTTGCTTTGATTGTGGTGCTGCCATGCACCTGCAAAGCCAGAGAGGCCACAAGTATTACAAGTGCAGCCACAGCATCCGTGGAATGTGCAGCGCGGGAGTTGTCAGCGCCACACGGACAGAAACAGTGTTTCGGGAAATTCTCGCGAAGCTGGATTCGCTGAGCCTTGTTCAAGGCAATTCAGGAGCAATCGCCAAGAAGCTGGATGTTGCGGAAGGTCGTAGTGAAGAACTACGGGCCAAATTTGCAGCAGCCGAAGACGCACACAACGAATATCCCAGCAGGACAACAGCGAAGCTATTGCACGAGCTTGAAAGCCAGCTTTCTACCATCGACGCCGAGAAAGACAGCCTACGCCAGCAGATGGCAGTTGACCGGGTAGTGAGCAAATCAGACTTCTTCGAAAAGCTTGACCTCACATCCTTCGAAGGACGCGCTGCTGCGAACAATCTGACTAAAAGGCTAGGAACTCAAATCTATGTTCGAAAGAACGGACGCTGTAATGAAACGTATTTGATCGCGATGAAGACGGCTGATGACCCCGAACCATCCGTTATCGGCGTAATAACCCACTACAACAAGCAGATACGCATCGACAGCGCATCAGAGGCGTTTGAAGAACTCCAGAAGGTACATGGCGACTTGCCAAAATGGCAGTTGACGTCGAGGCGCCTGATGAAGGAAATCAAAGTACCTGCCAGACCTTAAACGTCAGCGCACGCTGACGAAGGTATACCCTTTGACTGAAGGTCGTAGCTAACTCCCACCAGTGGGAACACCTCAGACCTAACGGTCTACCTCGACCGCATACACCTTCTACACAAATCAGCTTTTGCTTTGCTCTTCTGCTTGGGTGCGAACGGATGCCATCGGCATCGCTGGATTACTTACGACCGTAGGTCGAGGGTTTCAACACGTAAGCTTCGCTTACAACGTAGGGAGCAGAATCAAGAGCTAGGGCTACTCCTATATATAATACAACGCTATTCGATCAAGGCATTACAACTGTAATCTTAAGACGGTTTATGCATAAGCCGCTGTGAATGGTCAGTCGTAGCCCACCCGTAGATTACGTGCAATCATCGACGGCTTATGGCACCGTAAAATTCGACGGGTATTAAGGATGATAGTTGATGGGACAACCTGACACAGAATCAAGTATTGAAAGCACACTTATTGAAGAAGAGACGTATTCAGGCACTGCGACCTTCCTATACTCTTCAAAAATTACGGGCAACGTGAATATTGAAGGCATGTGCGAGATCCTTGCAGAGTCCGCCGCGTTCAGCTTCGCCCTAACTAGCAGCGGCAAGATATACTTTAAAGATGAAAAAAGGCTCAGATCTCAACAACTAAACATTGAAACAACAATTACAGAACAAGGCATGAGGGTCACTGGCCACAACGACTTTCTAGATGCAAACCCCGGGCATTCTGATGCATATAGTTTTCGCTTAGCTCTCGACTTGATTCTATCGGACAAACGCCTATTTAATACCGCATTTGGCTTTCCTACGGAGAGCGCTAGAATATTCATGCGCCCGATGGCTATACAATGCGAGGGCGATGAAACTCACGAGCTAATCACCCCCTACCTAAGAGTGTACACTGGCGGGATAATCAGTATCTCGCTTCCCACAATCACAGGCTTTCAAGACGCTACGATTCAAGATGTAGTTTTTTGCGAAGCAAATAAATCCCGCAGAAATATTACTTCAGTACTATGCGAGAAAGAGATTCACTTAGCCTGTACTGAGTCACAGATAGCTCAGATGTCTCGCCGCGAGAAAATAATTCAGCGAGAAGCATTTGAGACGGTCATAGGTGAGGCACTAAACTCTCCCGGCGAGTTAGAGTTTGGTGACGAACTTCTTACAGTATATGAGCTAGTGCATACTAGCCAGTTCACGCTCACAGATATAGCGAGAAATCTGTTATCGGTGGTTGCTCGCACTATCGCGCTAGGTGCCGTCCAAACACACATCAGGTGGTACGGCGGCCAGTACATAGACGACTCGATAGGACAGCATTGGCGTGGAAAACCGATAATTTACATCAGCTCACACACCAATCAAAGATGGAGTGCAGCGGAAAACTGGGCCACTCACAAACTACTAGTTAACAGCGTAATGGCCCGAACCTTTCTCTCAGAGAAAACAACCCATCCTGACCCCAATCATAAGGACATGAGAAATTTCGACGACTTCAACAACTTTTATTCTGAACCCATTTCACTGCTGCTCGCATCTTCTCAGGTCGAGTCGTTCGTTGAACAGCACGAGACTTACACCTTCAACAACATCGTATCCGACATTCAGGTATTGAACGAGGCATCGCACTTCATACAAACATACTACTCTTACGCCTCTTTGGGACTCGACAAATGCAGGACAGCAACCCACGTTGCTCGTCTGGAACTCGACATCTTGGAATTCGAAGAAACGCTTCTATCGGCACACAAATATGGGGAAATAGCTAAATACATTGAAGAAGTATTGAAAGGCGACCACCTCACTTCGATTTACAAATTACTGCACAAGAAAATTGAGACAGTCCGTAAAGCGCTAGAGCTCGACGATAAGATAAAATCCGAATCTTACACACGCCGCATCACAATCATATTTGGAATCATTGCATCCGCCACACTATCTCCAGAGTTAATGCAGCCATTAGCAAAGTATATGGAAGTTGCTCCTGAAAATGGAGACCTCGCAAAACTGTACGGGATAGGTGCATCAGTGATAGTCGTAGCGGCCCTGCTAACTCTTAGTCACTTCACTTTCAAACTGAAAGACTGGATTTTCAAAGCGCTCAACAGGCGTTAATTTCGAGAATACTGGCCCGCCCCGCCGAGACAGGTGCAACTCTTGCAGCGCTTCGAATTCATGGTGAGAAAATAAGGCTGGCGTGATTTCCAGAGATTTACCCGAGGCATTGAACAGGTCAGATACCAGCAGCAGCCAAAGCTGAACGATTCTCAAATAATATAACACCTCACTTGAGAATCAAACTCACCAAGACCTTTACAGGCATCATTGAGAGCTTACAGCTACCTATGTAGCCATACTGTAGCGATAACGCCTGTAGCAGCCCCACAGGAGCTTACAGAGACCATTACGGGGCGAATGACAGGCTTAGCGCCATCATTGCACGCTTCACTTGCATCGGAGACCACTCACCGCCTCGACTTGTAGCAACTCCCTTCTCATTCAAACACTTAGCCACTGCTGGTAGCGTCTTGGCACCCTTGCGGATGCACAGGTCGATTGGGTCTCGCACTGTCTCAAGCCATGTACTCACACGGAGTTGAACGGCTTCTACAGCCTTAGCCCGGTTGGCGTCTGTACGGCCTCTGGCTAGCGTCTCAGCACGGCGAGCCACCTTTGCCACTGACTCAGTATCACCTTCCTCTGCACGCACTGCCAAAGCCTTCAACGCATCCCTTGTACGACTGGCGATGAACGAACGCTCCTGCTCAGCCAGCGCTGCAAACAAGTGAAGCTGGAAGTTATCAGCGAGCGGCATGGTTGCCACTTTCAGTGAGGTGCGCTTCATCAGCTCGGCGATGTGACCTACGTCACGACCGATCCTGTCCAGCTTCGCCACTAGCACGGGTAGCCCATTAGCCAAGGCTTTCTTGCACTCAGGACGATCCTGTGGGGCAATCGTGCCGCTTACGGTCTCTGTGTACTCAGCAACGATCTTCCAGCCTTGCTGGCGAGCCGCTGAATGGACGTAATCAACCTGAGCTTCCAGACCGAGACCACTCTTCTCTTGGGCTCCTGTGGAAACCCGGTAGTACGCCACAACTTCCATTTTCTAGTCCTCATTCGATGCATGGGACTAGATCATAACATTTCTTGTACGTTCGTTGTAGATTCGTTAACTGCCTTCCTGACGTAGCAGACGGATGGTGGAGGCGATGCCATCGGAGTTCCTATCTAGCGTCGAAAGCGATGCAATGATGTTTTCGTGCACCTCCAGACTGCCTCTGGCTTCGATCCACAGAGCCACTTCTTCAAGACCAGCGGCAATGGCGGTTTGGTTCAACTGGATAAGCTCCAGTGCGTCAGCGATGGTTTCGGCATTGGTGGTCATAGGTGGTCATCCTTGAGGGGTGGTGCAGGAATC
This sequence comes from Pseudomonas sp. rhizo66, assembly GCF_031931925.1. Lineage (NCBI taxonomy): Bacteria > Pseudomonadati > Pseudomonadota > Gammaproteobacteria > Pseudomonadales > Pseudomonadaceae > Pseudomonas > Pseudomonas sp. rhizo66. The sequence continues at coordinate 50,059 of NZ_JAUJWZ010000003.1, forward strand.
GTAGCGCAGCTCTGGGTAGGCTGGGGCTGGGGAGTGTGCTTTCGCAGAAAGCAGTGATTCCGTCTCAAAACTGCCGTTTTGGTGCGAAAACCTCAACGCGAAGAGTTGGCAACGAGTCCAGCTTATCCGTGCAATCTGGCAAGCCCCGGAAACACTAGCTTTCCGGGGAGTAGCCTCAGAACTCACGCTCTGGACGGATGCACTGGAGCAACAGTTTCCCTAGGTTTTCGGGCAGTTTCCAGAGGTTATTGAATATCACGCGTACGGGTTAAAATCAGCACCTGTGTGCACGCCGTTCTTCAGAGTGATTTTGTGACCAACTGCTTTGGCATTGCCAATTTGAGCAACGATAGAGATTTGTTTCAGTTTAAAAGTCTTCGCTGCCTTCATCAGCTGATCAACTACATACTGCTTGGTAGAATCATGATGGGACTGCTCCCAATCTTTGATATGAAAGCTCCAAACGGTATCGACATCGCCTAACTTGGCCCATTTCACATCAGCCAAAAAAGCATTGAAGTCAGTGCGTACAGAGGCATCCGCCTCTTTCAAATCTAGTGAAACCAACACATGCAACATTCTAGAGATTCCTTTCATGGTGGAGTGAATTGCGGTACGAAACCTAGCGTGTAAATCCATGGCTGGCAAGGCCAAATGCCATCAGTGAAAAACGAGCACATCCCTGAGGGCATGGAGTGTCCAGTGTGGGTGTGTGTATTAATAGCCTCAGCGTGGATGGCTCGTTGGCTTCGCCAGATGGAAGTCAGGTTCATAGCTACGCTATGGCGCAATCTCAGTGCTCTAGGGCTAGCTTGGGGGCGGTATTTCTTACCCACGAATTTGACCCGTTGCGAGCGTCTAACTCAACGGTTCTGGGTGAATGGGATCAACTTTTGACGACATGTAAATCTAGAGCAATAGGGGTGGTGTTCGGACTTTTCTCCGCGCAAAAGGAAGCCCCACCATAACTGGCAGGGCTTGGGTTACGCAGCGAGTTGAGACATCCTTTGACGGCGAGCCTCAATCTCTCCCGGTGAAAACGGATCATAGACATCCACCTTGTCGAAGTTTTTCATCTTGGCGGTTGAGGTTGTCAGCGCCTCAACAACGATATCCGCTAGCTCTGCCAGCACCGTGTCCGCTACTTCGATACCGTGCAGAATATCGAAGAAGAACCCTTCGACATCGTCTAGGACAAAGCTGTCATGTGTGAAGTACCGAGCTGTCTGCTCAATCTGTTCCAGCGCCTTCAACACCGGGGCCAGGTCTGGACGATATTTCACTACACGTCCAAATTCCGAGAGCATCAAGTCCATGGGTGACTTGTATCCACGGTATCCAAGCATGAACACTTTCTTCTCGGTCAGTGACTCCAGCACAGCACGTAGTTCATTCGCCGTTGAACGTGGCTCATCGAAGATTTTCAGGTACTGACGATGAGCTGGGTTGTTTCGATCCAGAAGAGGCGTCAACAGATCTATGTAGGACTGCTTCGTACTTGGCTGTAGCTTGGCTACCTTGTCAAAGGCATCCCACTCCTGCTGACCGACGCACTCGATCATGAGCTTTACGATCTCAGCGTCAGACATCCAGCTCTGCACGTCAAATCGATTCGTCTTGTGTGCGGGGCTGATGAAGTCCCCACCACCGAAATAACGGTTAGCATGCTGGCGATTCAACGCACCGTTGCCTAGGACAAGGTTCCGAGGGGTGAATTTGCCGACGTGAGGCATTCCGTGAACTGGGTACACATGGCAAAAATGGTAGTCCGCAAAGTCCCGCACCGAATAACAGTTTGTAGCTAGCTGCATCTTTTGCATTTCGCGAAGTTCTAGCAGTTCCTCAGCAGTGATGTACTGAACTATTTGCACGGTGCCCGCCTGTTTGGCATGGCGCAGCAGAAGTTGAACGAAGATGTTACTGATAGGGAACTGCTTGGGCTTACGCTTCTTCCGGCTTACCGCTCTGACTGCCTTGTTACGTCTTGCTCTCTTGCAATCATCACTGCATGTTAACGATTTGCGGTTAGCAGGCAGGAACTTCGCCCTGCAAACGCTACATGTCTTGCGTAGATCTTTCTTTTTAGGTGTTGTTGCGGGTGCTGCTTTGGTCATTCGGTGTATCTCCCACTGGGCAAGATTGGTGTGTTTTCTTGTTGTCTGGATTTAGGGCTGTAGCTGTGATTCGGCACAGCGGCGAACAGAACGGCTTGAACTTGTCTGTAACAAAGTTGGTGGAGCAGTGGCGACATGTGCATGTCTTCATGCTGTGAATACCTCGTATGGGATTGCTGGGTTTCCGTCTGGGTGTGTGACGATCCAACGGAGTTGACCAAATGGGTTAATGATCTGCTTGATCACAAACTTCTTACGTGTTGTTCCGATCAGGGTCATGGCAGCGGTTAACGCCGCCCCTGATGATTTGAATTCGAATGGCAGCGCCATACAGTTGTCTCCTGTAAAGTGGGATTTAGATGTGTGCTTACGAGGGCAGTTACTTTTATTTCATTGCCTGACTAATCTTGAGGTCGATACGACGGTCTACAAACTGACGCATATCCTCACGCTCCTGACTTCGCTCGACCTGCAACCGGTTGTATTGATCGTGCACTAGCTCAGTTGTATATGAGTTGGCGTTACGCTCTGCCAAGAGAGCGTAGGTTTTTGCCATGTTATCGGTGTGCACAAACAAGTAGCCAATGAGTAGCGCCAGAATCATCACCTGAGCGATTGCAGCCAGCACAATCGCCCGAATAACGGAAACCATCAGTAAAGCTCTTTTTGATTGGCTTGTGTTTCTCTCAGCATCCTTTGCATCCGTGCATCAACTTCGTCACCGATCACTTTGCCTAGCACTTCATCACCACCAACTGTGTTGACAGTCACGTTAATCGTTGGCGTGATTGTGCTGTTGTTATTGGTAACGTGTTCATTCGTTGTAGTGATTTGCTGCACTGGATATTCAACAGATGAGCCAGATGTCCGCATCATGTCTCTCGATGTGATGGGTTCAAATGTGTCAGGGCGGAAGCGTTGATATTCACCAATTCGCTCAGCCAATTCACCCATATCCATGTCAAGCCTTAGCTTAGATAGATCAAGCTTCGGAAACTGCATCCCTAGCGTGTTCATTTGCGGCGCTCTAACTTTGTTCGCAGGGCCTTCATCGTAATCAGGAGAGTTCGTCATCCAACGGAACAGGCGGCTAACTGGATCTTGAGGTTTCTCACCGGTAGATGGCTTAGGCGTACTAAGCGCACTTACATCAATCGCAGGTTGATCAGGTGATAGGCCGTCGATCTTTTTAGCTGCCTGCTCGGGAGTATCATCTTTCCCGAAGATAAACCGAGCAAAAGATGCAGCCATTTTGTTGAGAGCAATGTCAGCCTGTACCGCAGCCTCTTTCAAAGGCTTCAATGCCTCTGTCAGTTCCATCTCACTCTTGATCCTTTCATTGATCGAGTTGATCAATTCCGGACTCTGATCCAACCCTTGCTGCTGCAAGAATTTCTGATTGGCTAGGCGAGTCGCGTTGGCATCGATGCTGCCACTCTGACGCTCAATTGCAGCGGCGTTTTCCTTCACGAACAACTCAATACCTTTCGTAAAGTCGATTGCCTTCAAGTTGCCTGTCTTGGTGCTTGCTCTGAAATCCTTTTCAAGATTGGCATCTAGAGGATGTTTATTCCTCTCCGCCCACGCCCTACGAATAGGCTCTACAAGCAAAGGGGCGCTTTCGGAGAAGGTGTTCAGGTCTTCCCTATCGCCCTGTGATTTGCTCGCAATCTGCTGGAGTTGCAGGTTTGCACGGCGCTGTTCCTCGGCAGTCATCCCAGCACCGCGAAAGGCTGCTTGGCGTGTTTCATATGTGCCAGTGGCTTGGCTGATGCTACGACCTCGGGCCATCTCTGCCATCAAGAACGTTCTGTACGCCTTAGCGGATTCAAGACTAGCCTCAGTGCCATATTTGGCGTTGATCCGTAGCCATTCCGATTTAGCGAACTCAGCGTTTGCAGGGTTTTTCCCACCTGCTTGGCTAAGGACATTTTCTAGCTGCTGGCTGTCAGACACTCGGGCTTGTGTAGCCGAGAGACGGTCACCAAGCGCGCTTACCGCCCCCACAATTGCAGCAAGGCCAGCCGTTACACCACCTAGGGCGAGAGCCCCGGTGCCTAGCCCCATAAAGCCTGTAGAGGGACTAGGCTCGTTACGCTTTGCCTCCCAATGAGCTTGGCGGGTTTGAGCCCATTGAAAGCGCTCCCCCTTCTGAGCGTGGCTTACTTCGAGACGCTGAGCACGAACCTTTGCAGCCTCTTGCTGTGCAGCAAACTTCACTGCTGCACGGTGTGAGCTCAGCCTTGATTGCTGTAGGGCAAACTCAGCTTTTTGAGTGGCCGTCATTGCTTGGAACTGCTTCTGCTGAAGGATGGCGGTCTTCTGTTGCTGCTGGCCTAGGAGTGCTTCCAAGCGAGCTTGGCGGGCCTTGTGCTGCTCAATGGATTGAGCCTGTTTGAGTGCTGCGCCCGACACCTTCAAACGTTCGCCTTCGGCCTTGGCTGACTTAGCATCTAGAACGGCCTGAGCGATCCTGTCGCGCAGGGCCTGGGACTGGATTGCTGCCCCTTCTTTCTGGCGAAGGTTGATGAGCTTCTGCCCCTGTAGTTCAGCGGTGAACGTTGCACGTCTGGTGCGTTGAACGGCCTGTTCAAGCTTTAGCTCTCGGTCGAGATTGGCTCTTACAGTCTTGGCTAGCTTTTCCTGTCCGGCGCTATCGACCTTGATGCCCATCTTGGCACCCAGTTTCTTACCTAGAACATCTGCCTCACGAGACAGAGCCATCATCTTCTGGCGTGCTTGGGACAGGCCACGCTCAAAGCGTTGAAGACCAGAAATATCAACTTGGAACTGTAGGACACCGACTAGCTTGGCGATGATTTCAGAATTCACTGTTTAGACTCCCCGTAACCGTGGCGGAGCTGTCTCGATTCCAGCAGCTTATTAAAAGCACGATGGAATGCCGGAGTGTTGCGTCCGTATTGAACAACGTTAGCGGTGTCGTAGTAATCGCCTTGGTTGTTATCTACGTAGGCGGCGAATACATCTTGCACAGAGCGCGAGCCGGTGAGAGCGAAGTACAAACTGCCGTCTTCGTGTCTCACCCACTGATAACTAAAGTCGATATCGAAGCCGTGATACTTGCGAAGCCATTGCCCCATAGCACAGGTAAACATTCTGATTTTTGGGTGGCCTGTCATGCGTGTGATGCTGTGGTATTGCGGTTGGGACTTTTTCAACCCAGTTTGTTCGGTGAAGCTGTTTGTCATTGCTTATTCTTATCCTCGCGTTCTTTTTTAGCAGCCTCAACCAACTTAGCGGCACGTTCTTTAACTGCAAGCAACTCCAGAGCAGCTTTAAACGCGATTACAGCCTCTTCCGAGGCTTCTTCATCTACAGGTAGCGCTTGTTTTGCAACGACCTCTACAGGAGCCGCTACAGGGCTTGTAGCGAGCGTATCAGGACAGTAAGTTTGGCGTAGTAGCAATTCCGTCCCGCTAAGTGTCGCTGGATCGATTAACTTGGTATCAGTCATGCCGCACTCCCATCAATGTTCAACTTTCCTGACTCGATGAGCTGATCGCGGAGCTTTGCACGGGAAGCTGCGAGTTCATCACGAACCTCTTGCTCACGCTCCAAACGTTGCTTTTGTTCGACGTCCTGACGATCACGCTCATCTTTGGCAAGAGACAACGCCACTTGGCGATCTACCTCGGCATTCAACGCTTCTTCAAGCTCAGCCTCATATTGAGCCTTAACCTCCTGACGAATCTTTGCACAATCACTCTTCTGTTGTTTCTCAGGCTTCATCAGGTAGATGGTGACGAATGAGCCCAACGGGCTATCAAATAGTGACGCCGTTGGTAGGGCTGACATTTCTTCAAGCGGCGTGTAACCATCAGTGAGCATTTGATGGTAGTAATCAAGAGACTGTTGCAACGTTAGGTTGCTCGGTGAAGACTCGATGATGGCGCCGACAACACCCTGATAGGGCTTTTCGATGCGAGATTTATAGAATGCGATTTCATTTTCGCAGCGGGCTTCATATTCCGACTGACTGAAAGCGAACTGCATTGGTGTTAGTTTACTCATGGTTTTGTTTCCTTCTGTTTTTATGGGTGGTTGTGTTGCTTGTTGTAGGCGCTGTTTAGCGCGGTATTGGGCTTTCGTGCAGCGTTCGCCACATGTCTGCTTAGTTGATCGCTGGGTAATCATTGGTGCGTTACAGACCACGCAGGGCCTTACTGCCGTTACTGCCATTAATGGGCTCCGGGAAGAATTGGTATGTTTGAAATGTCCGCGTAAGCGAGGGCAAAGCATAAGAAAGCCGGAACTATGTCCGGCTATTGAATGAATTGATCATTCCAAGATTTACATGAGTGTTTCGAAATTAGTTATCCATGCCGGCTATGAAGGCTACCCGTAGGATTGACGGGTCGAGGAAGGATCTAAAACTTCCTCTCAGCTGAACTCCCTTAGGAGCAGTCCAGCTAGTTGTGACAAGTATCGGCCCGCCCACTTGTCGAGAACGTGACAGGACTAAAGGGTTCCTTGGCCTACAGAAAAACCGAACTCGGTAAGTTGCCGGTTCGGTTTAAGTGTTCTGAATTTGGAGTAGAACAGAGAGCGAATAAATTTACTGTCTCTGTATACTAATTATACCACGGAACTTGGAAATTGCAATCTATCACTAAGCAAAACACGTGCCAATGTCGATTTCGTACTTATGTTTGGCGCTTTTGCCCTATGGATTCTCCATTCAACGTGACATGGTAGAGGCAGCACCACGTGACCACCTACCGGCTATGCTCGCATCCTAAGCCCAGCGGCTACCGTGGCAGTCCTAGCGTCATGTAGTGAATTGTTGCAACACATCAAGAAGTGCTGTGCGGGGTATTTCGGCGCTTGAGGTTGAAGATCAAAAGATCGCAGCCTGCGGCAGCTCCTACACAGTATTTGCGTTTCCCCTGTAGGAGCTGCCGCAGGCTGCGATCTTTTAGCGTCTAGACTGGCACCAAAGGGAGTTAAACCATGCTCGGTCGTCGGCGCACCTGCCAATGCTTCATTCTGATGCTGATGCTCAATCTCGGCGGTTGCGCGTCGTGGTTCAGCGATGACAGCGTCGATCCCGCCGTGCATCTGGTGAAAGTCGAAGTGGTGCGCGCCAAGCTGCTCGAACAGAAATTCATTCTGCACTTTCGCGTCGATAACCCCAATGACAGCGACCTGACCGTACGCGGCATCGAATACCGTATTCACTTGGCTGAGATGCTGCTTGCCGAAGGTGAGCATGAACACTGGTTCACCGTCGGGCCGAAACGCAGTGCGTATTTCAAGGTGCCGATCCGCACTAACCTGTGGCCTCGGGTAAAAGACGTGGTGAAAATGCTGAAAAGCTCGACCCAGCAGATTCCCTATCGTTTGCAGGGTGAGATGGAAACCGGTTTATTCATCGCCCACTACGTGCACCTTGAGCGCAATGGCGTGATAATCCCCGCCGATTTAATTCCGGAGCAACACCGATGACCCAGCAACCTCATGTCCATGGCCCTGACTGCAACCACGATCATGACCATCATCACGACCATGACCACGGCCACGTGCACGGCCCGAACTGCGGCCACGCCCACCAGGAGCCGGTGCGCAACGCCCTGAAAGACGTCGGCCGCAACGACCCGTGCCCATGCGGCAACGGCAAGAAATTCAAGAAGTGCCACGGCGCTTGATGCCTGGGGCGAAGAACTTCTTCGCCTGACCTGCCGCCTTCGCGAGCAGGCTCGCTCCCACAGTTAATCGAATTTCTTCAGTTGGAATGCAATCCTGCAGTTGACCGGGTTTCTTCAACTGGAATGCGATCCATTGTGGGAGCGAGCCTGCTCGCGAAGGGGCCGGCACATACGGCAAAAATTTTCAGCCGGCCACCAGAATCTGCGCAGAGCTGACCACCGTCGCATACTCCCCGTGCAAATTCCCCAGCGACATCCCGTGCACGTCTTCAGCCGTACGCAATGTGCCGAAATAGTCGGCCTTGTCGAAGGTGAAGCACGCATCCTCCGCCACCCACGCCGCAAACCCCAGATTGCCCGCCGTGCGCGCTGTCGACTCCACTGAGTTATTGGTCGCCACACCGACGATGACCAACTGCCCGATTCCCGCCTGACGCAAGCGCATCTCGAGGCCGGTGGCACAAAACGCATCCGGCACCTGCTTCTGAATCAGCCATTCGCCATCCTGCGGCAAAAATCTCTCTTGAAACTCCACCCCTTCCTGCTCAGGCCAAAACACCGAACCCGGCTCGCGCGACAGGTGCTGCACATGAATCACCGGCCTTGCAGTACGCCGCCATAACCCCAGCAGATCAAGGATTCGCTGTTCAGCCTGAGGATTATTCCTTCGCCCTAAACGCGGCTGCAGAATGCCTTTTTGCTGGTCGATGATGATCAGTGCGGCGCTGGCCTGAAGCTCCATGGCATTTTTCTCATACGGGGTTCATTGAGTTTTGCGCAGTTCAGCATCCCCCCCTCCAGCCATGCAAGGCATATCCAATGCGCACAGGTCGATCAGCGGGAAGAAATAAGCGCTCGCCCCGCTTGCGCGGCACCCTCCTGCTCACTAACGTAGCGCCTTTACTGACGCTACCCCCCGCAGGAGCTTTGCCATGGCCTCGCCAGCCCTCACACATTTTCTTCCCCGGTTCGGCGTTGCCGCAGCAGTGGCCGGTGTTTTGAGCCTGTCCGGTTGCCAGACCTGGAATGCTCAGGACACTCTCCCGCCGACCTCCGGCGTGCAACCGCTCAAGGGCCTGGCGCAGAACGTGTCGGTACGTCGCAATGCCATGGGCATGCCGCTGATCGAGAGCAACACGTTCCATGACGCACTGTTCAGCCTCGGTTACGTCCACGCCAGCGATCGCATCAATCAGATGGTGACCTTGCGCCTGTTGGCCCAGGGCCGGCTTGCGGAAATGTCCGGCGCGTCGATGCTCGATGCCGACCGCTACATGCGCGCGGTCAATCTGAAGAAAAGCGCCGGCGAGCTGTACAAGGCTTCGTCGCCGCGTCTCAAGCGCTTCTTTGAAGTCTATGCGCGGGGCGTCAACGCCTACCTGTTCCGCTACGCCGACAAACTGCCGGGCGACCTCGCCTCCAGCGGCTACAAGCCGGAATACTGGAAACCGGAAGATTCGGCGCTGATTTTTGCTCTGTTGAATTTCAGCCAGTCGGCCAACCTGCCGGAAGAGATTTCCTCGCTGGTGCTCGCACAAACCGTCACCACCGACAAACTCGCCTGGCTGACCCCGTCCGCGCCTGACGAGAACCTGCCGCTGGCTGAGGCCGACAAACTGCAAGGGCTCAAACTCAACGGGCAGATCCCGGGGCTGACCGAGCTGAGCAACGCCAGCCAGCAACTGTCGACGCTGAATCTGCTCGGCACCACGTCTTCGAACAACTGGGCGATCGCCCCGCAACGCAGCCGCAGCGGCAAGAGCCTGCTGGCCAGCGACGCCCATGGGCCGCTGGCCGCTCCGTCGCTGTGGAGCTTCGTACAAATCCGCGCACCGAAATATCAAGCCGCCGGTGTCACCGTGGCCGGTCTGCCGCTGGTCCTCGGTGGTTTCAACGGCAAAGTCGCCTGGAGCATGACCAGCGTACTTGGCGACAACCAGGATCTATTCCTGGAAAAAATCCGTCGCCAAGGCAGCAGCCTGACCTACGAGGTCAATGGCAAATGGCAGCCGCTGGGCGTGCGCAACGAAACCTACTTCGTCAAAGGCCAGCGGCCGATTCGCGAAGCGGTGTACGAAACCCGCCATGGCGCACTGCTCAACAGTGCTCAGGCAGCGGCGCAGGGCAACGGTTTCGGTCTGGCCTTGCAGACGCCGAGCTTCACTGATGACAAGTCGCTGGATGCGTTTTTTGATCTGACCCGCGCGCAAACCGTCGAGCGCGCCTCCGACGCCAGCCGCGAGATCCGCGCCATCGCCCTGAATCTGGTGTTCGCCGATGCGAGCAACATCGGCTGGCAGGTCACCGGCCGTTTCCCCAACCGCCGTGAAGGCGAAGGCTTGTTGCCGTCGCCGGGCTGGGAAGGTCGCTATGACTGGGACGGTTACGCCGACCCGATGCTCCACCCTTACGATCAGGATCCGGCGCAAGGCTGGCTCGGCACCGCCAACCAGCGCGTGATTCCACACGGTTACGGCATGCAACTGTCGAACTCCTGGGCGGCGCCGGAACGTGGCGAGCGCCTGGCGGAACTGGCCGGCAGCGCCAAGCACGACAGCCGCAGCGTGATCGCCATGCAATACGACCAGACCACCACCTTCGCCGCCAAGTTGAAGAAAGTCTTCGAAGCACCGGGCATGAAGCAGCCGCTGAAACAGGCTATCGATGCCCTGCCAGAAGCGGACCGCAGCAAGGCGCGCGAAGCGTTCACGCGGTTGATGGCGTTCGACGGCAAGCTCAGCCCGACCTCGGCGGACGCGGCGATTTACGAACTGTTCCTGCAAGAAAGCATGAAACAGATCTTCCTCGACGAACTCGGCCCGGCATCCAGCCCGGCGTGGAAAGCGTTTATCGCCAATGGCGATTTGTCCTACGCAGCGCAGGCTGACCATTTGTTGGGACGCGAGGACAGCCCGTTCTGGGATGACCTGCGCACGCCGCAGAAAGAAGACAAAGCGGTGATTCTCGCGCGCAGCCTCGCTGCTGCGATCAGCGCGGGCGACAGCCAGTTGGGCGGCGATCACCGCGTCTGGCAGTGGGGCAAGCTGCACAGCTATGCCTGGAAGAACAGCAATGGCCAGACCGTGCGCGGACCTCTGGCGGCCGGCGGCGATCACACCACGCTGAACACGTCGGCATTTGCCTGGGGTCAGGATTTCACCACGACGCGTGCGCCGTCGATGCGTTTCATCGTCGACTTCGGCCAGGCCGAACCGCTGATGGGCCAGAACGGTACGGGGCAGTCGGGTAATCCGGTGAGTCCGAATTACCTCAATGGCATCGATGCGTGGCTGAAGGGGCAGTACATCGGTTTGCCGATGCAGCCGCAGAACTTTGACCGGGTGTACGGCAAGACCCGCCTGACCCTTACTCCTGGCAAATAAGCTGTACATCAAAAGCCCCTCACCCTAACCCTCTCCCATAGGGAGAGGGGACTGATTGGGGGTTGCTGGAGATATACGCCGACCTGAACGGGCGGCGCCGAATCCGGAATCAGCTCGGTTGGTGTGGTGCCGAATCCTGAGTTAAGTCGGTTCGTGCTCTGCCGAATCTTGAGTTAAGTCGGTTCGTGCTCTGCCGAATCCTCAGTTAAGTCGGTTCGTGCTCTGCCGAATCTTGAGTTAAGTCGGTTCGTGCTCTGCCGAATCCTCAGTTAAGTCGGTTCGTGCTCTGCCGAATCCATAATCGACTCGGTCTTTCAGGTCGATGTAGCTCGCCCGACACCTCGGTCGGCCCCCTCTCCCTCCGGGAGAGGGCTGGGGTGAGGGTTGCTCTTCAAAGTCGATAGAACTTCCGGACTCGCGCCAGCCTCATAGCTAACAAGCCCCCCATTCAGGTAACGACATGGACCTTGTTATCGCGCGCCCCGAAGGTCTCTATTGCCCCGCCGGGGATTTCTATATCGACCCTTGGCGCCCCGTCGAGCGCTCGGTGATCACCCATGCCCATGGCGATCATGCCCGTACCGGCAACCAGCATTACCTGGCCAGCAGCGCCAGCGAAGGGATTTTGCGCGCGCGTCTGGGGCAGGACATCAACCTGCAAACCCTCGCCTACGGCCAGCGCCTGACGCACCACGGTGTCACCCTGAGTTTTCACCCCGCCGGCCATGTGCTCGGTTCAGCACAAGTGCGTCTGGAATACGGCGGCGAAGTCTGGGTCGCGTCGGGCGATTACAAGATCGAACCCGACGGCACCTGCGCTCCGTTCGAACCGGTGCGCTGCCACACCTTCATCACCGAATCGACCTTCGGCTTGCCGATTTATCGCTGGCAGCCACAGGGGCAGGTGTTCAGCGAGATCAACCAGTGGTGGGCGGCCAATATCGCGGCCGGCAAGGCCAGTGTGTTGTTCTGTTATTCGTTCGGCAAGGCCCAGCGGATTCTCCACGGCATCGATGAAACCCTCGGCCCGATCCTCAGCCACGGTGCGGTCGAGCCGCTGAACCGGGTCTACCGCGACGCCGGGGTGTATCTGCCGCCGACGATCTACGCCGGGGACGTGAAAAAAAGCGACCCGATCATGCGCCAGGCCCTGGTCATTGCCCCGCCTTCTGCTGGAGGCAGCAATTGGATGCGCCGTTTTGGCGAATACAGCGATGCATTTGCCAGCGGCTGGATGCGTCTGCGTGGCACGCGCCGGCGGCGTGGCGTCGATCGCGGTTTCGTGCTCTCCGATCACGCCGACTGGCCCGGCTTGCTTTGGGCTATCGAGCAGACCGGCGCGGAACGCGTCATGGTCACCCACGGCTCGATCGGCGTACTGGTGCGGCATCTGCGCGAACAGGGTCTGGATGCCCAGGGGTTCAACACCGAATACGGCGATGACGAAGAAGAAAACCTCGCCACCGAACCGACCATCGCCGAGACGCCCGCATGAAAGCATTCGCCGAGCTGTACGCCGAACTCGACGCAACGACATCGAGCAACGCCAAACTGGCGGCGATGCAGGCCTACTTCGCCCAAGCCGAACCCCATGACGCCGCGTGGGCGGTGTACTTCCTGTCCGGGGGCCGGCCCCGGCAACTGGTGCCAGTGAGAATCCTGCGCGAACTCGCCGTCGAGGTCTCCGGTCTGCAACCGTGGTTGTTTGAAGAGAGCTATCAATCGGTCGGTGACCTGGCGGAAACCATTTCCCTAATACTCGCGGAAAACCCGCACAGTTCCGACGCCGGCCTTGCCGAATGGATTGAAGACAAACTGCTGCCGCTGCGCGGTGAAACCCCGGAATACCTGAGCCGACAACTGCCCGCCCTGTGGGCGCAACTCGATCGCCCGAGCCTGATGCTGTGCATCAAATTGATCACCGGCAGTTTCCGCGTTGGCGTGTCGAAACTGCTGGTCACCCGTGCGTTGGCGTCGATGGCCGGGCTGGACAGCAAGCGTGTGGCGCAGCGTCTCGTGGGTTATACCGATCTCTCGAACCGGCCGAGCGCCGCCAGCTACCTGAAGCTGATTGCCCCCGAATCCAGCGATGAACATGCCCAGCGTGGCGGTCAGCCCTACCCGTTTTTCCTCGCCCATGCCTTGTCGCAACCGGTGGAAGACTTCGAAACGCTGATCGGCCCGGCCAGCGATTGGCAGATTGAGTGGAAATGGGATGGCATCCGCGCACAAGTGGTCAAGCGTGAAGGCCGGCTGTGGATCTGGTCGCGGGGCGAAGAACTTGTGACCGAGCGCTTTCCCGAACTTGAGGTACTGGTACACGGTTTACCCGACGGCACGGTGATCGACGGCGAAATCGTCGTGTGGAAAAGCACCCATCCCCGCACTGCAGACGCTTTCGATCCGCAATCGACCGAGCCTCCAGCGGTGCAACCTTTCGCCCTGCTGCAACAACGCATCGGCCGCAAAACCCTCGACAAGAAAATCCTCGAAGACGTGCCGGTGGTGGTGCTCGCCTACGACTTGCTGGAATGGCAGGGTGAAGACTGGCGCAACCAGCCGCAAGCCAAGCGCCGCGCGCAATTGGAAGAGGTTATCGCGCGCTGTAACAGCCCGGTACTTTTACCTTCGCCCGTGCTGACCGGCAGCGACTGGTTCGACCTCGCCCGTCAGCGCGAAGCCTCTCGGCGACTCGGTGTAGAGGGCATGATGCTCAAGGCGCGCGACGCGTTGTATGGCGTCGGACGGACCAAAGACATGGGCGTGTGGTGGAAGTGGAAAGTCGATCCGTTCAGTGTCGATGCGGTGCTGATTTACGCGCAGCGCGGTCACGGTCGCCGGGCCAGTCTGTACAGCGATTACACCTTTGCCGTGTGGGACGGCCCGCCCGAGTCCAGCCAGCGTTCGCTGGTGCCGTTCGCCAAGGCCTACTCGGGGCTGACCGATGAGGAGATGCGCCAGGTCGACAGTATTGTGCGCAAGACCACTGTGGAGAAGTTCGGCCCGGTCAGCAGTGTGAAACCGAGCCTGGTATTCGAACTGGGTTTCGAAGGTATTGCCCTGTCGCGGCGGCACAAGAGCGGGATTGCCGTGCGTTTTCCGAGGATGCTGCGCTGGCGCCAGGATAAAAGCGTCGACGAAGCGGACAGCCTGGCCACTTTGCAAGACTTGCTGGCCTGACCCCCTTTCCCGGGACAACAATCGATTATTTGATCATTCCCACGCTCTGCGTGGGAACGATCGGCCACAAATCAGTGCACGCTTTCTGCGATGCCCAATTCCGGGCATTCAATCGCCCTCGCCCCTCCCCGCCCAACCTTTTAAAACACTTGTTCGGGACTCTGGTTCGGAAATTGCTACTTTCTATAGGTCGTACGCGTTCCAGTAACAATAATTCTGCGCCACAAGCGCTCATATTGGTTCTTAGGGATTGAATAATGAAAAAAGCATTGCTGACCCTTTCTGCACTGGCGTTGTGCATGGCCGCTGGCTCCGCGCTGGCCAAGGAATACAAAGAGCTGCGCTTTGGCGTTGACCCTTCGTACGCACCGTTCGAGTCGAAAGCGGCTGACGGCAGCCTGGTGGGCTTCGACATCGACCTGGGCAACGCGATCTGCGCCGAACTCAAGGTCAAGTGCAAGTGGGTCGAAAGTGACTTCGACGGCATGATTCCGGGCCTCAAGGCCAATAAATTCGACGGCGTGATCTCGTCGATGACCGTGACCCCGGCCCGCGAAAAAGTCATCGACTTCTCCAGCGAGCTGTTCTCCGGCCCGACCGCTTACGTGTTCAAGAAAGGTTCCGGTATCACCGCAGACGTCGCGTCCCTGAAAGGCAAAACCGTCGGTTACGAGCAAGGCACCATTCAGGAAGCCTACGCCAAAGCCGTGCTGGACAAGGCCGGCGTGAAAACCCAGGCCTATCAGAACCAGGATCAGGTGTACTCCGACCTGACCTCCGGCCGTCTCGACGCCGGCATTCAGGACATGCTGCAAGCCGAACTGGGCTTTTTGAAGTCGCCCCAGGGCGCCGACTATGACGTCAGCAAGCCGGTCGACAGCGAATTGCTGCCAGCCAAAACCGCTGTCGGTATTAAGAAAGGTAACACTGAGCTGAAAGCGCTTTTAGATAAAGGTATCAAAGCGTTACACGATGACGGCAAATACGCCGAGATTCAAAAGAAACACTTTGGCGATCTGAATCTGTACAGCGGTAAATAATGCCCCGGCGCCCATCCTCGATGGGCGCCTTTTCCATCCGCTCAGGTTGCTGATTTATGTTCGAAAACCTCTTACAAAATCTGGGGCTCTCCGCCTTCAGCCTCAAGGGTTTTGGCCCGTTGCTGTTGGAAGGCACCTGGATGACCATCAAATTGTCGGCGTTGTCGCTGCTGGTGGCCGTGTTGCTCGGCCTGCTCGGCGCCAGTGCCAAGCTGTCAAAAGTCAAACTGGTGCGCCTGCCCGCGCAGCTCTACACCACGCTGATTCGCGGGGTGCCGGATCTGGTGCTGATGCTGCTGATCTTCTACAGCCTGCAAACCTGGCTGACGTCTCTGACCGATTACCTGGAATGGGAATACATCGAAATCGACCCGTTCAGCGCCGGGGTGCTGACCCTGGGCTTCATTTATGGCGCGTATTTCACCGAAACCTTCCGTGGCGCGATTCTCGCCGTGCCGCGCGGTCAGGTCGAAGCCGCCACCGCGTATGGCCTCAAACGCGGCCAGCGCTTTCGCTTCGTGGTATTCCCGCAAATGATGCGTTTCGCCCTGCCGGGCATCGGCAACAACTGGATGGTGATGCTCAAGGCCACCGCGCTGGTGTCGATCATCGGCCTCGCCGACCTGGTCAAAGCCGCGCAGGACGCCGGTAAAAGCACCTATCAACTGTTCTACTTCCTGGTTCTCGCCGCGTTGATCTATCTGCTGATCACCAGTGCCTCGAACGTCATCCTGCGCTGGCTCGAACGCCGCTACGCCGCCGGTGCCCGGGAGGCCGTACGATGATCGAACTTCTGCAGGAATACTGGCGCGCCTTCCTCTATACCGACGGCCAGAACATCACCGGGCTGGCGATGACAATGTGGCTGCTCAGCGCCTCGATCTTCTTCGGTTTCCTCGTCTCGATTCCGCTGTCGATCGCGCGGGTTTCGCCGCACTTCTACATCCGCTGGCCGGTGCAGTTCTACACCTACCTGTTCCGTGGCACGCCGTTGTATATCCAGCTGTTGATCTGCTACACCGGGATCTACAGCCTCGCCGCCGTGCGGGCGCAGCCGCTGCTCGACAGTTTCTTTCGCGATGCAATGAACTGCACGATCCTCGCCTTTGCGCTGAACACTTGCGCCTACACCACGGAGATTTTCGCCGGGGCGATCCGCAGCATGAACCACGGCGAAGTCGAAGCGGCCAAGGCCTACGGTCTGACCGGCTGGAAGCTGTATGCCTACGTGATCATGCCCTCGGCATTGCGCCGTTCGTTGCCGTATTACAGCAACGAAGTGATCCTGATGCTGCACTCGACCACCGTGGCCTTCACCGCGACCATCCCCGACATCCTGAAAGTTGCCCGGGACGCCAACTCGGCGACCTTCCTGACCTTTCAGTCGTTCGGCATCGCCGCGCTGATCTACCTGACCATTACCTTTGCGCTGGTCGGCCTGTTCCGCCTTGCCGAACGCCGATGGCTAGCCTTCCTCGGCCCGACTCACTAGGACACCACAGCAAATGCGCCACCTGATTCATGACTTGCTGGCCCCGCTGCCGGGGACCGCACGACAGATCCACAGCTTCCACTTCGGCCCGGAGCAGGCCAAGGGCAAGGTCTACATTCAGTCCTCGCTGCACGCCGATGAATTACCCGGCATGCTGGTGGCCTGGCACCTCAAGCAGCGTCTGGCCGAGCTGGAAGCGGCCGGGCGCCTGCGCAGCCAGATCGTGCTGGTGCCGGTGGCCAACCCGGTCGGCCTCGAACAAGTGCTGATGGACGTGCCGCTGGGCCGCTACGAACTGGAGAGCGGGCAGAACTTCAACCGCTGGTTCGTCGACCTCAGCGAAGAAATCGGCAACGCAATCGAGGGCAAGCTGAACGACGATCCGCAGCACAACCTCGAACTGATCCGCACGCACCTGCGCGACGCCCTCGCCCGCCAGACCGCCAGCACGCAACTGCAATCCCAGCGTCTGACCCTGCAACGGCTGGCCTGCGACGCTGACATGGTGCTCGACCTGCATTGCGATTTCGAATCGGTGGTGCACCTCTACACCACGCCCGAAGCATGGCCGCAGGTCGAACCGCTGGCGCGCTACATCGAAGCACAGGCGAGCCTGCTCGCCACCGACTCCGGCGGTCAGTCGTTCGACGAATGCTTCACCCTGCTGTGGTGGCAATTGAAGGAACGCTTCGGCGAACACTTCGAGATTCCGCTGGGCAGTTTCTCGGTGACCGTCGAGTTGCGCGGCCAGGGTGACGTTACCCATCCGCTGGCCAGTCGCGACTGCCAGGCGCTGATCGATTACCTGATCCAGTCCGATGCGATTGTCGGCGAGACCAAACCGCAACCGCCGTTGCCGTTCCCCGCCACGCCGCTGGCCGGTGTGGAACCGGTGACCACCCCGGTCGGTGGTCTGCTGGTGTACACCGCCACGGCGGGGCAATACCTCGAAGCCGGACAACAGATCGCTGAAGTCATCGACCCGATCCACGACCGGGTCACCCCCGTTCATTGCACCAGCGCCGGCGTGATGTACGCCCGTTCGCTGCGACGCATGGCCACTGCCGGCATGGTCATCGCCCACGTTGCGGGCGCTGAAGCCTATCGCAGCGGCTACCTACTTTCGCCTTGAGGATGTCTGTCCCATGTACAAACTGACCGTTGAAGGCCTGCACAAAAGCTATGGCGACCATCAGGTGCTCAAAGGCGTTTCGCTCAAGGCCAAGACAGGCGACGTGATCAGCCTGATCGGCGCCAGCGGCTCGGGCAAAAGCACCTTTTTGCGCTGCATCAACTTTCTCGAACAACCCAACGACGGCGCCATGAGCCTCGATGGCCAGGCGATCCGCATGGTCACCGACCGTCACGGCATGCACGTCGCCGACGCCGATGAACTGCAACGCCTGCGCACGCGCCTGGCGATGGTGTTCCAGCATTTCAACCTGTGGAGCCACATGACCGTGCTGGAAAACATCACCATGGCCCCGCGCCGGGTGCTGGGTTGCAGCAAACAGGAAGCCGACGACCGTGCACGGCGTTATCTGGACAAGGTGGGCCTGCCGGCGCGGGTCGCGGATCAATACCCGGCATTTCTCTCCGGCGGTCAGCAACAGCGCGTGGCGATTGCCCGGGCGCTGGCGATGGAGCCGGAGGTGATGCTGTTCGATGAACCGACTTCGGCGCTTGATCCGGAACTGGTGGGCGAAGTGCTGAAGGTGATTCAGGGGCTCGCCGAAGAAGGCCGAACCATGATCATGGTGACCCATGAGATGAGCTTCGCCCGCAAAGTCTCCAGCCAGGTGTTGTTCCTGCACCAAGGCCTGGTGGAAGAAGAAGGTGCGCCCGAAGAAGTGCTGGGCAACCCGAAAAGCGAACGCCTGAAACAATTCCTCAGCGGCAACCTGAAATAACGCCGCGGTGCGGCTCATGTAGGAGCTGCCGAAGGCTGCGATCTTTTGATCTTGTTTTGTAGAGATCAAGATCAAGATCAAGATCAAAAGATCGCAGCCTTCGGCAGCTCCTACACGGTCACCCTGATTAAACCTTTCGCCCACTGATGTGGTCTCTGGAAGAACCCCTCCAGAGCGCGCGCAGCCCGCATGGCGAAATCCTCCGACCTGGCAAAAGTCTGGTTCAGCGCCCGCAACTGGAAGCCGTTCGCCTTTCAGAAACAGGTCTGGACAGCGGTCAAAAACGGCGAATCCGGCTTGCTCCACGCCAGCACTGGTGCCGGTAAAACCTATGCAGTGTGGTTCGCCGCGCTCAATCGCTTTGCCAAACCCGCCGCTGTCGTTGAAAGCCCACGCAAGCGCAAACCACCGGCCGAACCGCTGACCGTCTTGTGGATAACGCCCATGCGCGCCCTCGCCGCCGACACCGCGCGCGCCCTGCAAACCCCGGTCGATGACCTGCAGATCCCGTGGAGCATCGGCCTGCGCACCGGCGACACCAGCAGCAGCGAGCGCGCCCGGCAGAGCCGGCGCCTGCCGACCACACTGATCACCACCCCGGAAAGCCTGACCCTGCTGCTCGCCCGTGCCGATGCACAGGTGGCGCTGTCGAGCCTGCGCATGATCGTCGTCGATGAATGGCACGAATTGCTCGGCAACAAGCGCGGCGTGCAATTGCAATTGGCCCTGGCCCGTCTGCGGCATTGGCAACCCGAGCTGATTGTCTGGGGAGTGTCGGCCACCCTCGGTAACCAATCCCACGCCGAGCAAGTGCTGATCCCACAGGGCGGCGGCATAAGTATTCAGGGGCAAAGCGAAAAGTCGCTGAAGGTCGACACCCTCCTCCCACCGGCCATCGAGCGTTTTCCATGGGCCGGGCACATCGGTCTGAAGATGCTGCCGCAGGTCGTTGCTGAACTGGATGCCTGCGCCAGTACCTTGGTCTTCACCAATACCCGGGCGCAATCGGAAATCTGGTATCAGGCACTGCTGGAGGCACGGCCCGACTGGGCCGGGTTGATCGCCTTGCATCACAGCTCCCTGTCTCGCGATACCCGTGACTGGGTCGAGCAGGCCTTGAAAGACGGGCACCTCAAAGCCGTGGTTTGCACTTCGAGCCTGGATTTGGGCGTGGATTTCCTGCCGGTCGAGCGCGTGCTGCAAATCGGCTCGGCCAAAGGTGTCGCACGCCTGATGCAACGGGCCGGACGCTCGGGCCATGCACCGGGGCGCACGTCGCGGGTGACGCTGGTGCCGACTCACAGCCTTGAACTGATCGAAGCCGCCGCCGCCCGTGATGCCGTCGAACAACGGCGCATCGAGCCACGCCAGTCACCGCACAAACCGCTGGATGTGCTGGTCCAGCATTTGGTCAGCATGGCCCTCAGTGGCGGATTTTTACCCGATGAGTTGTACGAAGAAGTCCGCGGCGCCTGGGCCTATCGCGACCTGACACCCGCCGATTGGCGCTGGGCGCTGGCTTTCGTACGCCATGGTGGGATGTCTCTGACAGCCTACCCGGATTACCGCCGGGTCGAACCAGACGAGCACGGCGTCTGGCGGGTGCCGGATGCGCGCTTGGCCCGACGCCATCGCATGAGCATCGGCACCATCGTCAGCGACGCGAGCATCCATCTGAAATTCTGGAGCAAGGGCGGCGGTGGCAAACAGTTGGGCAGTGTCGAGGAAGGTTTTATCGCGCGGCTCAAACCCGGTGACGGTTTTCTCTTCGCCGGGCGTTTGCTGGAGTTGGTGCGGGTGGAAAACATGACCGCTTACGTCAAACGCAGCACCGCGAAAAAAGCCGCCGTACCGCGCTGGAATGGTGGGCGGATGCCACTTTCCAATGAATTGGCCGAAGCCGTGGTCAGGCGCTTCAGTGCGGCGGCGCAGGGTGAGTTTGTTGGCCCGGAAATGCACGCACTGCGGCCGTTACTGGAAACGCAGATGCGCTGGTCTGGCTTGCCCACCGCCGAAAACCTGTTGGCCGAAGTGCTGAAATCCCGCGAAGGCTGGCACCTGTTCCTCTACCCGTTTGCCGGGCGCCAGGTGCATCTGGGGCTGGCGAGCCTGCTGGCGTGGCGTGTCAGCCAGCGCCAGCCCGTCACATTCTCGATTGCGGTGAATGACTACGGTCTGGAATTGCTCAGCGCTACGCCGATCGACTGGGCCGAGTATTTGAATGCAGATCTGTTCAATGCCGATGATTTATTAGCGGACGTTCTGGCCAGTCTGAACGCAGGCGAACTGGCCTTGCGCCGTTTTCGCGAGATCGCGCGGATTGCCGGGTTGGTCTTCGCCGGTTACCCCGGTGCGCCGAAAAGTACCCGGCAGGTACAGGCCTCCAGCGGCTTGTTCTTCGAAGTGTTCAAACAATACGACGCCGACAACCTGTTGCTGGCCCAGGCCGGGGAAGAAGTCTTACGGGAAGAATTGGATATTCAACGTCTGGAACAGACACTGGAGCACATCAACCGGATGAAACTCGACGTCCATCAGATAAAGCGTCCTACACCACTGGGGTTTCCACTGCTGGTGGAACGCATGCGCGAAAGCATGAGTTCAGAGAAACTGGCCGACCGCATCAGACGCATGGTCGGTGACCTGGAAAAATCCGCCGACACAGGTAAATCCCGATGAGCGCGCCCTACCCGTTGCGCCTCGCGGGCGAAGACCTCTGGTTGCTGCCGGAGAAGGCGCTGTATTGGCCCGCACAACAGGCCTTGCTGATTGCCGATGTGCACTTCGGCAAAGCCGCCGCTTACCGCAGCCTCGGTCAACCGGTCCCGCAAGGCACGACGGCGAGCAACATCGCGGTGATTGATCGATTGCTGGCGAGACTGCCCTGTCGGCAACTGATCTTCCTCGGCGATTTTCTCCACGGCCCCGGCTCCCATGCATCGGGCACGCTAAACGCGCTGGCGCAATGGCGCGCGCGCCACGCCGAGCTGCCGATGACACTGATCCGTGGCAATCACGACAAACGGGCGGGCGATCCGCCTGAGTCGCTGAACATCCGCGTCGTGCCCGAACCGCTGCTGATCGGGCCATTCGCCCTGCAACATGAACCGGACCCGCACCCTGAACGACACGTACTGGCCGGTCATGTGCATCCGGTCTATCGGCTGCATGGCAAGGGCCGGCAAAGCTTGCGTCTGGCGTGTTTCAGGCTCAGCGAACGCATCAGCCTGTTGCCGGCCTTTGGCGCGTTTACCGGGGGCTATCCGGTCGACAAGGAAGATAGCTGCAGGATTTTCGTCATCGGTGACAACGAAATATGGCCAGTCAGTTGAAGTCTCTGCAGACCTCATCTGACTGGCCATTCATTTTCAATGCAGATCAGGCAACCGGTGCCGGTGGCGGCTCGTCCGGAAGGGTTGGTTCGCCCGGCTCGGTCGGTTGTTCGTTGGGGGTATCGGGATCGGGCTGTCCGGGAATTCCGCCGGCCATGCTCAGTGGCGGATGCGCCAACAAGGACCAGGCCAATACGCCAATCTGATTGGGCTCGAGCCTTGCCAGTTCGGCAGTGATTTGCGGATCGATCTTCATAGGGTACTCCTCGGCGAAGGCCCGTTTTGCCGAAAGCAAAAACGGGCAGTACACCCCATAGAGTGTCTGCCCGCCAAAGAATTCCCGCGATCTGTCGGATGGACGGATCAGGTGCGCGGCAAGGTCACGCCACGCTGGCCCTGGTACTTGCCGCCGCGATCCTTGTAGGACACTTCGCATTCCTCGTCGGATTCAAGGAAGAGCATCTGCGCCACGCCTTCGTTGGCGTAAATTTTCGCCGGCAGATTGGTGGTGTTGGAGAATTCCAGCGTCACGTGACCTTCCCACTCAGGCTCGAGCGGCGTGACGTTAACGATGATGCCGCAGCGCGCGTAGGTGCTTTTACCCAGGCAGATGGTCAGCACATTGCGTGGAATACGGAAATATTCGACGGTGCTGGCCAGGGCGAAGGAGTTCGGCGGAATGATGCAGACGTCGCTGTGGACGTCGACGAAGCTGCCCGGGTCGAAGTTTTTCGGGTCGACGATGGACGAGTTGATGTTGGTGAACACCTTGAAGTGGTTGGTGCAGCGCACGTCGTAGCCGTAGCTCGACACACCGTAGGAGATCACTCGGCTGTCATCGCTGCCGCGCATCTGGCGCTCGACGAACGGCTCGATCATGCCCTGTTCCTGCGCCATGCGGCGAATCCACTTGTCCGATTTGATGCTCATGGCGGGGTGTCCTGAATAGCGAGGTGGAAAAATTCTGTCCGGCATCTTACCGGGCGCGCCGCCGGGTTCAAAGTGCGGTCTGCAATTCTCGCCGAACACCCATGAAATACGGGCTTTGGCGACGAACCGTCACACCGCCGATCCCGAAAACAGAGAAACCTTCGCAAGAAGCATTGGCACTTCTCGGAAACTGGGTTAAGGTGGCGTCACTGTGTTGCTTGTGTCACTGAGAATCTCTACACGATATGTTGAATTTCGATCCAACCATCTACAAGAATTTTTCCTGCTCTTTGCACTCAGTCTCGGCCAGGGTTCTTCCTGAGTCGCAGTTATCTTTGTTCAAGGAGTTACACCATGTCTAATCGCCAAACCGGTACCGTTAAGTGGTTCAACGATGAAAAAGGCTTCGGCTTCATCACTCCACAATCCGGTGACGACCTGTTCGTTCACTTCAAAGCTATCCAATCCGACGGCTTCAAAAGCCTGAAAGAAGGCCAACAGGTTTCTTTCATCGCTACCCGCGGTCAGAAAGGCATGCAAGCTGAAGAAGTACAAGTTATCTAACTTGTAGCTTCTTTAGAAAAGAGCCCCGCCCTTAAAAGCGGGGCTTTTTTGTGGGCGTCTGTTTTCCGGGCGCAAAAAAAGATCGCAGCCTTCGGCAGCTCCTACAGGATGCACATCAATCCTCTGTAGGAGCTGCCGAAGGCTGCGATCTTTTGCTTGTGCCCTACCAGGCCACGCCAAACCCGGCGGTATAGCGAGTCTTGTTCAAGTCCGCATCATTGGTGCCGCTGATGATATCGCGCTCGGCCTTGAGGTTGAGCGAGGCCCAATCAGTGACCTTGTAGCGCAGCCCCAACTCAGCATCCAGCGCATAATCGGCGACGCCCGACAGCGGCTTGCCCACCTCACCGTTAGTGAAGAACTCGACCTTCTTGCCAATCAGGTAACGGTTGTAATCCCACTTCATAGCGACAGAATAGAAGTTGTCCTTGCTGCCATCGCGATATTCGTAGTCGGTGCGGTTGAGCAGCGAGCCGAGCGAGAACGCGCCCAACTCATCATCCCAGAACTGGTAGCCAGGACCGGTACCAACCACGCGCTGACGTGCCAGCTCTTCGACGTGATCACGCTTGTAGTTCAGACGGCCCTGCCAGAACCATTGATCAGTCAGGAAGCGGTCGAGTGCGTATTCAGCGCGCCAGTTGTTGGTGGTGGTTTCGTCGTCTTGTACTTCGCGGTTGTATTCACCTTCGGCGGTGTGGCGCCAGCGACCATGACGTGCCGTGGTCTTGAAGCCGACATCGTAGTCATCGGTGTCTTTCTCGGCGCGCTGATAATCCAGGGCCAGGTCGACGTTGCCCTTCCAGACCAGATCTTCGACCACCGGTTTCGGTTTGAGAATCTGCTGAATGCTCGCCAGTTCGACGGTTTTCGGCGCCTCGCCATTGGCGAGGGTGACCTTGCCATCTTCAGCGGCGGTCAGCGACTTGGACACTTCACCGGTGTAGGCGTCCTGCTTGACCAACAAGTGCTGATCGCTGTCCAGAGTCTTGACCTCTTTCCAGTCAATCGTGACCGCACCGGCGTACTTGGTCTGGATCAACAGCTTGCCGCCGTCGAACACGGTGATGGTGCCGCTCAACTTGTCACCATTCTTCAACCAGACGGTGTCGGCAAGCAGGGGCGTGGACGCGCTGAAAACAGCAAGGCACAGCAAGGATCTGGAAAACATAAGCGAATCGGAGGCTCAAGTTTGCGAAAAAGGTCGGCATTATCCGTAGGAATAAGACCCTGACAAGGACTGACCGGACGATTTCCGATGAGTTCATTTCTCAATTGCGCGATCACCGATTACTCTGAAAGCCATCAAACTGTTCATGCTCAGGAACCGCGTACGTGACAGACCCGCTCGCCAGCGTTGAAAACGATGCGCAAATCCGACGCACGGCGCTCTACTCGACGCTCGCCCAAGTGCCCGAAGGCAAAGTCGTCAGCTATGGTCAGTTAGCAGAGCTGGCCGGGCTGGGGCGCGCCGCCCGCTGGGTCGGCCGCACCCTGAGTCAGTTGCCCGGCGATACAAAGCTGCCCTGGCACCGTGTGCTGGGCGCCGGCGGTCGGATCAGCCTGCCGGTGGGCAGCCCGTCCGGCGATGAACAACGGGCCCGATTGCGCCTGGAAGGCATCACCGTCCGGAACAATCGTGTGGATATTCAGCGCCATGGCTGGCGTCCGGTAGAGCACAGCGGTTAGAGTGCGCGCTTTGTTTCCGCAATCTTGAGGCAGACTTCAGCCCATGCCCCGTAAAACCTGGCGCGCCGCGCTAGCCGCTTATGCCAGTCCTTCGACGCTCGTGCTGTTGTTGCTCGGTTTTGCCGCCGGCCTGCCGTACATGCTGGTGTTCTCTACGCTTTCCGTCTGGCTGCGTGAAGCCGGTGTCGCCCGCGAAACCATCGGCTACGCCAGCCTGATCGGCCTGGCCTACGCGTTCAAGTGGGTCTGGTCACCGCTGCTCGACCAATGGCGCCTGCCCTTGCTGGGCAAGCTTGGCCGTCGCCGTTCGTGGCTGGTGCTCTCACAGGCGCTGGTGATCCTCGGCCTGATCGGCATGGGTTTCTGTGATCCGCAGAAGCATCTGTCCTGGCTGATCGCCATTGCCGTTGTCGTTGCCTTCGCCTCCGCCACCCAGGACATCGCGGTGGACGCGTATCGCCTGGAAATCGCCGAAGACAACCGCCAGGCTGCGCTCGCCGCCAGCTATATGTCCGGGTATCGCGTAGCGGCGCTGCTGGCCACCGCCGGCGCCTTGTTCTTCGCTGAGGGCTTCGGGTCTACCGGGTTCAATTACAAGCACTCGGCCTGGGCCGGCACGTACGCGCTGTTCGGCGCACTAATGATTCCCGCCCTGCTGACCACGCTGCTCATGCGCGAGCCGCCGGTGCCGCTGCGCACACAGTTGCAGGCCGGTCGCTATACATTCATGCACCAGTTGATGTCGGTGTTCGTGCTGATTGTGTTGCTGGTCTCGGTACCGGCGATGTTCACCCAGCTCTACAACACGGATTTCGCCAGCGTGCTGTTCGGCGACATGAGCCCGCTCGACCTGCTGCTCGAAGACCGCGCATTCCTGCGCGCCATTCTCTATACGCTGCTCACCGGTCTGTGCCTGTCGACCATGGGTCGTCGCGGCCTCGCACCGGTACTGACGCCAGTCAACGACTTCATTCTGCGCTATCGCTGGCAGGCGCTGCTGTTGCTCGGTCTGATCGCCACCTATCGAATGTCGGACACGGTGATGGGCGTCATGGCCAACGTGTTCTACATCGACCAGGGTTTTACCAAGGACCAGATTGCCAGTGTCAGCAAGATCTTCGGCCTGATCATGACGCTGGTCGGCGCCGGCATGGGCGGCCTGTTGATCGTGCGTTTTGGCATTCTGCCGATTCTGTTCATTGGCGGCGCAGCCTCGGCAGCCACCAACCTGCTGTTCGTCATGCTCGCCGACATGGGCCCGAACTTGCAGATGCTGATGGTGACCATCTCCCTCGACAACTTCAGCTCGGGCCTGGCGACATCGGCGTTCGTTGCCTATCTGTCGAGCCTGACCAACCTGAAGTTCTCGGCCACGCAATACGCGCTGCTCAGCTCGATCATGCTGCTGTTGCCGCGCCTGATGGGCGGCTATTCCGGGGTCCTGGTGGAGAAGTTCGGTTACCACAGTTTCTTCCTGATCACCGCCCTGCTCGGCGTGCCGACGCTGGTGCTGATCGCCCTGCACTGGTTCCAGGAGAGCCGCCGCGAAGGCCCGACACCAAAACCCGAGCCTGTGCCGACACCGGTCGCAGAAGAATCGTAAGACGTTTCGCCAACGGCGGGAGGAATCCCGCCGTTGGACCCCACCACCGGCCGCATGCCTGTACGTCAGCAAAACTCGCCGGTACACTGCTCCGTCATTTCCAGTCATAGCAACCGACAACGGCCAACCATGCGCACCAGTCAATTTTTGCTCGCCACACAGAAAGAAACGCCTTCCGATGCGGTCGTGATCAGCCACCAGCTGATGCTGCGCGCCGGCATGATCCGCAAACTCGCCTCGGGCCTGTACACCTGGCTGCCGATGGGCTTGCGAGTTATGCGCAAGGTGGAAGCCATCGTTCGCGAAGAGATGAACGCTGCCGGTTCTCTGGAAGTGTTGATGCCGAGCACCCAACCGGCCGAGCTGTGGCAGGAATCGGGGCGCTGGGACGAATACGGCCCTGAGTTGCTGCGCATCAAAGACCGCCACGGTCGCGACTTCTGCGCGGGCCCGACCCACGAAGAAGTGATCACCGATCTGATGCGCAACGAGTTGAGCAGCTACAAACAGCTGCCAATCAACCTCTACCAGATCCAGACCAAATTCCGTGACGAAATCCGTCCACGCTTCGGTTTGATGCGCGGTCGCGAATTCATCATGAAGGATGCGTACTCCTTCCACGCTGACCAAGCGTCGCTGCAGATCACCTATGACCGCATGCATGAAGCCTACTGCAACATCTTCACGCGTCTGGGTCTGAAATTCCGTCCGGTTGAAGCCGACAACGGCTCGATCGGTGGCGCTGGCTCCCACGAATTCCACGTACTGGCCGAGTCCGGCGAAGACGACATCGTTTTCAGTAACGGTTCCGACTACGCGGCGAACATCGAAAAAGCCGAAGCGGTGCCACGCGAAACTTCGCGTCCTGCTCCGACCGAAGAGCTGCGTCTGGTCGACACGCCAGACACCAAAACCATCGCGGCGCTGGTGGAAAAATTCAATCTGCCGATTGAAAAGACCATCAAGACCCTGATCGTGCGCGCCGAAGAAGAAGGCAAGCTGATCGCACTGGTCATCCGTGGCGACCACGAACTCAACGAAATCAAGGCTGCCCAGCAACCTGGCGTGGCCAGCCCGCTGGTCATGGCCACCGATGCCGAACTGCGTGACGCCATCGGCGCCGGCGCCGGCTCGCTCGGCCCGCTGAACCTGCCGCTGCCAATCATCATTGACCGTTCGGTCGAACTGATGAGCGACTTCGGTATCGGCGCGAACATCGACGACAAGCACTACTTCGGCGTGAACTGGGAGCGTGATCTGCCGGTTCCGACCGTGGCTGACCTGCGTAACGTGGTCGCCGGTGACCCAAGCCCGGACGGTAAAGGCACTCTGGAAATCAAACGCGGCATCGAAGTCGGACACATCTTCCAGCTGGGCAACAAGTACAGCAAGGCGATGAAGTGCGAAGTGCTGGGCGAGAACGGCAAGCCGGTGACCCTGGAAATGGGCTGCTACGGCATTGGCGTTTCCCGCGTGGTCGCCGCTGCCATCGAGCAGAACAACGACGAAAACGGCATCATCTGGAGCGACACGCTGGCGCCGTTCCAGATCGCTCTGGTACCGCTGCGCTATGAAACCGAGCAGGTGCGCGAAGCCACCGACAAGCTGTACGCCGAACTGACGGCCGCCGGTTTCGAAGTGCTGCTGGATGATCGCGACAAGAAAACCAGCCCGGGCATCAAGTTCGCGGACATGGAGCTGATCGGCATTCCACACCGGATCGTGGTCAGCGACCGCGGCCTCGCCGAAGGCAACCTGGAATACAAGAGCCGTACCGAAGGCGAGGCGCAAGCGCTGCCGGTGGCCGACGTATTGTCCTTCCTTCAGGCCCGTATCCGCCGCTGAAACCAGATAGAGACGTCATGTTCAAGCGAAACACCTTAGGCCTCGGTGGCGCCGCCCTGTGCGGTGCCCTGCTGGTCAGCGGCTGTGCCAATCACATGTCACAACGCAGCGAGCACGAAGAGCGGGTCGAGCGAAAGCTGCTCGACCACAGCCTGCAGATCGATGTCGGTGAGCCTAAGGCGCTTGAGCTGCCGCAGCGACGCGTGAAGATCAACGAACAAAAGACTTTTGAAGTCACCGAGTTCGAAGTGACACGTCGCTACGATCGCTACACGCCTTACCAGCCTTGGCGGGAGATCTACGAGATCCCGCTGGGCGCGGTAGCCGTGGCCGGAGGCATCGGCGCCAACGTGGTCAATGTGTTCGCCCTCGGCAACTTGCCGGACAGCATCACCAGAGACTGGCTGAGCTATGGCTTTGCCGGACTCAACCCGTTCATGAACGCGCAGTCCAACGGTCGTGCGCAACAGAACCTGGCCGGCATCGATGAAGTCCAGCGCGACAAGCGCACGGAGTATTCGAGCCTGCCGTGGAGCGAGCGGCCGGTGCAGGTCAAGGCTGGCAAGCAGACCTTCGACATGACCACCGATCGTAACGGTGTGCTGCGTCTGAACCTGCTCGACAGTCCGTTCGCCGAGAATGACCTCAATCACGTCGGCAAACTGCAGATCAGCGTCGAAGACGCCAAGGATGACGTGCACTCTGACTCATCACTGGTGATCAGCAGCCATCTGCGCGGCAAGTTGCTGGAAGCACACGGGCTGATTTACGACGATCTGGAAGACGACGAAGT
This sequence comes from Pseudomonas sp. rhizo66, assembly GCF_031931925.1. Lineage (NCBI taxonomy): Bacteria > Pseudomonadati > Pseudomonadota > Gammaproteobacteria > Pseudomonadales > Pseudomonadaceae > Pseudomonas > Pseudomonas sp. rhizo66. The sequence goes on from NZ_JAUJWZ010000003.1 coordinate 79,600, forward strand.
GAGCCAGTGGGTACACCGGGTCAAACGTCTGTCGGAACTGGGTCTGGAAGAAGAAGCCAGCGAGCTGGAACAAAGCCTGATCGAACTGACGCGCAACGATCCTGAGTTGCAGACCGAGTTTCTCAAGTCGTTGACCAAGGATGCCGGGCGACTGGTCGCGGATCCGGGACCGAATTAACAGCTGAAAGCATCGCGGGCAAGCCCGCTCCCACAAGGTTTCGGGTGTTCACACATTTTGTGCATCACTATAGAACCCTGTGGGAGCGGGCTTGCCCGCGATGGCAATCTCGAATTCACCGAAAAATTACCGCTCAAACAGCTCCATCTGCTCAAACCCACCCCGCAAATCCTCCAGCCGCACCCCAACCCCCAACAACCGCACCGGTTTCCCGCCGCGATTGAAAGCCTGCGTCAGCATCAACTGATAACTGCCCAGATCCCGCCCTGCCCCGGCCTGCTCCAAGGTGGTTTGGGTAAAGTCATGGAATTTCACTTTGACGAACGGCTTGCCCGGCCGATAACTGCTGTCGATCCGCGCCATGCGGGTTTTCAGGGTTTCCAGCAGCTCGGGTAATTTATCCAGGCAACTGCGCAAGTCCGGCAGGTCAACGTCGTAGGTATTTTCCACGCTGATTGACTGACGCCGACTGTCGTTATGCACCAACCGATCATCGATCCCACGGGCCAGACTCCACAGTCGCTCGCCAAAACTGCCGAATTCGCGCACCAGCGCCAGTTTGTCCCACTCACGCAAGTGCTGACAGTCGACGATGCCGAGCTTGCCGAGCTTGTCAGCGGTGACCTTGCCGACGCCGTGCAACTTGCTCACCGGCAAACCGCTGACAAAGCCCTCGACCTGATCCGGGGTAATCACGAACAAGCCATTGGGCTTCTTCCAGTCGCTGGCGATCTTCGCCAGAAACTTGTTCGGCGCTACGCCAGCGGAAACGGTGATGTGCAATTGATTGGAAACGCGGCGGCGGATGTCCTGGGCGATGCGTGTGGCGCTGCCACCAAAATGCGCACTGTCCGATACATCCAGATAAGCCTCATCCAGCGACAACGGCTCGATCAGGTCGGTGTAATCGGCAAAAATCGTATGAATCTCTTTCGAAGCCTCGCGATACGCATCCATACGCGGCTTGACGATGGTCAGGTCCGGGCACAGTTTCAAGGCATGCCCCGACGCCATCGCCGAACGCACGCCGTACGCGCGCGCTTCATAGTTACAGGTGGCGATCACCCCGCGCCGGTCCGCCGAACCACCCACTGCCAACGGCTTGCCGGCCAGACGCGGGTCATCGCGCATCTCGATGGCGGCGTAGAAACAATCGCAGTCGATGTGGATGATTTTTCGCTGGGTCATGTCAGAAAAGGAAACGTGGCGAACCGGATGGGCAGTATCTCACTGACACCTGTATATAGCACCAGTGGTATGAATGTTCTTTCCAGACGGTAGGAAATGTCTTTTGAATTTACTTTATCAATCGACGAGCGACCTCCAATAGAGCTGAAAGCCTTGCGCCACCTGCCCTGCCGCGGGAAAAACGCCCGACAAAAAGCGCTAACCGATTGAACCTCAACAGATTTTATCCGGATTGCGGGTTGACACCCCGGCGTTCCTCTGTAGAATGCCGACACACAGACGCGGGATGGAGCAGTCTGGTAGCTCGTCGGGCTCATAACCCGAAGGTCGTCGGTTCAAATCCGGCTCCCGCAACCAAACATCAAAAAAGGCTACTCGAAAGAGTGGCCTTTTTTGTGCGCGTCTGTTTTTCAGGTCTCCCCTCTTGGCGAGAGCAAACCGCCAAACAGGAATTCGTTGCGTTTCCGAAACTTAACGCGCTGCCTGCGACCGTTTGACGCGATTGCACACTTATTTGACCCTTTACGGGATTAGCGGTTGACACCTCGCCGTTCGCCTGTAGAATGCCGCCACACAGACGCGGGATGGAGCAGTCTGGTAGCTCGTCGGGCTCATAACCCGAAGGTCGTCGGTTCAAATCCGGCTCCCGCAACCAAACATCAAAAAAGGCTACTCGAAAGAGTGGCCTTTTTTGTATCTGTTGAAAAAGTCCTTTCGCAACAATGATCTGTCACTGTGCAGTGAACCGCTTGGGATCTTCAGAGGTGCCGACTTGCGACTATGCTTGAGTCGCATGCAAGACCTCTGCAATCCAGGAACTGCCCTCGCCGATACCCGGTGAGAGGCGTAGTATTTTGTGATTATTTTTTTCTACAGGGATTGGTAACTTGGCTGGATACCTCCATCCTGTCGCGCACAATCCAAGAGGTGATTGATGCGCGCCAACTCGTCTGATCCACAAGACACCGTCACAGCGGAACACCCGATCAAACCCGAGCGCCTGCGCTTGCTGGATCGGTTAAGCAAATACCGTCAGCCCATCGGGCTGGGGGTTACCTTGCTATTGTTCGCCATTGCGCTGATTGCCTGTCGTCATCTGCTCGCCGAACTCGATCTCGATGCCTTGCACGACTCGATTCTCGACGTGCCGAAACCCGCCCTCCTCGGTGCGTTCGGCGCGACGGTGGTCGGCTTCATTATCCTGCTCGGCTACGAATGGTCGGCCAGCCGCTATGCCGGCGTAACCTTGCCGCCGCGCACCTTGGCCCTGGGCGGCTTCACCGCGTTTGCGATCGGCAATGCAATCGGTCTGTCGCTGCTGTCCGGCGGCTCGGTACGCTACCGTTTATATGCACGACTGGGGCTAGGAGCGTCGGAAGTCGCGCACATGACCTTGTTCGCCAGTCTGTCGCTGGGTTGCGCCTTGCCGCCGCTGGCTGCACTGGCCACGCTGAGCGACCTGCCTGCGGCATCCCAGGCACTGGGCTTGTCCGAAGGGTTGCTCGGCACGGTCGCCGCTATCGTGCTGTTGCTAGGCGCAGTACTGGCTATCGGCATCTACCGTCGGCGCCTGCCGGAACAACCGTTGCGCGACAACCTGCTGGTCAGGGTGGGCCGCCGCACCCTGCGCCTGCCGGGTCGCCGCCTGACCTTCCTGCAACTGGTCATCACCGCGCTCGACGTTGCCGCTGCCGCCACTGTTCTCTATCTGTTGCTACCGGAAGCGCCGCCGTTTGGTGCTTTCCTGCTGGTGTACCTGTTGGCGCTGGCTGCCGGCGTACTCAGCCATGTGCCCGGCGGTGTCGGTGTGTTCGAAGCGATCCTGCTGGCCGCTTTCGCTGACAAGCTCGGCGCCGCGCCCCTGGCAGCCGCGCTGCTGCTGTATCGCCTGATCTACGTGGTGCTGCCGCTGTTGGTTGCCTGCGTATTGCTGCTGATCAACGAAGGCCAACGCCTGTTTCAGACCCAGACCATGCGCGCGGCATCCGGTCTGGCAGCACCGATTCTGGCAGTGCTGGTGTTCCTCTCCGGTGTGGTGCTGCTGTTTTCCGGCGCGACTCCCGAGATCGACACACGCTTGGAGCACATCGGTTTTCTGATCCCGCATCGTCTGGTCGACGCCTCGCACTTCGGCGCCAGCCTGATCGGCGTACTCTGCCTGATGCTGGCTCAGGGCCTGCGCCGGCGCCTGTCGGCCGCGTGGATGCTCACCACCATTCTGCTGCTGGTCGGCGCCCTGCTCTCGCTGCTCAAAGGTTTCGACTGGGAAGAAGCGACGCTGATGACCCTCACCGCAGCATTGCTCGGTGTGTTCCGTCGCTCGTTCTATCGTCCGAGCCGCCTGACCGAACTGCCGTTCTCGCCGCTGTATCTGGTGGCCAGTCTCTGCGTGCTGGGCGCTTCGACGTGGCTGCTGCTGTTCGCCTATCAGGACGTACCGTACAGCCATCAACTGTGGTGGCAGTTCACCCTCGACGCTGACGCCCCGCGTGGCCTGCGCTCGCTGCTCGGTGCCGCCGTGCTGTTGCTGGTGATCGCACTGACCTGGCTGTTGCGCACCGCGCGCCCGGTCATTCACCTGCCGACGCCTGACGAGCTCGATCGCTCGGCGAAGATTCTGATGGCGTCGTCGCAACCCGACGGTGGCCTCGCGCTGACCGGTGACAAGGCGTTGCTGTTTCACCAGAACGACGAAGCATTCCTGATGTACGCACGCCGTGGCCGCAGCCTGGTGGCCCTGTACGACCCGATCGGCCCCGGCCAGCAACGCGCCGAGATGATCTGGCAGTTCCGCGACCTCTGCGACATTCACCACGCCCGCCCGGTCTTCTATCAAGTGCGCGCGGAGAACCTGCCGTACTACATGGACATCGGCCTGACCGCGATCAAACTCGGCGAAGAAGCCCGGGTCGATCTGCATCGCTTTGACCTGGAAGCCAAGGGCAAAGAGATGAAGGACCTGCGCTACACCTGGAACCGTGGCACCCGCGACGGCTTGTCGCTGGAAATCCATGAGCCCGGTCAGGCGCCGATGGACGAGCTGAAAGTGATTTCCGATGCGTGGCTAACCGGCAAGAACGTGCGTGAGAAAGGTTTCTCCCTCGGCCGTTTCAGTGACGATTACCTGAAGCATTTCCGCATCGCGGTGATTCGCTTCGAAGGGCGCCCGGTGGCATTCGCCAACCTGCTCGAGACTTACAGCCACAACCTGGCGAGCCTCGATCTGATGCGTTCGCACCCGGATGCCCCCAAGCTGACCATGGAATTCATGATGGTCGGCCTGATTCAACACTATAAGAGTCACGGATACGCGCGCTTCAGCCTGGGCATGGTGCCGTTGTCGGGGTTGCAACCCCGGCGTGGTGCACCGCTGACCCAGCGTCTGGGCTCGATGGTCTTCCGCCGTGGTGAGCAGTTGTACAACTTCCAAGGCTTGCGCCGCTTCAAAGACAAGTTCCAGCCTGACTGGGAACCCCGTTATATGGCCGTGCCCGCCGGACTCGATCCGTTGGTGGCGCTGGCCGACACTGCTGCCCTGATCGCGGGCGGCTTGACTGGATTGGTGAAACGCTGATGATTCAACGCTCCCTGAAGTACATCCTGGCCGCACTGATCGTGCTGGCCGTGATTGCCGGCGGCGGTTTCTGGTACCTCAAACGTCCGGCACCGGAACCGACGCTCGAACCTATTACGGCGGCAGACGGCACCGTTTTGACCCGCATCATCCCCGGCACCAAGCCCAAGGCGCAGGTGCTGATCGCCGTTAATGACGACCAAAAGCTCAGTGAAAAACAACTGACCACCCTGAGCCGCAGCGCTTCGGCGCAGATCGTTCAGGTGATTCTGCCCAAGGACTGCCTGCTGCAAAGCCGTGCCCTGCAAACCGGTCTGCGCGAACTGAACGGCCCGGCCACGCTGGTCAGCGGTATCGGCCCCGGCGCGGTACTGGCCTGGCGCTGGTTGTCCGAGCAAAAAGACGACAAGGCCCAAGCCGTCTCCGTTGACCTCGCCCTGGAAAAGGGTGGCTGCACCCACCTGCTGCCGAAATCCGCCGCCCACGGCCACTGGCTGGTGGCTTGGAACGACAACCCGGACGACGCCAGCGCAGGTTTCGTGCGCGATCAACCGAACGCCGAAACCAGCATCAGCGACTACGACATCAACCTGCCGCAAGTGCTCAACAACGAACTGCGCAAGATCCTCGTTGGCGGCGACAAGGCCAACGGCGGTCTGGCCATCCCGGTGGTGGAAGTGCCGGCCGGCCAAGCGAAAGACACCGTGACCCTGTTCCTCTCCGGTGACGGCGGCTGGCGCGACCTCGACCGCGACGTGGCCGGTGAAATGGCCAAGATCGGCTACCCGGTGGTCGGCATCGACACCCTTCGCTACTACTGGCAGCACAAGAGCCCGGAGCAGAGCGCGCTGGACCTGACCGAACTGATGCAGCACTACCGGCAGAAATGGGGCACCAAGCGCTTCATCCTGACCGGTTACTCGTTCGGTGCTGACGTCCTGCCGGCGATCTACAACCGCCTGCCGGACACCGAGCAGCAACGCGTCGACGCCATCATCCTGCTGGCCTTCGCCCGCACCGGCAGCTTCGAAATCGAAGTCGAAGGCTGGCTGGGCAATGCCGGCAAAGAAGCCGCCACCGGCCCGGAAATGGCCAAGCTGCCACCCGCCAAGGTTGTGTGCATCTATGGTGAAGAAGAGACGGATGAAAGCGGCTGCACGGACAAGACTGCGGTGGGCGAAGCGGTGAAGCTGCCTGGTGGCCACCACTTCGACGAGAACTACCCGGCGCTGGCCAAGCGTCTGGTGGATTTGATCGAAAAGCGTCAGAGCAAGGACTCGGTTGCCGAAGAGTGATCTGAGCCGCGCCCACAAAAAGCCCCCGCAACTTCACAGTCACGGGGGCTTTTTACATCTCGGACGATGACCCCACTCCTACAAGGAATTGCGTGTCCGGCGTTTAGTTTCGTTTACTTCCAGTCTTGCAATATCGGATGACGCCCACAGACCTTGTAGGCAAACTCCGAAACTCGTGTTTGGACGCTCTGCCGCTCTATTGCGCTGTTTTTTGACGGGATACTCTCCAGACGTCGCTGACCCATTCAGCGATCGGGCTTGGTAACCCGGTGGAATAAGGCGCAACAGCGCACCCGACACGACTCAGGCGTATTACACGTCTGTGCCCCTGTGTTATGGCAGCTGTGTGTGGGACGCTTTCGAGCGTGCCGGTTTCCTTGGTTCCCCGGTTTACCAACCTGCGCACAGCTGCCACCCATTCGCTTGGTATCGGATGCGGCAGCTCTCGAAATCAAGGGAACTGACATGAACAATCAATCTGATCTTAAAACCATCGGCTTCACCCCCTTCCTCTACAACTCCGATCAAGCGTTCTTCAGCGTTCGCTCCGGCATCCCGATCATCGATGCCTTGTCGCAATCCTCCGACCTGCTGTACCTCGCAAAATCCTTCGCCGAAGATGCGGCCTTCATCAGAGACACCGACCGCCATGCCTGGGCTGCGCATTACCTCACACTCATGGGCAAGGCTTTGCTTGATGATGTGATTCAGACACTGACTCCTCGTCCTCCGCGAACAAAGGCTGAATCTGAATTAGATGCACCCGAGAGCATGTAAAAGCGCAGGCACAAAAAAGCCCCCGCCAGTTGAAAAACCGGCGAGGGCTATCTTTTAATTGGGTTCGACACATTGATCAGATTCGACGCTCGGCGGCGTCGTAAACCTCTTCATCTCGCCGCACCCCAACGGCGACGATCAACACCTGAATCGCCCTGCCATTGACCCGATAAACAATGCGCGTGTCGCCCGTGCGAATCCTGCGACATCCGGCAAGGCTGGATCTGAGCGGTTTTCCAGACTTGTCTGGCTCACCATTAATAATCCGCTCTTCAATGACATCAAGAATCCGGTTGGCTGCCGCAGATCCCAGTTGATCCAGATCCCCTTGGACTTCCGGATGATAAATCACTCCCCAAACCATCCAGCACTCCTTTAGTCCTTCCTGGCATACCGGGCCCGCATATCGTCATGGCTGACCGCCTGGGCCGGATCAAAATTGATCAATCTCTCCCGGGCTGCCGCTTCGATGCGCAGATTCTCGAGTTCATCCAGCATCTCTTGATAGGCCTGCACATTGATGATGACAGCGGCCGGTTGATTGTCTTTGAAGATAACCAAACGCTCCGTTGCACGACTGGAGATTTCCTTGAGCTTCGCACTGAAGCTCCTGACCATGGCAGTGACGGAAATTGCCTGGTCAGCACGTTCTAGTAATGCCGTCATAACTACCTCTCACTCACTTGCTGATTAGCACAATAATGCACAGAGTATTGCGTTGAATTAAACACAGTGCAACCTCCTGTTTCCAGCCACCGACCAAATACCCGCTCGACCAGACGCCCACAAAAAAGCCCCCGCCAGCCACTAGGCCGACGGGGGCTTTTCATTTGAGGTCAGGCTTACATCTCCACCTGCGTCCCCAACTCAATCACCCGGTTCAACGGCAAATTAAAGAACCGCAAATTGCCATTGGCATTCTTCAACATGAACGCAAACAACGCCTCACGCCAACGCGCCATGCCCTCAAGTTTCGAGGCAATCACCGTTTCGCGGCTGAGGAAGTACGTGGTGCGCATCGGGCTGAAGTCCAGATCATCCAGATGACACAGCTTCAGCGCCTGCGGCACATCCGGCTCGTCGGTGAAGCCGAAGTGCAGGATCACCCGGAAGAAGCCTTCGCCGTGGGCCTCGACTTCGAAGCGTCGCGATGGCGGTACACGCGGGATGTCTTCGTAGACCACGGTCAGCAACACCACTTGCTCATGCAACACCTGGTTATGCAGCAGGTTGTGCAACAGGGCATGCGGCACGGCGTCGGAGCGCGCGGTGAGGAACACCGCGGTGCCCTGCACGCGGTGCGGTGGCTGCACGCGGATACTGCTGATGAAGATCGGCAGCGGCAGCGCGCCTTCGTCGAGGCGATCGACCAGCAGCTCCTTGCCGCGTTTCCAGGTGGTCATCAGGATGAACAGCACGATCCCCGCCAGTACCGGGAACGCACCGCCCTGAATGATCTTCGGCACGTTGGCCGCGAAGAACAGGCCATCGACCAGCAGGAAGCCAATCAGAATAGGCACCGCCAACAGCGGCGGCCATTTCCACAACAGCAGAATCACTGCCGACACCAATATGCTGGTGATCAGCATCGTGCCGGTCACCGCCACACCGTAAGCCGACGCCAGCGCGCCCGAGGATTCGAAGCCAATGACCAACAGGATCACGCCGACCATCAGCGCCCAGTTCACCGCACCGATGTAAATCTGGCCCTGTTCGGCACTGGAAGTGTGCTGTATGTGCATGCGCGGAATGTAGCCAAGCTGGATGGCCTGACGGGTCAACGAGAACGCGCCGGAAATCACCGCCTGCGAAGCAATGACCGTGGCCAGGGTCGCCAGTACCACCAGTGGCACGAGTGCCCAGTTCGGCGCCAGCAGGTAGAACGGGTTACGCGCCGCTTCCGGGTTTTCCAGCAGCAACGCGCCCTGACCGAAGTAGTTCAACACCAAGGCCGGCAGCACCAGAATCAGCCAGGCGCGGGCAATCGGCTTGCGGCCGAAGTGGCCCATGTCGGCGTACAAGGCTTCGGCGCCGGTCAGTGCCAGCACCACCGCGCCGAGAATCGCCACGCCCATGCCCGGATGTACGATGAAGAAACGCACCCCCCAAATCGGGTTCAGCGCGCTCAATACTTCCGGGTGTTTAAGAATTCCGCTGATACCCAAACCGCCCAGTACCAGGAACCACGCCACCATCACCGGGCCAAACAGCTTGCCAATGCGATCGGTACCGTGTTTCTGGATCAGGAACAGCGCGACCAGCACCACCAGTGCCATCGGCACCACCCAGCGCTCCAGGCCATCGAACGCCAGCTCCAGACCTTCAACCGCGGACAAGACAGAAATCGCCGGCGTGATCATGCTGTCGCCGTAAAACAGCGCTGCACCGATCAGCCCCAGAATCACCAGCACCGTTTGCAGTTTCGGGTAGCGGCTGGATGCACGCCGCGCCAGAGCGGTCAGCGCCATGATCCCCCCTTCCCCCTGGTTGTCAGCGCGCAGTACGAACAACACGTACTTGATGGTGACGACCCAAATCAGCGACCAGAAAATCAACGACAGAATCCCGAAAACTCCGTCGTGGTTAACCGGCACCCCATAGTGACCAGCGAAAACTTCTTTGAGGGTGTACAACGGGCTTGTGCCGATGTCGCCGTAAACTACCCCGACTGCCGCGACCAGCATGCTCAGCGGTTTTGCAGCCGAATGCTCGGCGCCCGCCGCCTGACTACTTGCCTGACCCATCCAACACTCCTACTTCTCAGAACCGGCTTCTTTGAATGAAGCACTATGCTTTGTGGTGCAGCATGCGCTGTTTTACCTGTTGTTACAGACGTTTTGTTGACTGTAAAAAATTGGTAAAGCTCAACGGCGCGAAGCATAGCGCAGCACTCGTCGTATTTCCCTGCATAAAGCTGGTCAAGTGCGTTGCTCATCGCTAGAATTGCGCACTTTTTGATCAGAGGCGCGCCCTAAGCGCCCGTCCGTCGGCTTTCGCATCAAGAAAGCGATGTCACAAAATACCGAGGTTAGACATGTCCACCACTCCCGCGCCGGCCAATCCAAAGGTTGGCTTTGTATCTCTGGGTTGCCCGAAAGCACTGGTCGACTCCGAGCGCATCCTGACCCAGCTGCGCATGGAAGGCTATGACGTGGTGTCCACCTATCAGGACGCCGACGTCGTGGTGGTCAACACCTGCGGCTTCATCGATTCGGCCAAGGCTGAATCTTTGGAAGTGATCGGCGAAGCGATCAAGGAAAACGGCAAGGTGATCGTCACCGGTTGCATGGGCGTGGAAGAAGGCAATATCCGCGACGTACACCCGAGCGTGCTGGCCGTGACCGGTCCGCAGCAGTACGAGCAAGTGGTCAACGCCGTGCACGAAGTCGTGCCACCGCGTCAGGATCACAACCCGCTGATCGACCTGGTGCCGCCGCAAGGCATCAAGCTGACTCCGCGTCACTACGCCTACCTGAAGATTTCCGAAGGCTGCAACCATAGCTGCAGCTTCTGCATCATCCCGTCGATGCGCGGCAAACTGGTCAGCCGTCCGGTCGGTGATGTGCTCGACGAAGCTCAGCGCCTGGTCAAATCCGGCGTTAAAGAGCTGTTGGTGATCTCGCAAGACACCAGCGCCTACGGCGTTGACGTGAAATACCGCACCGGTTTCTGGAACGGCGCGCCGGTAAAAACCCGCATGACCGAACTCTGCGAAGCGCTGAGCACCCTCGGCGTCTGGGTGCGTCTGCACTACGTTTACCCGTATCCGCACGTTGATGAGCTGATCCCGCTGATGGCCGCCGGCAAGATCCTGCCGTATCTGGACATCCCGTTCCAGCACGCCAGCCCGAAAGTGTTGAAGTCGATGAAACGCCCGGCGTTCGAAGACAAGACCCTGGCGCGCATCAAGAACTGGCGCGAAATCTGCCCGGACCTGATCATCCGTTCGACCTTCATCGTCGGCTTCCCAGGCGAAACCGAAGAAGACTTCCAGTACCTGCTGAACTGGTTGACCGAAGCACAACTCGACCGCGTTGGCTGCTTCCAGTACTCGCCGGTCGATGGCGCGCCTGCCAATGATCTGGACCTGGAAGTGGTGCCGGACGACGTCAAGCAGGACCGCTGGGAGCGCTTCATGGCGCACCAGCAGGCGATCAGCTCGGCGCGTCTGCAGATGCGCATCGGCCGTGAAATCGAAGTGCTGGTAGACGAAGTCGACGAGCAAGGCGCGGTTGGCCGCTGCTTCTTCGATGCACCGGAAATCGATGGCAACGTGTTTATCGACAACGGCAGCAACCTGAAGCCGGGCGATAAGGTCTGGTGCACAGTCACTGATGCTGACGAATATGATCTGTGGGCTGAGCAGATCTGATCTGAAGATCAAAAGCCCCTCACCCTAACCCTCTCCCAGAGGGAGAGGGGACTGATCGAGGTGTTCTTTCGAATTGTGGCGACTTGAAATATCCAGTCGAACGCAGATTTTGAACAGCATGAAGATCAGCTCCCTTCCCCCTCGCCCCCTTGGAGGAGAGGGGACTGATTGAGTTGTTCTTTCGTATTACGGCGACCTGAACGTTCGAGTCGAACTCAGATTTTGAACAGCATGAAGATCAGCCCCCTTCCCCCTCGCCCCCTTGGAGGAGAGGGGACTGATTGAGTTGTTCTTTCGTATTACGGCGACCTGAACGTTCGAGTCGAACTCAGGTTTTGAACAGCACGAAGATCAGCTCCCTTCCCCCTCGCCCCTTGGGGGAGAGGGTTGGGGTGAGGGGGAGAGCTCTTGCTGGCGACAGAAATAGCCAGCCAGACACCGCAACAAATACAAAAAGCCCCGCTCTTTTTACAAGATGCGGGGCTTTTTTACGGCTATCGTTTAGCGGGGGACGGACTCCCTTGAAACGGACAAGAGGCAGACGGGCATGCGTCACCATTCGGTCATCCACACACCGAAACTTAGCGATTATCAGGAACTGACCCGGGTCTGGGAGGCCTCGGTTCGCGCGACCCATGATTTTCTGCCGGACAGCTACATCGAACTGTTGCGCAACCTGGTGCTCACCCGTTATCTGGATGCGGTGATGCTGGTCTGCACCAAAGACGCCAATCAGCGCATCACCGGGTTTGCCGGTGTTGCAGCGGGCAAGATCGAAATGCTGTTCATCGACCCCGCCCATCGCGGCCAGGGATTGGGCAAGAAACTGCTCAACTACGCGATGCAACATTTGAATGCCGATGAACTCGACGTCAACGAACAGAACCCGCAGGCGCTGGGGTTCTACTTCAAGCAGGGTTTCGAGGTGATCGGCCGCTCGGAGGTGGATGGCATGGGCCAGCCGTATCCGCTGCTGCATATGCGCTTGCGCCAGAACCAGCAACGCTCCAGTAACGGCTGACACAACACAAACCCTGTGGGAGCTGGCTTGCCAGCGATGCGGACACTGCGGTGTGCAACAAATACCGAGGTGATGCTATCGCTGGCAAGCCAGCTCCCACAGGGAATACGAATACCGTGTAAATGGAACCGGGCTTAACCGGCGCCACACAGGTACAATGCCCACCCCTTTTTTGTTACGGCCCTGTCATGACTGACCCGATTCGCCTCTCCAAACGCCTCATCGAACTGGTCGGTTGCTCCCGCCGGGAGGCCGAGCTGTTCATCGAGGGCGGCTGGGTCACCGTGGACGGCGAAGTCATTGATGAGCCGCAGTTCAAGGTCGGCGACCAGAAGGTCGAGCTCGACAAGGATGCCAAGGCCACCGCGCCGGAGCCAGTGACCATCCTGCTCAACGCCCCGGCCGGCATGGATGTTGAAACCGCCATGCAGTCGCTCAGCGCAGAGACCCTCAGCGAAGAGCACCGCTACAGCAAGCGCCCGTTGCGCGGGCACTTCCTGCGCCTGACCGCCAGCGCCGACCTGCAGCCCAAGGCCAGCGGCCTGCTGGTGTTCACCCAGGACTGGAAGATCCTGCGCAAGCTCACCGCCGACGCCGCGAAGATCGAGCAGGAATACGTGGTCGAGGTCGAAGGTGACATGGTCGCTCACGGCCTCAACCGCTTGCAGCACGGCCTGACGCACAAGGGCAAGGAACTGCCGCCGGTCAAGGCCAGCTGGCAGAACGAAAACCGTCTGCGCTTCGCCATGAAAAACCCGCAGCCGGGGATCATCGCCCAGTTCTGCGAAGCGGTCGGCCTGAAGGTCGTCGGTATCCGCCGCATCCGTATCGGCGGCGTGTCGATCGGCAAGGTCCCGGTCGGCCAATGGCGCTACCTGTCCGGCAAAGAGAAGTTCTAAGACTTCCACTACCGCCACACATTCCGGCAGCGCGCCCGCGTGCTGCCCACAACGCATCAGGATTACCCACATGGTTCATAACGACGTACTGCGCAGCGTGCGCTACATGCTCGACATCAGCGACAAGAAAGTGGTCGAGATCATCAAACTCGGCGGCCTGGACGTGACCCTCGCTGACGTAGTGACCTGGCTCGACAAGAAAGAAGAAGACGAAGAAGGCTTCGTGCGCTGCCCGGACGAAGTCATCGCGCACTTCCTCGATGGTCTGGTGATCTTCAAGCGCGGCAAGGACGAAAGCCGTCCGCCACAGCCGATCGAAGTGCCGGTGACCAACAACATCATCCTGAAAAAGCTGCGCGTGGCTTTCGAACTGAAAGAAGACGACATGCACGCAATCCTCAAGGCCGCCGAGTTCCCGGTGTCCAAGCCTGAGCTGAGCGCGCTGTTCCGCAAGGTCGGCCACACCAACTACCGCCCGTGCGGCGACCAGTTGCTGCGCAACTTCCTCAAGGGTCTGACCCTGCGCGTTCGCCCGGCCTGATCCCCTTCTGCGGTGGCGACTGATGGTCGCCGCCGCAGCGCATGACCGTTCATTCCCTCCGAAAATAGTGGCTCCGCTTTTCGCGGCTGACGACTAGGGTGTATTGATCCCTAATCCTCAGGACTCGCCATGCACCCGTATTTCTCCCTGCAAGGCCGCACCGCTCTGGTGACCGGCGGCACCCGTGGTATCGGCAAAATGATCGCCAAAGCCTTTGTCGAGGCTGGCGCGCGCGTTTACGTCTGCTCGCGCGACGCCGAAGCCTGCCATCAAACTGCGGCAGAGCTCAGCGCCTTGGGCAAGTGTCACGGCGTGGCGGCGAACCTTGCGACCGAAGAAGGCGTGCAGGAACTGGCCGCGCGCCTGGGCGAGCAGATCACCCATCTGGATATTCTGGTGAACAACGCCGGCACCACGTGGGGCGCGCCGCTGGAAAGTTACCCGGTCAAGGGTTGGGAAAAAGTCATGCAGCTCAACGTGACGTCGGTGTTCAGTTGCATCCAGCAGTTTCTACCGTTGTTGCGCAAAGCGGGTTCGGCGGCGAACCCGGCGCGGATCATCAACATCGGTTCGGTGGCGGGGATTTCTTCGTTTGGCGAGCAGGCGTATGCCTACGGGCCGAGTAAAGCGGCCTTGCATCAGTTATCGCGAATACTGGCACGGGAGCTGGTGAGCCAGCACATCAACGTCAACGTGATTGCGCCGGGGCGCTTTCCGAGCAAGATGACTCAGCATATTGGCAATGATCAGCAGGCATTGGCTGAGGATACGGCGTTGATTCCGATGAAGCGTTGGGGGCGGGAGGAAGAGATGGCGGCGTTGGCGATCAGTCTGGCGAGTACGGCTGGGGCTTACATGACCGGGAATATTATTCCTCTTGATGGTGGCTTCAGCCTCTGAATTGGCGGTGAAGCTATCGCTGGCAAGCCAGTTCCCACAGGTTCTTCGGTGTACACGGTTATGAGAACACTCGAGAACCCTGTGGGAGCTGGCTCGCCAGCGATGGCGCCCGCCCGACCAGCACCAGACTTGAGGTTGGACGGGTTATCATGCCCACCCCGCCCCGCTTCGAATGCAAACCATGACTTACAGCGTCTCCCCCATCGGCTTCGTGCGCTCCTGCTTCAAGGAGAAATTCGCCATCCCCCGCCAACCGCAATTGGCCCCCGCCGCCCGTGGCGTGCTGGAACTGGTGGCGCCGTTCGATCAGGGTGACGCCGTGCAGGGCCTGGAACAGGTCAGCCATGTGTGGCTGCTGTTTCTGTTCCATCAGGCGCTGGAGGACAAACCGCGCCTGAAAGTGCGCCCGCCCCGTTTGGGCGGCAACAAGTCCATGGGCGTGTTCGCCACCCGCGCCACACACCGGCCAAACGGCATCGGTCAATCGGTGGTGAAGCTGGACAAAGTCGAAGCCAATCGGCTGTTCATCTCTGGCATTGACCTGCTCGACGGCACGCCGATTCTCGACATCAAACCCTACGTACCGTACGCCGATATTATCCCCGGCGCCTCCAACAGCATCGCCAGTGCCGCGCCGCAACTGATTGACGTGCAGTGGACGGACGCCGCGTTGAAACAGGCGCACACACACGCTCAGCGCCTTGGCGAGCCGTTGGTCGAGCTGATCGAGCAGTGCCTGGCCCAGGATCCGCGTCCGGCCTACCAAACCCCGGCGCCAGAACGCGAATACGGCGCGCAATTCTGGGATCTGGATGTGCGCTGGCATTACCCGACGCCTGAGCAGATCCGCGTACTCGAAGTCATTCCTGCCACGGTCTGATGCCGCACCCAATGTAGGAGCTGCCGAAGGCTGCGATCTTTTGATCTTTCTTTTTAAGATCAAGATCAAAAGATCGCAGCCTTCGGCAGCTCCTACATGGATTGTGGCCAAGCATGATGGAAATATTTCAGGCATAAAAAAGCCCCCATTGCCTGCATAGGCAATGGGGGCTTTTTAAGAGAGGCTTACTTCTCGACGAATGCACGCTCGATCAGGTAATCACCCGGCTCGCGCATCCGCGCCGAGATCTTCAGGCCGAAGCTGTCGAGTACTTCGCTGGTCTCGTCGAGCATGCTCGGGCTGCCGCAGATCATCGCGCGGTCGTCCTGCGGATTGATCGGTGGCAGACCGATGTCGCTGAACAACTTGCCGCTGCGCATCAGGTCGGTAAGACGGCCCTGATTCTCGAAAGGCTCACGGGTCACGGTTGGGTAGTAGATCAGCTTGTCACGCAGCGCCTCGCCGAAGAACTCGTTCTGCGGCAGGTGCTCGGTGATGAATTCGCGGTAGGCGACTTCGTTGACGTAACGCACACCGTGAACCAGGATCACTTTTTCAAAGCGCTCGTAGGTTTCCGGGTCCTGAATCACGCTCATGAACGGCGCCAGACCAGTGCCAGTGCTCAGCAGGTACAAATGCTTGCCCGGGTTCAGGTCGTCCAGAACCAGAGTGCCGGTAGGCTTCTTCGAGATGATGATCTCGTCGCCTTCCTTCAAGTGCTGCAGCTGCGAGGTCAGCGGGCCGTCCTGCACCTTGATGCTGAAGAACTCCAGATGCTCTTCCCAGTTCGGGCTGGCGATCGAGTAAGCGCGCATAAGCGGGCGGCCGTTGGGCTGTTGCAGGCCGATCATCACGAACTGACCGTTCTCGAAGCGCAGACCCGGATCGCGGGTGCACTTGAAGCTGAACAGAGTGTCGTTCCAGTGATGAACACTGAGGACACGCTCGTGGTTCATGTTGCTCATGTACGTTTGACTCCTGGATATTGGGTCTGCGCTGGCTTTTGAAGGCGACGGTGCGCAATTGCATCGCATTCTAATAGCGACGACAATATCTGTTAACTGGATTATTAAGATAAGGGTTATCGGTTATATCGATATGCGATTTACTCTCCGTCAACTGCAAGTCTTCGTCGCCGTCGCCCAGCAGGAAAGCGTATCCCGTGCTGCGGGTCTGCTCAACCTCTCGCAGTCGGCCGCGAGCACGTCGATCACCGAACTCGAGCGGCAATCCAGCTGCCAGTTGTTCGACCGCGCCGGTAAACGGCTGAGCCTCAACGCCCTCGGCAAACAGCTCTTGCCGCAGGCGGTGGCTCTGCTCGACCAGGCCAAGGAAATCGAAGACCTGCTCAACGGCAAATCCGGTTTCGGCTCGCTGTCGGTGGGCGCCACGCTGACCATCGGCAATTACCTGGCGACCCTGCTGATCGGCAGCTTCATGCAGCGCCACCCGGAAAGTCAGGTAAAGCTGCACGTGCAGAACACTGCCAATATCGTGCAACAAGTCGCCCACTACGAAATTGATCTGGGTCTAATCGAAGGCGATTGCAGCCATCCGGACATCGAAGTGCAGAGCTGGGTCGAAGATGAGTTGGTGGTTTTCTGCGCGCCGCAACATCCGCTGGCCCAACGCGGCTCCGCGACCATGGAAGAACTGACCCACGAGGCATGGATTCTGCGCGAACAGGGTTCCGGCACGCGCCTGACGTTCGATCAGGCCATGCGGCATCATCGCAGCGCGCTGAATATCCGCCTGGAGCTGGAACACACCGAAGCGATAAAACGCGCGGTGGAATCGGGGCTGGGGATTGGCTGCATCTCGCGGCTGGCGCTGCGTGATGCATTCCGCCGTGGCAGTCTGGTGCCGGTGGAGACGCCGGACCTGGACCTGGCGCGGCAGTTCTACTTCATCTGGCACAAGCAGAAGTATCAGACTTCGGCGATGCGCGAGTTTCTCGATCTGTGCCGCGCTTTCACTGCCGGGGTGCAGCGCAGCGACGAGATCGTTTTGCCGACGATTGCTTAAAGCAGAATCACTGCCCACACCAAAGCGATCATGCTCAGTGCGACAAATTGCGCGGCACTGCCCATGTCCTTGGCGTTTTTCGACAGCGGGTGCAGTTCCAGCGAAATGCGGTCGATGGCCGCTTCCACCGCCGAATTCAGCAACTCGACGATCAGCGCCAACAGGCACACAGCAATCAACAGCGCCTGCTCAACGCGGCTGACATTGAGAAAGAACGTCAACGGAATCAGCACGACATTGAGCAGCACCAGTTGGCGGAAGGCCGCTTCACCGGTGAAAGCTGCGCGCAGGCCGTCCAGCGAATAACCCGAAGCATTGAGGATACGTTTCAGGCCGGTCTGGCCCTTGAAAGGTGACATAAAGTAGAAACCAACCGAAAAGGAGTGGGGAAAGCTAGAGCAACAAAAGTCAAAAAAGCGTGAAGATGCCAGCCTTTATTGGCTCGGAATTGACTCAAGTTGTTGCAGCAGTAAAGCCGCTTGCGTGCGGGTGCGCACATTCAGCTTGCGGAAGATCGCCGTGACATGGGCCTTGATGGTCGCTTCCGACACGCTCAGCTCATAGGCAATCTGCTTGTTCAACAGGCCCTCACAGACCATGGTCAACACGCGGAACTGCTGCGGCGTCAGGCTGGCGAGGCCATCGCTGGCGGCTTTGGCTTCGTCGGACACACTGACCGCCTCGAATGCTTGTGGCGGCCAGAACACATCGCCCTCGAGCACTTTGCGCACGGCTTCCTGAATCACGCTGAGGTCGCTGGACTTGGGAATAAAGCCACTGGCGCCGAACTCACGGGATTTGACCATCACCGAAGCTTCTTCCTGCGCCGAAACCATCACCACCGGAATCTGCGGGTACTGTCCGCGAAGCATGACCAGCCCGGAAAAACCGAAAGCGCCGGGCATGTTCAGGTCCAGCAGGACCAGATCCCAGTCAGCCTTTTCGGTCAGACGTGTTTCCAGCTCGGCGATGCTCGCCACCTCCACCAGCCGCACATCCGGGCCAAGGCCCAGCGTCACCGCTTGATGCAGGGCGCTACGAAACAGGGGGTGATCATCGGCAATCAGGATGTCGTATGTGGCCATTTTTCAAATGATCCTGTTTTTGATGGCAGACCCGGTGCATTCCGGCCTGGCCAAAGCAACTCAAGATGCCGCTTGAAAGCGGTATCCACAGGGGCACGTTCAACGCCAATCAACAGCAAACACGGCGTTTCAAACCTTGGCCGCACCCTAATCGGCGCCAAGCATGCCCAGCGAAGACGGGGTGGTCAAGCAGCACGGCCGCCGGCTTGTACAGTATGGGCCACTATTGGGCCAACTCCGGCTGCGGCTTTCGTATATAGGGCAGCAACTCGGCGTGGGCCGGCGTCGATTCATTCATGTCCAGTTGCTGTTTGGCGCCGAGGTAATGCTGGCTGAACACGTCGAAATAGGCGTCCAGCGCCGAGGCGGCGTCGCTGTCACCGGCCAGTTCCAGGCACAGCGCCGCGACTTCGGCAGTGCACAAGTGCTCGCTGCGGGTCGAACGGCGCAAGCGGTAGCGTGAGAGTTTGTCGGGCAGCAGACTGAGAATCGGCAAACGATCGAAATACGGGCTCTTGCGGAAAATCTTTCGTGCCTCGGTCCACGTGGCGTCGAGCAGAATGAACAACGGACGCTTGTTGCTATCGATCGCGACAGTGTTGGTCACTCGCGACGGCTCTACGTATTCGCCGGGAAACACCAGATACGGTTGCCATTGCGGATCATTGAGCAGTGCGAGCATCTGCGGATCGGGCTCGGTACGCGACCAGATAAACGCATGGTTATCGCGCACCACGTCGGCAATCAGCCAACCGGTGTTGCTCGGCTTGAACACTTCCTTGCCGGTCATGATCAGGCACACGCCCGAACGCGTTTCGACGTTCGGCCGCCAGGCGCACAGGCAATGGCTGATGATCACCCGGCAATCGCGGCAACGCTCGGAGCGAAAGCCACGGGCCTGAATCGGCTTGATGCCCTCGTCCTCGCGCTGATCGCGCAAGCGGGCTACGGCGTTGGGGGCATGATGGGTCACGGGCAACGCCTTACGGCAGGAAAACTCGACACGCACAGCACTCGGCAGGGCAATAAAGACCGGCAGTTTACCAGAGCGACGGGCACAAACCTGTACCCTCCCGACCGGCTCCCCTATAATTCGCCGCCACTGAACGCACAGTCACGTGGCTGGTCGAACCACCAGTCACTGAACCAGGAGAGTTTCATGCTGCGCCTTATCGTTCCCACCGCTGCCATTCTGCTGGCGTCGTCCTTCACCGCTCAGGCTGCTTCCCTGAGTGAGCAGAATCTGAACCGCGAGCTGCGCAACGTCGCCGCCCAAAGCAGCGTCGGCACGCCTCGGGCAATCAATGAAGACATTCTTGATCAGGGCTACACCGTTGAAGGCACTCAGTTGATCAACCACCTGAGCGTACAGAAGAGCCACGCCGACAAAATGCGCGCTGACCCTAAAGCTGTGTATTTTCAGTTGGGCGCCTCGGTGTGCAACAACCCGTCGTACCGCAAGCTGATGGCCAAGGGCGCGATCATGCGTTACGACTTCACTGAAGTGAAAACCAACAAGGCGATCGGCTCCGCCAGCTACCAGGAATCGGATTGCCCGAAAGCTGCCCCGGCGAAGAAGAAGTAACTATCGCGAATTGGCGCGCCGCTGTTCATCCTCGGCGCGCAGTTCCGCCAGCAAGGCCTGCAAATAGTGCGAACGGCGCTCGCCACCCGCCAAGCGCCGGCAGCACTCCTCTTCGAGACTGAGCTGATTGGTCTCGGCTGCCGCTTTCAACATTCGATACAGCTGCGTATCGATCTCCAGAATCACTCTGGCCATATGTCTCGCCTCCTTGCCACCTGCAAATCCTTGAATCGCGTGCACCTGACCTACAGTTATTGACCTGAAGCTGTCGTAAGGCGCCTGTATGTTAGTAAATCAGAGCGATTGCAGCTCGGCGCACGTTCGGACGAGCGGTGAAGCAACGTGCGGAAAATCAATAAACGGTTGCCAGCCAAAACTTTACAGCGCAATGATCAAGTCAGCGCAAATGCGCGCCAGGGTCTAGATTCAGAGTATTCCCGATCATTTTTCAACGGCAGGAAAGGAACTGCCGATCGTGTGTTTTTTGCAGCGCGGCCCTGACGCCGCTCGTCAGGGCCATCCGCTCTGTGCAGAAGGAGACGTTGAATGCCTTACCAACCGAATGACTTGCTCAGCCGTCATTTTCAGGAAAGCGGCCCCGACCTCATCAGCAAGGTCGAAGAACAACTCAACCGTGTTTCCCCCAACAGCCCGAATATTCCTATCTACCGCGACATGATCCTGACCGTGCTGCGCATGGCCCAGGAAGACCACAACCGCTGGAACGCCAAGATCACCTTGCAAGCCCTGCGCGAACTGGAGCAGGCCTTTCGGGTGCTGGAGCAGTTCAAGGGCCGACGCAAAGTCACCGTGTTCGGCTCGGCGCGCACGCCGGCCGAACATCCGCTGTATGCCATGGCCCGCGAACTCGGGGCAGCATTGACCCGCTCGGGGATGATGGTCATTACCGGCGCCGGGGGCGGCATCATGGCCGCCGCGCATGAAGGTGCCGGCCGCGATCACAGCCTAGGCTTCAATATCACCCTGCCCTTCGAACAGCACGCCAACCCGACGGTGGGCGGCACCAGCAATCTGTTGCCGTTCCACTTTTTCTTCACGCGAAAACTGTTTTTCGTCAAAGAAGCCGACGCGCTGGTCTTGTGCCCGGGCGGGTTCGGCACACTGGATGAAGCACTGGAAGTACTGACATTGATCCAGACCGGTAAAAGTCCATTGGTGCCGGTGGTGCTGCTGGATGCGCCGGGCGGCACGTTCTGGCAAGGCGCGATGGACTTCATCCGCCAGCAACTGGAGAGCAACCACTACATTTTGCCGACCGACATGAAACTGATGCGACTGGTCTACAGCGTCGACGAGGCGGTGGAGCAGATCAACCAGTTCTACAGCAACTTCCACTCCAGTCGCTGGCTCAAACGACAATTTGTGATCCGCATGAATCACAAGCTCAGCGATCAAGCGCTGGAACACATGCAGGAGGCTTTTGCCGATCTGTGCCTGAGCGATCAGTTTCATCAACACGCCTACGCCGGCGAGGAACACGATGAAGCGCAGTACAGCCATCTGGTGCGGCTTGCCTTCGCCTTCAATGCCCGCACCCACGGGCGCTTGAGGGAGTTGATCGACTACATCAACCTGCCGGAAAACTGGGCCGACTCCAGGCCGCAAACAGCACAACGCAGCCGCGAGCCGTCAAAGGCAATCTGAAGGCAAAAAAAAACGGCCCGCTATTTTCATAGCGGGCCGTTTTTATTGAATCGGTTTAATCGTCCATCCCTCGACCGCTGAACAAGCGGTTGATCATCTCCATCGAGAACCCCCGATACGCCAGGAACCGGCCCTGTTTGGCCCGTTCTTTCGCATCAATCGGTAAATGCCCGGAGAACTTCCGGCGCCACGTCTCCTGCAGTTGTTCCTGCCAACTGATACCGCTTTCGCGCAGGGCGAGTTCTATATCGGCGCGTTGCAAACCGCGTTGACTCAGCTCTTCACGAATCCGCAGAGGGCCATATCCGGAACGGGCGCGGTAGGAAACAAAACTTTCAAGATAACGGGCTTCGGAAAGCAGCCCCTCTTCCGTCAAACGGTCGAGGGCTGTTTCGATCATCTCCGCCTCAGCGCCGCGTTGACGCAGTTTGCGCGTCAGCTCGACTCGACCGTGCTCGCGGCGTGCGAGCAGGTCCATGGCGGTTCGCCGCACCGCGACGAGGGTATCGAGTACGGCGGTGGTCATCGCTGCAATCAGATATCAGCGTCGGCCAGGTCGTCTTCAGTCTCTTTGACTGCAGAGGCCTTGGAGTCGGCGATCACTGCTGGCGACAGCAGTTTGTCACGCAGTTGCTTCTCGAGCTTCGCGGCGATTTCCGGGTTGTCCGCCAAGAACTTGGCCGAGTTGGCCTTGCCCTGACCGATCTTGGTGCCTTCGTAGGCATACCAGGCGCCGGACTTCTCGACGAAACCGTGCAGCACGCCCAAGTCGATCATCTCGCCATTGAGGTAGATGCCCTTGCCATAAAGAATCTGGAACTCGGCCTGACGGAACGGCGAAGCGACCTTGTTCTTCACAACCTTGACGCGGGTTTCGCTGCCGACCACTTCGTCGCCTTCCTTCACCGCGCCGGTACGGCGGATGTCAAGACGAACCGAGGCGTAGAACTTCAGCGCGTTACCACCGGTGGTAGTTTCCGGGCTACCGAACATCACGCCGATCTTCATGCGGATCTGGTTGATGAAGATCACCAGGCAGTTGGCGTTCTTGATGTTACCGGTGATTTTACGCAGCGCCTGGGACATCAGACGGGCTTGCAGGCCCACGTGCATGTCACCCATTTCGCCTTCGATTTCAGCCTTCGGTACCAGGGCTGCCACGGAGTCGACAATGATCACGTCAACCGCGTTGGAGCGCACCAGCATGTCGGTGATTTCCAGGGCCTGTTCGCCGGTGTCCGGCTGCGACACCAGCAGGTCGTCGACGTTGACGCCCAGCTTGCCGGCGTACTCAGGGTCGAGGGCGTGTTCGGCGTCGACGAATGCGCAGGTCGCACCGGCTTTTTGCGCTTGGGCGATCACGGACAAAGTAAGCGTGGTTTTACCGGAAGATTCAGGACCGTAGATTTCAACGATACGGCCTTTTGGCAGGCCGCCGATGCCGAGTGCGATGTCCAGACCCAGAGAGCCGGTGGAAATGGCCGGGATCGCCTGACGGTCCTGATCGCCCATACGCATTACGGCACCCTTGCCGAATTGACGTTCGATCTGACCCAGGGCCGCAGCCAAGGCTTTCTTCTTGTTGTCGTCCATTAAAGTCCTCACGTAATCAATAAGGCCTGACGGCCAACACCTGTATAAGTAGCCAGTATTATTCCACAGCGTTCGCGGATCGCCTACCCCTGATTTTCGATTTCTCGTGCCGCTAGTCGCAGGAGCCCCTCTAGCGCGGCCTTCACCGTTTGTCGGCGGACGTCATCGCGGTTGCCGGGGAAGTGCTGAACCTCACTGGTCACCGTCTCGCCAACACCCCAGGCCAGCCACACCGTGCCGACCGGTTTGTTCGGCGAGCCACCGTCCGGCCCGGCCACACCACTGACTGCTACGGCAAATCGCGCCAGGCTTTTGTCCTGGGCACCACGCACCATCGCCTCAACGACCTCGCGACTGACGGCGCCGACCGACTCGAACAACTCGGCCGGCACATTCAATTGCTGGGTTTTCTGCCGATTGGAGTACGTGACATAACCTGCCTCGAACCACGCCGAACTGCCCGGGATTCGGGTGATGGCTTCGGCAATCCCGCCTCCGGTACAGGATTCAGCGGTAGTGACGTGGGCATTGAGCAGTTGCAAACGTCGGCCCAGGTCGGCGGCCAGTTGAGTGATCTCTTTCACGGCGTGCTCCGGATCGTGTGGAATGCCTCCACCGTACACGAGCCGGTTGCGCTTTCAATACACAGACTCATTCAAAATGTGCAGGCGCCAGCGCTCTGACATAGGCCTGACACGCCTGCAAGGCAATCAGTCCACGGTCGCCGCTGGCGGTGATGGCGATAATTCGTTGAGCATGCGCCGGGTCAAGTCGGGCGCGTACGGTTGCATGATCCACGCTGCTGGCGCCGGTGGTGGCTGGCACGTTGCAGCCTGGGGCAACGTCGCCGGCGTCGAGAAGGACTGACAGGCGCACATCAGCAGTGGCAAGGCGATCGCGCAGGCGATCCTGATCACGTTGGGCATCGCTCAGCGCTCGATAGTGGGTTTGTTCACTGGTCGCGAGCCGCTGCTCCAGCGCCAGGCGTTTATCCTGCTCGGCCTGTTGCGCGGTGGCGGCCGTCAGAGTCAGTTGATTGAGGGTTTCGGCGTTCAACCGGGCCTGCTCGGCCAATTGCCGTTCGTAGCGCCACGCCTGAAACTGCCAGGCCGCTGCAAACACACCAGCGGCCAGCAAAAAGATGCCGATCACTCGCCAGGGGATTGGCATAGCACCGCCCTCGCCCGCGCCCAGATTTCCAGGCGATCCTGCAAGCCGTTCAACCCGCCGTTGATGCGCCGGGTGATGGTGTTGAACTGCTCGCGATCGGCGAGTTCATTCAAGCCATTCTTTTCCCAGAACCACGCGGCGGATTCGGCGGCCCATCGCGGCTGTTCGAGCAATTCAGGCAAGGGCAGCAGCCGTTCATCGCCGAACAGGCCGAGACTGCATTCGCGATAGTTACTGCACCCGGTGATCTGAATCAGCCCGCGACCACGATACTTCTGCCCGTCGCCGTCAGCCTCCGGGGTGTTGCCCAAACGCAAGGCCAACGTACCGGTGTCATATTTGCTCAGGTATTGGTTATTGCCCAATTCCCGCACGTAGCGCAGTTGCCCCGACTCATGGCCGATTTGCGCGAGGAACGCCGCGACACGCTTGGGCGAGTCGATATGACGGCGAGCCATGGCGCTGTTGAGCGGCGAAACAAAAACGCCCGCTTGGGAGCGGGCGTTGGGCATGATGTCGATAAGGTTTTTTTCAGTTATTTGCATAATGCTTGATCCTCCCTGGATATTGCCCCGATTGAATCACGGTTGACGGACAACAGCCCCCAGCCATTTTTTTGCCAGACTTGTCACTGAGCTGGCCGGGGCTGCGTTTTCGAGGGTTTCATTCAATGGCAGGACTTGGCCGCCAGATAACAGCCAGGCTTGATAGTCAAGCCAGTCGCGATTGGTTGGATCCTGCGGGATAAACGAAGAGTCCTCCGTGCGCAGTACTCCGCAAGTGGTCAGTTGATAGGTCATGGGTTCACTCCTAGATCTCAGCGTCCGCTGTCCATTCAATCTGCAATCCGTTACCGGGCTGACTGTTTACAGGCGTCACAGTGCCGATCGCGAAACTGCGCTGTGTCACACTTTGCACAATGGTGCCTGTGCAAGGCACTCCCTGCGAATAGTTCCAAATCTGATTACTTGCATTTCCAGGGCAATACAGGACAACAGTAGGCTGCACTCTTTTCTGAGTCTGCATGTCTACGACCATCCCGTATTGACCGGTATTTCCAGGCGCAGCCTGAGTAAACGATACGATGCAGGTCCCAGTGCCGTTGTTTGCACGAATCGGTAAACGGTTGGCAAAAGACTTTTCGAAATAACGCTGACACAACGTCAATTCTTCGCCAGAAAGACGGTATTCGAATGGCGTGGAAACCGGTCCCTCTTCCAATTGCACCTGAGTCAGGTCGACGGTTTGCAAAACGTTGAGCGGCAAATCAAAAGCCAAGCGTAAATAATCATTGGCACCGAGCATTTTCCCCGCGATCGATGGCACCTGGAAGGTTGCGCTGTACATGCCCCATGCAGTGCTCAATGGAAAAACATCGACTACTTTGACGACGGCTTCCGAACCACCATTGCCAAAGTACTGGCCGATCGTCACTTTCAATGAGCGTGTGGCATCGGAGCGCGCCCAAAAGGTCACGGTGGCGGTTCGTCCGGCCAGAGTCCTGACCGACTCAACGCTTTGGGAAATCTTGTGCTCGGTAGCGCCGACGCCCGCTGAGGTTTGCTGCCAGCGTAAAAAATAACCCGGCTCGCCTGTCACTTCTGTCTGCCCCGGAGCAAAGTCCTGGCGAGAGATGGTCACGGCAGCATTGCCATTCCAGTCGCAGCGAAAACGATCGGCTACATAGCCACCGATATTGGGGCCTTGGTTGGTCGTGCCGCGCTGCCAGATATCGAACCCGCCATTGATCAGGACATTCCTGCGATACACCTGCACAGGAAACTGCTGTAGCGGATCAGGCCTGGACAGTTGACGGATCGCCTGCGCCAACTGATCTGTCTGCTTTTCATCAGGTTTCAGACCCGCTGCGGTAATCGCGCTGAGAATCTCCTGGGTGACACTGTTGCCCCAACTCGCCGGGATCAACGACCCCGGCGTTCCAGCGATGGCATCTTCATCGACAAACTTGCCGTCGACCAAGCCTGAGCCTGGGACGCTTTTTGGGTAATCCATGTATATCTATCCTCGATTGCAGGGCGAACCGTTCAGTCATTGGCCCGCAGCAAATCTTCAAGCCAGTCAGGTTCGACCGGGCGTGAATGGGAATCCGGGAAGTCCGGATGATTGGGCCAGTCGCGCAGTGCCTGCCGATAGGCTAGGAGTTCTTTGAACTCCTCGGCACGGAGGGTTGTGCCCTCGCCCATTTCCAGTTCTTCGTTATCACGAAGGACCAGCCACTGAGTCAGCCCCAACGCCTTGTCTCGCCACGTTCGCTCTTGCGCGTCACTGGACGGTTCCGCCAAAAATATCCGCTCCGGTCGTCCGTCACTATTCAGCGAAAGAACCGTACCTTTTGGAGCATTCGATACCAGCCCGCAGTACTCACCTTCGCTGAGTGCAAACGCATCAGAAGGAATACTCACTCCATGTACATCCGAATGATAAAAACCAGACGTTGCCGGCGAAAAATAATACATAGTCAGTACCCTATTCCTATGATTCGGGCGGAAATGGAAGAGTTGGAATAATCAGGACAGCGCACATTGATGCCCACTCTCCGACTTACTGTTGAAGTATCGTTCCACGTCAAGAACGTTGCCGTTGAACCACCTTCATGGGTGGCGACCGCAAGAAACATCGCATTGGGAAATGCGAGTGGCCATAAATTCAGGTCACCACAATTGTTGTTGCCTGACTGACTGGCGCTGCCGTTAATCCACTGGATGATCAACCCTCCCATCCAAGAGGGAAAAACGATGTAGCCTGAAATGCCCAGATTCACCTTGAATCCAAGTCTAAGTTTTTTCGGAGTCACAATAGACGCGTCGCTAACGCCAGCATTGACCTCTGCCTGAGAAGCAACTCTTGCTATGCCTACGATGGACTCTGTCGCCTGTTGGATTTTCTTCGCAATGGATTGGACTACGCGCAACGGTGTCATTAACTTGGTGGTACTGGCACCAGACTCCGCGTCTTCTTGACTGGCCAGGCTTTCACTATATTTCTTCGAGATCAGCGTATTAATTGCTGCTCTTAACTGAGTGTTATCGGCTTCGTCCGCGACTGCTCCCGAGGTTCTGATAACTTCAAGAATTTCCTGCGTAACGCTATTTCCCCAACTCGCTGGAATCAACGATCCCGGCCTACCGCTCAGCGGGTCTTCATCGACAAACCGACCGTTTACAAGACCGGCGCTGGGCACACTATTTGGGTAATCCATTAAATTTCTCCTGTTTTTTAAACAAGCCACTTTGGCCCTGAAGGCCGCCAATCTGCTGTCAACAAACGCACATCGTTCCAGACCATCCACGCCATAGCCTTCAAGCTTCTGACAGGCAGCCGAATACCGACAGCATCAAGCCGTCTATGAGGTTTCAATCAATTGAGTTGCGCTTATGAGAGTGGTGAAATAACCAGTTCGGCAGGCGTCGCGGGCCATTCAATGAGCAACGGATAATTCGGTTGCAGCTCGATCCGGGCCAGAGTAAGCGCGTAGCGTTTCCATGTTTGCAGCGTGGCCAGTTGATCACTGCTCGCCTCGCCCAGTTCGTAAGCGTATTGCAGCGGTGCGACACGAATGACCACTTCGCGCAGGCGGTTATCGCGCTCTAAGCCCGCCTGCGTCACCAATGCCGCACGTTGGGCGTCGACATCCAGCACCCAGTCATCGTCTTTCCAGAAGTAGAAAGTGTCGGGACGCGGCTTGACGGTCAGATAGTCAGGGATAGGCCCAAGCTCGCTCCAGTAAAGCGAGTTGCCATTGTCTTTGCGATAAACCAGCCGGTTGCGCAAGTCGATCAGTTGCAAAACTTGCCCATTGCGCCACACCCAAACATAACCGGGCTCAATGGTGGGCAGCAATTCAGTCAACTCGATTGCATTGCCGGGTATTTGAACGCCTATTCCGGGTGTGATCGGCAATTCGATCGGTCCGGTAATTTCTTGCGTCCCTTCATTTAATACGTAGTAATAGGGCATTGTTCATTTCCATTTGAAGCTGCTCAGAAAACGAAAAACTCGCGTCAGATAAGTTTTATCCTGCCGGGATAGGCGATGTTGCGCGGCCGGGTTTCGACACCGCCGGTGCTTTCGGTAAATCCGAGACTGATATTGGCCTGATTGAATAATGCGTCCGGTGCTGCGTTCTGAGCTGATACCAAAGGCACGCCCAGCAGGTCGCTTTTGAGTTCATGGCGATGCGAGCGGAACATGTCGACCTGCCAACTACCAACCGAGCGACCGGCATCAATCCCACGCCCCTCATCGCACACTCTGATGAACTCACCTCGACCCTCCGGCCCGCGAAAGGTCAACGTGCCATCTCCGCTGGTCCAGCCACCCTCGGTCCCTACCCTCG
Source organism: Pseudomonas sp. rhizo66 (assembly GCF_031931925.1). Classification (NCBI taxonomy): domain Bacteria; kingdom Pseudomonadati; phylum Pseudomonadota; class Gammaproteobacteria; order Pseudomonadales; family Pseudomonadaceae; genus Pseudomonas; species Pseudomonas sp. rhizo66. The sequence continues at coordinate 108,705 of NZ_JAUJWZ010000003.1, forward strand.
CGGTTTCGGTGGTCAGTGCGCCGGACTGCTGCGCGTGATCCCACAACCATGGCCAGTCGCTGCGACTGAATACCGCGCCGTTAAGCGGCCCGTACCCTCCGGGATTGAGCAGTGCCGTTGTCTCGAAGACCGTCCGGCCCAACGGCGTGCCATCGAACCGCCCGATCGGCCACCAGTTGCCTGCACCATCACTGCGCAGATGCCACCAGTCCCCGGAACCCATCAGTACAAAAAAGGGATACCCGGCTGCGACAAGATGAGTATGAAATCTGATTTTGTCGGTGCCCGAAGCGCGCACTGCCAAGCGCGATGTCGAGTTGTCGACCCGACGTAATATGACGTCGCGAACCCCTAACGTAAGGTCCGCCGGCGGCAGGCTGATGGTGGTCGCACCACTGCTCGCATTGACGAGCACCAGCCCGAGTTCATTTGCCGCCAATGCTTTGGAGGCCGACACACTGGTCACTGACGTTGCCATAGGGCTGGCCAATGCCAACAGCACCTGCAAGGCTTTGAGCAGTTGTCGGTTATCACCTTCAGCAGGCGCCAGTCCCGCTCCGGTGACAACGTTGAGTATTTCCTCGGTGACGGCATTTCCCCACACCGCCGGAATCAACGACCCCGGCGTACCCGCCACCGGGTTTTCATCGACGAAGCGGCCATCGACCAAGCCGACGCTGGGGACGCTTTTTGGATAATCCATAGAATGTTCGTTCCTTTGAAATGACAAATGCCGGCGTCGACACAGCGTCTTCTGCGTGCCTGTCCACGGTCCGTTTTCTGAAAATAAAAAGCCCACAACGAAGTGGGCTTGGGTGACTCGGAACGCAGAATTTTCGGCTTAGCTGGAAAGGCCGCTGGCCAACTCGCGAATGGCGACCAAAGCTTCGTCACCAGCGCTGCGCGCCAGATCCATGTTGCCCTTGGCAGCCTGTGCGCGAATCTGCGCTTTGGCCTTCAGGCGCAGCGTACGCAGCGCCAGCAGATGGTCGGTCAGTTGATCGGCCTTGCTCAGAATCTGCTCGGCGGCTTGTTTGGCAGTGCGTCCTTTGACCACCCACGCTGCGACCGACAGCGGCACTTCCTTTTTCGGGTAACCGGCGTCCTGATAGGCCTGTGCGTCGGCGGCGGCCTGGGCGTATTCCATGGCTTTGAGCGGGTCGCCGACCAATTCGAGGCGGGCGCTGTCGGCTACTGAGTCGACCTTGGCGCAAAGGCGCTCGGCTTCGTCCTGCTCAAGCCGCGCGACTTTTTCCGGATTGACAACCCACCGTGCGCCGTCCCAGTCATGGGTGACAGATGGCGGCGCGGGGCGCAACTCGCCGTCAATCTGATGGAGTTCCTGAATGACGATCATCGAATCAGCTCCCACTGCAATTGGACGTTCACAGCGTCCCCAAAATTGATCGCAATGCCGGCGGTATAGTCGGTTAGCGGATGGCTCTTGATCCCCATGCTGAACAGCAATTCATCACTGTCAGCATTGGATTGCCCCAGATTGTGCTCAGCCTGATAGGACTGCCAGAGCGAGCGCAAATTGGCATGATCAAAACTGGCGGTCAGCGTCGAGACCGTGACGTCGTAGAGGATGTTGTTGGTGAATATCACGCACGGTTGCACAGTGGCCGGGTTCCAGCCTCCCGCATTATTGGATACGCCCGTCGATACCGGTGACAGGTAGCTGTAGTTGCCCCCAGCCCATCCAGTCGCCGGAAACGCCACACTCGTAACGGCCGTCGATGAGGGCGTCGGATTGCCCACCACAAGCCGGGCAGCACGTACATGCGGGTCCAGAGGCAGGAACACTGCACCTGTGCCGTTGACGGTCTGAGTCCAGGTCAAGCGTGCGCGGTTGTAAATCGCACGGACCGTCGGCACGGAGCCTGGCGCACCGGTGACGACCCACGCCAGACACATGTCCAACACCGAGCTCTGAAAACCGCCGCCGGCAGCACCGTTGGCTACACCTTTCAGAGTCTCGGGTGTCACATCGTAAATCGTACCGCGCTGGGTATAGAGGCTCAGAACACCGCCCACCACCTGCGCCCGCAGAAAGTAGCTTGAGCTAGGCAGCAGGTCTGCACTGCTCCAGGCTTGGGTAGTGAAAGTACGTGAACGCCCCAACTGACCCGCCACCACTTCCTGACCAAGACTGACGTATACGCCCGCCGGTACGGACACTCGCCCGCCACTGCTCGAAACGGCGGCTGGCGTGATGGTTAACCGGCCATCCATCGTGGCAACGGTTGGCAAAGGCAAAGCCGATAGCGGCAACGCCAGATCCTGATTCCAGCCCTTGGCCGTCACCGATTGAATCGCCTGCAACAACTGATCGTATTTCTTCTCATCGGGGGTCAGCCCCCCGGCATTGATCACGTTGAGAATTTCCTGCGTGACCCCATTCCCCCAATCCGCCGGAATCAGCGATCCGGGCGTTCCGGTCATCGGGTTTTCATCAACGAACTTCCCATTCACCAATCCGGCGCTGGGCACACTGTTTGGATAATCCACGCGGAGACCTCCCGTTATTCTGGGTGACTGTTTGCGAAGCTGTTTTGCAGGCTTCACGTCAGAAAGAGCTTCAAGCCGGTAGCACTGGCCAGTCGACGTTCTGCGGATAACCTGGCTGCCTGTCGATCTTGTTGAGCGCCAGTTTGTAGGAGGCATACGCCTTGAACCGCTGCATGTCTTCGACATCCAGCAATCCTGCAATGTAGGCGTCGGCCATACCGACGGTCTGCTGATCGGCTTCAGCCAGCAGCTCATCACGCTGCGCCAGGGCCGATGCTCGCTGTTCGCTTTCAACCAGCAGCGATGCGTTCGGCAATGCATGTTTGGTGACCTTGCCATCGGTCCACTTCCAGATGCCATCGCGTTCCTCGATCGTGCGCAGGAACAGCTCATCGGAGATTTCTACAGCAGTGGCAGGCATCTGCGTGTGAATCGCCGAGTCATAGCGCCCGAGCAGTTCGCCCTGGGCATCAAAATCAATGTATTTCATTTCATTCACCGTTGATTTCAGAAGCCGATGGCGAACCAGTTCCAGCCGCCAGGGTCAGCATTGGAGAAGCGCTGAAACTGGCTCTGCGAGAGTCTGAACAGAGAGAAGCGCAGATCAGCGAATCCTGGCGAAATATCGCCGCCCGAGAGGAAGAGCACGCTTTTGGGAAAGGCAATCGGATAGGTAATTGTTTCGCTGAGTGCGCCGCCCGTGGCCAGTCCCCATTGCAGGATCAGGCCACTGGGCAAACGCTGATAGCCACCTGCAGTGTTCAAGGAAGCGGTAAACGCTGGCGAGTACTTGAGCGCACCATCACCAGAATCCAGGCCCCAGCCACCACCGAGCAGAAGCCGGCGAAAAGTAACGTAGCTGCCACCGACAAATGACAACGTGTTATCCGGTGCACCAGCGCTGGCGGTGCCCAGACTCTCGCCACTCCTGACTTTCACGTTTAAACCACCGGAACCTGCGACCAGCGACACCAAGCCTCCTGCAGGCACAGTTGACCATTCCGGCAGGGTCACCGTACCTGGGCTGGTGAAGATCGAGAGCTTGCCAACATCAGCAACCGTCAACGCCACATCACCGACATAGTTGGTCTGCCCCGCCAGACTGCCCAGTGCGCGCTGGACGAACTCTGTCGTCGCTACCTTCTGACTGGCATCGAACTGGGGCGGCGTTTCATACAGTTTCTTGCCACGCAGCGCCTCCAGCAACTGCGTATTCAATCCCTCAGTAGGCTCGATCCCGGCAGCCTTGATAACCGCCAGAACCTCTTCGGTAAGGGCGTTGCCCCACTCCGCAGGAATCAACGATCCAGGGGTTCCGGTGATCGGGTTCTCATCGACAAAACGACTGTTGAGCAAACCAACACCAGGCATGCTTTTCGGATAATCCATCCCCTCATTCCTCCCTAGTCATAATTGATGTGCACCTTGGTATGCGCCGGGGCACTGCGGTGAATCAGGCATTCCAGCGCCGAACCCGGGTTGACGCCGAAGCGCTCACCCCAATAACTCGCGCCGTAACGCCGGCCAAGCAGCAAGCGTCCGCCGGTGTTGAGCGTCCACATGAACTGCGCCTCCCAGGTGCCCCAATGCGCCGAGCCGAAACGCGAGCGGCCCATACGCGGGGCTTCGAGTTCGGTGATGGTGGCGTTGGGGTAGCCCTGGCTTTTGGCGATGTCGAGGTAGTAACCGACGGCCTGGCTGCCAACCGCGAGCAAGCGGCGGCGGACGGCGAGGCGGCGGTCGTCGAACAGTGGCGTGGCGCCCAGGCACGGGTCGGGCAGGTTCATCACCCGTTCCCAGTCCGGCACCAGTTCGCTGACGCCGGCCGGGTCCATCTCGTTGAGCAGGTCAGCGGCACGGGCATCGAGGCGGGCCAGTTCGACGGCGACGCCTTGCAGCACTTCTTCGAGTTCCGGCACGCGTTCCGGGTCCCACGCCGGGCCACTGGGCAGCAAGGCGCGCAGTTGCGCCTGATATTGCGCGGCGGTTCTTATGCCCCCCATACGCAGCCTCCGAAGGTGAGCAGTTCGCTTTGCCCGGCAGGCACGTCAGCGGCCGGCGCGGTCAGGGTGTGATCGTACTCACCACCGGCGCTGCTGATGGCTTCGCGGATATGGCTGATCAGCAACGGCACACCCAGATCGGCCTCGCGGTTGTGCAGGTCGCGCAACTGCGCTTCAACGGCGGCGCGCACGGCGCTGGTGTCCGGATTGACGCTCTTGAAGCGATACACCACCGGCACCTGAATCGGCCGCTGCACGTGCACTTCTGCGGTCACCGGCCGCAGCGGTTCGATGTACGCCTGAACCTCCGCCAGTTGCTCATCGTTGGGCACCGGTTGCGGGTCTTCATCACGCATGATGAACACCGTTACCGTGCCCGGCCCGAGCAAGCCACCACGACACCAGGCGCGGGTCACGCCCGGCACTTCCAGCGCCCAGGTCTCGTAGTCACTGGCCGAACCGCCATGGGGAATGACACGGTAGGAACGAATCACCCGCGAGCGCAGCGATTCTAGACTTTCCCGCGCCACACCACCGCTGAGGCCCGGCGCCAGCACCACAAAACTGTTGCCGACGACGCCGGTAATCGGCTGCACCGGGTTCAGTGCCAGACCGGCGTCGGCATTACCGAGGCTGCCAGCATCGAGCGCGGCGATGGTGGTGGTGTTGCTGCCATTGGCCGTGGTGCGTGCGGCGGTGACTTTGTAGGTACGGCCATCGTTCGCTTGCAGCAGCGTGTCGACATCCAGCACGGCACCGGCGGTGGCGGTAAAACTGACGCTGCCGGTGGCGACTTGCGCGGGTTTGCGCGGTTGGTTCAGACGCAGTGCGGCAATGCGCTCCAGGGTCGACTCATCAGCCTTGTCGGGCAGGATCTGCTCGGCAATCCAGTCGAGATAACCGTACAGGCCATAAGCGGCGCCGCCGAGAGTACGGGCCAGCACTTGCGCATCGGACTGGCGCAGCGAATCGCCGGCCAGGTCGCTTTGGGTGCGCTTGATCAGCACCGGCAGCGAAGGGGTTTCAAACGGCATAGATCACCTGCCAACTGTTATCGGGGTTGATGTCCAGACGTTCGCCGTCAGCCAGGGTCAGGACCGTGCGCAGGTTCAGGCGCTGGGCGTCGAGGCGTTCGCTGATGATGTCGATGGCGCTGCAGTGGCCGTCGTCGATCAGCCATTGCAAGGCTTCGCGGGCATAGAACTCGGCGTCCATCTGCGTTTGTCGGGTCAATTTCACCCGCCTCAGTAGCCATAGCCGCGAGCCGATGCGATCGTCGGCGACGGTGGGAAAGGTATCGCCCCACCAGCCGAAACGTTCTTCGTCGTCGAGGGCGTCGTCATCGGCGGCGCGGCGCCAGGTGAACAGGCTGATGAGTACGGCGCGGGTCAGCGCGGCGTGGAGGTTCGGGCTGATCAGCATCACTGGCCTCCTGCCGGCGCGCCGGTCTGGCCGCTGCCGGCCTGTACGCCGACGTGCACGTGTTTGATCTGGCTGATGCCGCCGGCGAGTTGATCGCCGGTGGAGACGATCTTGCCGGTCTGGTTGATCACCGGCGTATCGAAGTTCACCGCGCTGCTGGCGCGGATGTTCAGCGTGACGGTTTCAATGTCGATGATCCGCCCGCGCTTGAAATGAATCTTGTCGCCTTCGTCGGTGTAGATCGCCACTTCGCCCGCAGCCAGCGATTGCAGGCGATAACGGCGGTCGGCGATCACCAGGGCGATGGCGTGGGAGCGGTCGCCGCCGAGAAAGGTGACGACACCTTCGGCGCCGGCCAGCGGATGACTGGTGAAGCCGTAGGGTTCGAAGTGTTCTATGTCGTCGTTCACTTCGCCGGCGGTGAGGCGCATTTGCAGCGATTGCAGCTTGGATGCCGAGTTGGCGAGCACGACAGTGCCGCGCGCCAGCAGGCGTGTCAGTAGGCTCATGCTTGGTTCCTGTAAGAAACGGGCCGAGGTCAAAAGATCGCAGCCTTCGGCAGCTCCTGCATAAGATCGGCGTATACCTGTAGGAGCTGCCGAAGGCTGCGATCTTTTCCGGGCCTATGAGGTTGTTTTAGGAGGGCTGGGATTGGCATCGAAAGTATGCGGCGGCGCCACTTGCAGAGTGGTCACCGAGCCTTGCGCCGACAGCGAATACGTGACTTTGGAAATCAGCATGTCGCCATCGAAACCGAGTACCGGATCCTTGACCTTGACCAGCGTGTTGTGGCGCCACAGATCGCCGTTGGACTGGCGCCAGCCCTGCACCTGATAGGTGGTGGTCTGCGCCCGGCCCATGCGCGTGGCACTTTCCCATTGGGCGCGCTGCTGAGCCAGTTCGAACGTCAGCGCGGTGCCCTCGTTGATGATCGTGGTGCGTCGACGTTTGAAACTCAGGTCGGTCGCGCTGGATTCAACCTCGCTGACCGCCGCCCCGCTCTTCTTGTCCGAACCTTTCTGCTGGCCGATTACCCGGTATTCGGAAAACACCTGGCTCTGATCCATCGGCGCGTTGGCCGACAGAATGTTCTTGCCCAACTCCAGCGCATCACTGGCCCGCCCACCGCTACCGGGTTTGGCCAGCACCAGCCGACCCTGCTCGTCATCGGTGGAAAACACCCGGAACAGCGAGAGCAGGCGGTCGATCGACTGGAACACCGTTTCGCCCGGCACGATGGTGTGCTTGGCGAGCCTTGCGGTCTCGGGGATCTGATTGACCACCATCAGCGAGTAGTCCATGGCCAGCGCCTGAACGATGCTCAGCAACGGTTGCTCCTGCCATTGATTCGGCCGGTTGGTGGCCGCGCAATCGACCAGATCCTGAGTCTTGGAACTGCCCTCGATGCTCAGGCTGATCTGGCGCCCGTCGTAGCTGATCGGTGCTTTGAACACATAGCCGGTGAGCACCAGGTCCTGGCCGATTTTCACTTCGCAGGGGTCACCCGGTTTGATCCGTTGATCCACCGTCTGCCCCGGCCATTGCCAGGTGATGTCGAGTTTGAAGGTGCGGAACTGGCGCTCCAGATCAGCGGTGATTTCCACGCTTTTCCAGCCGCCGTATTCCATGTTGTTGACGGTCAGCGTGACATGGTTATCCATCTCGCTCATGGCTCACTCCCTGGACACTTTCACGTCGTTGGGTGAAAAGCCCGGATGGTTCATCGCGTTGCTCTGAGTCACCTGGGTCACCCGTGTGGCATCGGCAAATTGCTTGTAGGCCACAACCAGCGCCGGCAGGCTTTCCTGGAACGATTTAGTGACCTGTCGCACACCGGATGACGCCACTGCCTTGAGATGCGCAATCAACGCTTCCTTCACGTCGTTGATTGCCTGGTGATGCTTGGGATCGGCTTTGTCCAGCATCGGGTCAATCGCCACCCCGACCGCTTTCTGCAGCGCTTTCATTTCGTCGGTCACCGGTACTTCCTGACGGGTCACCGGTTGATCCGCCTGATGCGCCACCGATGGTGTCGACGTCAGTTTTACCGCCGGGGTCGCCACCGGCATCGACGCGACCCATTGCGCGACTTTGACCAGCATCGTGTCCTGCACCAGATCGGCCATGGCTTGCGCCGCCGCATTGGTGTCCTTGCCCGTGGTGATCTTCGGCGCATCAGCCTTGCGGATCGCTTCGAGTTGTTGGGACACGTCGGCAATCACGCCACGGTAGCCCTCCTTCGCGAACGCCTTGAGTTCTTTGATATCGCCGAGCAGACCTTTGAACTCCGCCGCCACTTCCTTGGGCAACTCCTTGACCGCTTTGACCAGTTCAGTGATTTGCCTGTACTGCTCGATCAGCGGTTTGAGCTGCTCTTTGATCACCTCATAGACACCGGTCAGGCTGTTGCGCAGATTGGCGATGCCGATCCGCGCAGCCTTGATCAACGTCATCGCCTGTTCGAAGCGCGCCACTGCCGAACCCAGCAGCGTGTCGGCCTTGGCCAACAGGACTTTTTGCGTACTGACAGTAGCGGTCGGGAACGGCAGCGGCCGGTCGGGGTAGAACTTCAGACTGAACGTCACCAGCCCGCCGTCCTGGCGGGTGTGGGTCATGTCGCATTCGCCGACCTTGACTTGCAGGCGTCCCAGCCACGGGTGCACCAGCTCGCCACTGCCCTGTTCCAGCGCCTTGAGCAGCTTGTCGCGCTGCTCCAGGCAATCGGCGCCGATGATGAACGCCGTGATGTCGTGAGTCTTGGCCTGCTGGCCCAGATCCTCGAAATACGGCAGGTCGCGTTGCGGGTATTCGTGCAACTGACCTTTGCGACCGACCGGGGTTTTCGCCTGATCGATCCAGAACCCGACACCGCGAAACGATGCCGGCAACAAACGGTCACGCCAGTTCATTGGAACCTCCTGCCGACAACGAGCGATAGCCAATGCGCGAAGACAGCGCCAGGCCCGGTTGATTGGTTTGCGGTTGATCGGTGCGCAGCCCTGCCGGCGCATTTTCGAAGCGCACGGTCAGGCCGCCTTCGAGTTGTGTGCGGTTGTTGATTGCGCTTTGTTGAATCAGTGCGCCAGAGGTTTGTGGCAATGTGCTGCTCATTCCTGGCGCCCCGGCAGGCGCCGCAGCGCTGGTGCCGGTGATTGTGGCGAAGAACCCGGAGACATTGCCGCCGAGCAGTTCTTTGATCTGTCCGAAAATACCTTGGAGTCTTGTCGACATATCACTGAACCAGACGAGAACGGGCTGCCACTTCTGCTGGATAGATTCCAGCGGCGACTGACTGAACAGATCACCCAAGGTTGCTTTCACCGATTGTGCGTCTGTGTTCAGCGTTGCCCACAAACCGGAAAAATATTCCGTGACGCCATTCCATTTCGCTATGACCGTTTCCACGGGAGCGTTGCCGAACAGGTTCTGAAACTCGCTCTTCAATGGCTGGGCACCTGCCCGGAGAACGTCCCACAGCGCTGAAAAAACCGGCGCCAAGGGTTGCCAGGCGCTTTCGACCATAGCGGTCGGAGACCAGGAGAACGTCGACTTGAGTTGCTCCCATCCGCTCGCCGCAATGCTGTGCATGCTGCCAACCGCATCGAAAACCGTGCTTTGCGCGGAACCCCAGGCCCTCGACATATTCGTTGTCAGCGTGCCATCGAACAGCGATGTGATGCTCGACCAACCGTTAGCAACCCTGGTGCTCATATCGTCGATGGCCGTGAAGACCGCGCTTTGTGCGGAATCCCATACGCCTGACATTTTTGCTGTCAGCGTGCCGTCAAACGTCGACTTGACCGATTCCCAACCGGACAGCGTAGCTGCATAGCTACGATTCCAGTAACCGGTGACGGACTCATCGGCCGAGTCCCAGAGTGCGTTCATTTTCTCCAGTGGCGAGGTGTACAACCGGGCCTTGAGGCTTTGCAATCCAGCCGCAGTGCTGGCAGCTGCACTGTCCCAGTAAGCGCCGACAGAGGTGCGAGCCGAATCCCAGGTTTGCTCGATGGACGCGCCGAATGCGTGCAGACGTTCGGACGCTCCCGCCGCAATACGGCTGGCACCTGCGATAGCATCGGCGCGCATCTCTTGCCACTTCAGCGAAGCTGTGGCACGCATCGACTCGAACCGTTGCCTTCCATCCGCAACCATCTCATCCCAGCCTTGGCGCACGTCGTCGATGCCGCGTCGGGTCGCATCGCCAATCGATTGCCAGGTTCGGCTGAAGAAGCCCGAGATCGCCCCCCAGTTATTGGTGATCAGCCGTGCGCCGATCACAATCACGGCCACAGCTGCCGCTATCCCGGCCGCAATCAGGCCAATGGGCGAGGTCAGAATTCCCAGCACCGCGACCAGTCCCATCGCGCCGACCGTGACCACCGTAAACGCCACAGCAGCGGCTGCCAGCCCTTCAACCAGATACGGATTGTTGGCGACGAACTGGCCGATGGACGTCATCACCGGTGTCAGCGCAGTGACGATGCCGTTGACCGCTGGCAACAACGCCTGACCGATTTTCAGCGAGATGTTGTCCAGCGCCTTGTTGAATTTCTCCAGGTTGGCCGAGGTTTCCCCCTGCACCACTTTCGGCACTTTCAGCCCCTTGAGTGCCCTGGCTTTTTTCGCCAACGCATCCTGCGCTTCGATGGCCTTTTTGATGCCGTCCTGAAACGGCTTGAGCAGACCACCTTCGGCAATGAAACCGGCGACGTCCAGCGGCTCAAGGCCGCTGTCTTCCATGCTTTTCTTGAATGCTGCGACCTTGCCGCGCAGCCCCTTCATCTCGGTCTCCATCTTCTCGGCGCCCTTGAGCACCACGAGCATGTTGACCGTGACGGGAAAGTTCTGCGGGATCAGGCTCAAATTTGTATTCGCCATCACTGCACCTGCTGCATCGCATTGATCCGTTGCGCGTGCTCCAGCGATTCGCGGAGCACATCCAGTGGCCTGGCCATCATCTGTTCGGGGTCAACCTTCCAGAACCAGGCCAGGTCATAGGCGACGGCGATCAGGTCGGTGATGGCGCCGACGCCGCACTCATGAAAAAACTCGCAACGGCCCAGCTCAGCGCGTTGAGGTCAGCCAGATCCAACTGGTTGACCGACGACGGTGGAATACCGGCGCACACGGCGATGTACTTGGCCGCCACGTCCATGTCGAGGCTGACTTCTTCGCTCTTGTCGATCTTGTACGGCAGCGCCTTGATCGCTCGCACTTCCTGCACCGTCGGACGGCGCAGGACGAGTTCGGTCAGGGGCTCGCCGTGAGCTTCGATCGCAACTTGAAGCTTCACGGCGCCGCTCATTGCCAGGTCCCCTTGATGCCTTCGAATTTCAGTTCGATGGTGGCGTCATCGCCTTTGGAAACCGGCTCTTCGACCAGGTAGGCACCGGCCAGCACGTAGACTTTGCCGTTGCTGAATTCGCAGGTGACGGTGATGTCGGTGCCTTCGATCAGCTTCTTCAGCGGGAAGTCGGCGGTGTGCAGCGCGGTCACTTTGAACGACGGCGCGACGTCGGTTTCCTTGTAGAAACCCGGTACGACGGTTTCGCGTTTGACGGCCATCAGCGGGGCTTCGCAGCCGCCGTTGATAGTCAGTTGTGCACCGTCGACTTTGACGTAGCAGGTGCCTGCAATCAGTTGACCCATGGTGTTACTCCCTTGAATAAAAAAGCCCACGCGAGGTGGGCTGAATGCTTACGGCCAAATGCGGCGATCAGGCCGCGTCGTCGTATTGCAGACGGAATTGGTTGAGCAGTGCGAACACGCGCAGACCGTTGATGTAATCCGGCGGGAACAGTACGTTCACGCGGCTCGGATCCTGCACGTCGCGCTCGACGATCAGGTGCTCGGCGAACAACTCGGCGTTCTCGACGTGGCCTTCCAGTTCGAGCTTGGCGTACTGCGCGATCAGCTCACCGCGAATGGTCGCAGGTGTCACGATCGGCTGGCCGGCGCCGAAACGGGTGCCGTCGGAGGCCAGTTTGTGGCGCCCGTATTTGCTGGTGATCACGCTTTGCAGACGACGCACGATGAACGCCGACTGGTGCATGGTTTCGCTGTCCAGGTAGGAGTTGTCGGCCTGACCGTAAGCGTTTTTCTGGTAGGTGGTGATCGAGCGCTGGATGCGCACGTAACCGCCTTCGTAGTAGGCAGTGGCGATGCCATAGTTGAGCAGCGACTGACGCTCGGTCAGGGTAAAGCGCTCACTCGCCGGTGCCGGATCAACACCCGGCAGGCTGCCGCTCTGGGTAGGACGGCTAGCGTCGGCGGAGATGAACACCGCAGTGCGCGCAGCCAGTGCTGCAGCTTGTACCCAGAACGGTTGCGGTACGCCTGGCTCCAGCGCCTGAATGGTCATGTGCTGGTCATTACGCGCCTGACCGGCTGCAACCAAAGTGCCGACGGTGCCGCGCTTGGCGCTGTAGACGTGACCGAACAGTTGTTTGGCCCACGACCAGCGACCGGTGCTGTCATCCATGACCGCTTGCCAGGTGTTGAGGGTCGACAGATCCGACCATGGCAGTGCGATGAACTCGAACGGCTCGTCGCCCAGTGCGGCAATCGCCGCCACCTGATCCGGCACGCCGGCACCGCCGGTCATGGCGGTGATCGCAGTGGTCAGGCCGGCCGGGGTTTCTTCGCCGTTGCTCTTGCCCAGTCGATTGAACTGCAGACTGATGTCGTTGCCGCTGTCACCGGTCCACTTGGCACTCAGGGTGACCACGCCTTCAGCCGCGGCCGCGCTCACCGGCAGATCGGCGGTTGCGTTGATTTTCTGCGCCAGTGCAGTGGCCGCTTGTGCGGCAGTAGCACCGTTGACCACGGTGGCTTGCACACGCACGCCGCCGACATACAGATTGAGCACACCGGCCTGAGTGGCAGTGCCGGTCAGGGTCAGCACGCCTTTGGCGATCGCGCCTTCGGTGTTGTGCAGCGGCAGGCACCAGATCTCACCGATCGGGTCAGCCTTGCGGAAGGTCTCGTACATCGAGGCGAGCATCGAACCTTGGCCACCGATGCTCTTGGCCAGCGCAACGCTGGAGACCAAAACCAGTTTGCCGACTTCGGTCGGCGCAATGTTGTCGTTGACCTGAGCGACGATCAAACGACGCAGGGTCGAACTCGCGCTATTGGCGGCCGAGTTGTCCATTTCGGCATAGAACAGCGGTACACGAATGTCCGCAGGGATGTTGCTGAATCCGATCGCCATTATTTGGCTCCCTTTTGTTTGGCTGGTGCGGTTTTGAGGGTGATATCGCCGTCGGCCAGACGTCGGCGCCACCAGGCGCTGTCCAGCACTTCACGGCCTTCGGCCGGCAGCAGATCGCCCGCTTCCGGGTCAGGTACGACGCGGCCAGCGGCCGGCAGTACGGTGATGCGATTGCTCATGGGGTTACGTCTCCAGAGAAAGTCATTTCCACGCGCCCATCGGGGCCCGGGCGTTTCAGGTTGGGGTCGGCCGGATCGATCGCATCGACCCGTACGGTGGCCCCGGTAAAGGACGACAAACCGTCCAGTTCGCGTTCGTGCCAACTCTCCGCAGGCTGACTCGGCAGATTGCGGCCGAGCTGGAACTCGGCAAAAAAGCGCAGCCGGTAGAAGGCGCGGCTGCTGTTGATCGAGACCATTTCGCCGCCGTCGTAAACGATGGCGCTGTAGTCGGAATCGGGCTTGAACCCCACCAGCGCACGCCACAGTTCGGCGCGCAGGTCGTGCAACAGATCCAGCGCTTTTGTGGCATCCGTGGCGTCAAGCACCAGGACGATTTCGAAGCGGTCGCGGATCGGTTGGGTGGTGAGGTTTTGGGAGGTACTGTTGCTGGCCAGATCGGCGATAGGCAGCACGTGGGCCGAAGGTGTTGGCAGATCGGGGTTGCCTTGCAGCAAGGCCAGATCGACACCAACGGCAATGTGGTTGGCAAGGCCAGGGCATTGCGCACGCAGTTGCGTGAGGATCGGGGTGATCTTCATGGTGGTGTTCCAGATTATGAAAATGACCACAGGCCCATGTGGGAGCGAGCCTGCTCGCGAAAGCGGTGTCTCAGTCGCCTTCAATGTTGGATGTTCCGGCCTCTTCGCGAGCAGGCTCGCTCCCACAGGGAGTTGTGTCGTCAGTCTTTGGATTCAGCCTTTGGATCGAGGCCGCTGGCATCGATCAGGCAGCGATAGCTGTTCTCGCGATTGCCACTGGCGGTGACCTTGTCGATCGACCAGCGCCCCCGCATAAAATCCGGCCAGGTTTCATCGAGCAGCAGCAGGCCCTCGGCAGCCAGCCGTGGATCACCAGGACAGGTGATCTTCACCTTGTATTTGTGGCGCAACATCTTGCGCACTTCGCCCTCGCCAACGGCGATGGCATCCGCTTCATTGGGTTGCTTCTGGCGGATGGTCTTGAACGGCGCGAGTCCCGTCTCGACCCAATGCAAAACGCCTGTAACAGCATCGACAAAACAGGTCTTGCAGCCATTGGCCTGTTCGCGGGCGGCCTCTTCCAGCGTGGCGCTGATGAAGGCGTGATCGCCGGGACGATTGTCGTGGGTGACCGACAACGTCACATCCTGCAGTTTCTGCCCCGAGATTGATTTGATCTGACCGGGCCGCGCCAGCACATACGCATCGCCATAAGGTTTGGCGACCAGGTTGTACTTCTTTGCCAGCCGCGTCAGAAAGCCCATGTCAGTTTCATTGGACTGGTCGACGTGGGCGATCTTGATCATCGACACGTCCGCAGCGACACGCGATGAAAAACCGTGCTGCGACACCAGTTTGCTAAACAACTGACCGAGCGTCGTTGGTCCATGACTGGCGGTGCGCCGCTGCTTGAAGCCGGTCTCGTCATCCTTGCTGAAAGGCGCTGCAGTGGCCACCAGGGTCAGGCGAAACGGAAACAGCGTCGGTGTCAGGCGAGTGACTTTGAACTGGCCCTTGTCGACCATTTCTTCCATTTCCAGGTAACCCACCAGCAGGCCGATTTTCCCGCCCAGATTTGGCAGCCCTTCGAGACCTTCCAGATCAATGGTCAGGGTCAGTTGATCCGACTCGATACCGGCGGCATCAATGTGCTCCCAACTGATAAGACGCTGGTTGAGCAGGTCCGCGTTTGCGCCATAAATCTGAACGACCGGGGTAAAACCCAATGCCATACAACCTCCCTAATCCCAGGCCGTGAGCGCTTTGATCGCAGCAGGTTTGTTGTTGAGTTCAGGCAGCACGACCCAGATGCCAGCGGGCAGAACCGGGCCGTGCTCGGCCAGGGTCGGGTTGAGCTTCCACAGGGCTTCTTCAGCGGCATCGTCGCTGCGCCCGGTTTCGCGGTAGAGCAGCAGATTCACCGAATCACCGGCCACGCTTCGAACCTTACGCATTGTTGAACTCCGCCAATTCGATGACCCAATCGACCACCATCGCCGTACCGTCATCGATGATGTAGGTTTGGGTTTCCTGAACGTTGTTGATCCGCCACAGACCCCAGTTGCGACCGATGCCATCGATCAGCGGCAGCGGAATACGCAGCGCCTGCAAGGCGCGCAGTTCATCGAGCCGATCCATGGCCACGGCGTACATCGATTTGCCGGTGATGGTCAGGGTTTCCGTTTTCTGGCCGGTCTGGCTGGATTTCGGTTTGCTGGTGAGGATCTGTATTTCGCTCCAGCCGCCATCGGACTTGCGCAACAACGAGTGGTACGCAAATTGGCGCGACAGGCCGAAGATGAAGCTGCCTAATGCCATTTGTTGTTTCATCAGGCGGCTCCATCGGTCAGGGCTGCGTCACGGCGGGTGGCGAGTGGGTTGTTGGTCAACAGCGGCAGGAACTGGCCGTGGAATTGTCCACTCAGTTGCTGCCCGATGATTGTGCGGATTTGTTCAGCCGTGTCCGGAGCCGGACAGGTGACCTGGATCAACGGTGAAAAGCTCACCTGCTGATTTTGCGTCTGCGCGCTCGGCAGTTCTTTGGCGACGTCTGCCGGCGGGGCGAGTTTGTCGGAGGCCGGTGCCAGTTTTTCACCGAGCCAAGAACCGCCCATGCTGCCCATCGTACTGCCGACGATACCGCCCACCACGCCACCGATGGCCGTGCCGATGACGGGAATGAAACTGCCGATCATCGCGCCGGTAACCGCACCGGCATAACCACCGGCCAGACTGCCACCGGCTGAACCCAGCGCACCGCCGACCAGTTTGTTATCGCCTTCCTCCAACCCCTTCAACACATCGGGAGCCGCAGCGGCCACGGTCAGCAGTGCATTGGTTTTGCTGAATCCCTTGGCCAGAGCTTTGGCGTCGGTGAAACGGCTGCGCAATGTCGGGCGTGGTTGCTCAGGTGCTAGCGGCTCGACAGATGGGGGACTGACGGAGGCTTTGAGTTTGGCCGGGTTTCGGCGTTTTTTGGGCTTGCCGGTTTTTTCGGGTTTGTCAGTTTTTTCAGGCTTGTCGGGTTTGTCGGACTTGTCGGACTTGCCGGTGTCGCCAGCGCTGGCAGGCTGATCCAGAACATCGATAAGAGGACCGGCGCCTGCCGTCGTCAGCAATTTTGTCGCCGCACCGCGAATGACCGAGGTCGTGGCAGCTTTGATTTGCGCGCCCCGGGACAAGGCAATAACGCCACCCAGCGTGAGCAAGGCCGCCGTCGCCCTTGGCTGCTCCTCGGCAAAGCGGGCCATGCCACTGGCGACAGCATCCAGAGAGACCACCACACCATCGAACGCATTGGTGAATGCACCGCCAGCGGCTGTAAACAACCGTGTGACACTCGCGTCCAGCGCATTGACGCGTCCTTGCGAGGTGCCCCCCAATTGCTCAGCGTCTTTGCTGACTGAGCCGGCGTAATCGAGCTTCGACGGGGCTTGCGGATTCGGCGCAGTCAGCAGACCGAACGCCTTGGTCACGTCCTCAGGTTTTTTCAGCAACTTGAGAATGGCGTCGTTGCCACTGAAGAGGGTCTTGGTCAAAGCCTCCTTCTCTTCGGGCTTCTTGTCCTTGAGGGCTTCCATGACCTTGATGATGGTCGCCGACGCATCGGTCTTCATGCCTGTGGCGACTGCCTCCGGCCCCAGTCCATTGCCCAGTGAAGCCCAGGCAGTGCGCTGCTCATCCGTGGCCGTGTCGGCCTTGGCAAGCACCGTCAACAGACTGTTGAGCCCGGCTCCCGCAGCAGACTTGTCAACACCGCTGTTCAAAAACGCTGCGGCCAGTGCCGCGACCTGCTCCGGCGTGAGTCCGCCGGCGACGGCTTTTTCACCAACATTCTGTACAACTGAGCCGATGTCCGCCGATGTCGCGTCCAGCGTGCTGTGCCCCAGATAGTTGGTCGCATCGGCCAGGCTTTGGCTTTTACCGCGATCAAGATTCATCGCTGATTGCCAGGCCAGCATCATCTCGCCGGCTGATTTCACATCAACGCCGAACGCCGAAGCGTTGATCGCCGCATCGCGGGCGAAATCGGTCAAGGCGGCAACTTTAAGCTCGGGTTGAAGGCCTTCACCTACCCCCGATTTGGCCGCAGCCAGTTGCACCTGCAGCAGATCCACGCTGGTGGCGCCACTGGGAGCAACCTGTTTCTCGCTGGCCATCCTCAGGGTTTCTTGTGAAAGCGCCTGAAGTTGATCCTTGTCCAGTTTCAGCACTCGATTGAGTTCAGACAAAGAGGTCTGCTGTGCCATCGTCGCTAGCATGGCTTTGGGGGGGGAGCGCTGCTCGACCTCTGCCTTGAGCTTTGACTTCGGCTCACTGTTTGCAGCAGGGGCTGCCGCCACAACCTTGAATAGCGATTGCTGGCTCACCAACAGTTCGCGCAGCTTGATCTGCTCTTGGGTCAGCAAACGAATGTCCACGCTTGCCAACGCTAGCGTCAGATTCAAATCCTGCAGCGGTTTGCCGAGGTTGTCGGGCAACGAAAATCCGCCCGTTGCATTGCCGCCCTCACCGGCGTACGTGAGCGCATATCTGTTCTCTGCCATTGCCGCTCTACTCCTGTTTTACGCCAAGGCGAGTGATCGCTATGTCGTAGCGGCGCAACGCCTTTTCGGCGTCCCATTCCAGAATCTCCGCTTCACTTACCGGGTAAATGAGCGGGACGATATCGAGGATTACTTCGATGTCGCGTTCCGAAAGTAGGCCGCCGGCTGGTTTAAAAAATCGTCGATGCGCACCTGCAATTGGGTCCAGTCAGGGACGGTCATCTGGGCCAGATCGGGGATCATCAGGCCGGTGCAATGGGCGGTGATGAACTCGGCGCGTTCCTTGGCCGTTTTCAGTTTCTTCATCACTTTGGTGGCGCGCAGTGCAGGCATTTCCAGCGACAGCGAGGTCACAGTGCGGCCGGTCACGGCGAGCGGTTGCAGCAATTGCACCTGATCGGGATCGTCAGACTTTTGCGCGTCTTCGACCTGGTCGAGAAAGTGCGAGGCCGGACGGGTCGACATCTCGTGCACGTACTGGGCGATGGTCACGTAGTCCGGGCGCTTGAGCTGGTCGAGTTCCTTGACCGACAGGCCGGTGGCGAGCAGCGCGAGTTCGAAGAACTGATCGTCTTCATCATCGCCGGCGCGCTCCAGCGCTTCTTTCTGCGCAGCGTAGAACAGCGGTTTGAGCTGGATCGTTTCAATCTGCGAACCGTCGTCGCCGGTGATCGGCGATAGCAGCTCATGCTGGGGTGGCATCCACGACATGAATGAATTCCTTGGTGATTCTTGGGGGTTACTCAATTTCTGCCAGTCACACTGGCCCACTGTGGGAGCGAGCCTGCTCGCGAAAGCGGCGGTTCAGTCACATTGATGTTGCATGTGCCAAAGGCTTCGCGAGCAGGCTCGCTCCCACAGGTTTTTGTGGTGCTGGGAAGGGTTACGGCATCAGCACCGCACGCCGCGCATCACCGAGGATGTCGACGCCGTTGAGCACGAACTTCTGGGTGCGCACGTCGATGTCGATCACCGGGATGCCGTTCTCCAGGCGATTGTAGGTGCGGCAGGACAGCTCCAGATTGGTCTTGGGTTTTTCACCCATTTTCACGGCGGTTTCTTCGAGGGATTTCAGCTTGCCGCCCACGGTGTGATAGGTGAACCAGGTGTTGCCATCCTGATCCTGACCGGCTTCACGAACGTTCAGCAGGATGTCGTCGCCCAGCTTCACACCCAGTGCGAGCATGACTTCGGCGCCGAGGCCTTGCAGGGTCAGCTTGGCGTTGAGCGCTTTGCCGCCCTTGGCCATTTCTTCGACGATGAAGCGGCCGCCACGCATTTCTTCCACGTCGAATTCGATCTTCGGCGGTGTGAATTCCTCAACGGTCGCCGACAATGGCAGGCCTTGCAGGGTGGCCGCGATGGCCTGTCTTACGCGGTTGGTAAACATTAGAGAACGTCCTCCAGGAACTGCTCGATGATTTCATCGCGGGCGTTGAGTTGATAAACCATGTGTTCGTTCGGCGCGTAGCGGCCGTAGTCGATGACCACGTACCAGGTGCCGTTCTTGTACTTTTCGACGCTGTTGAGTTCCGGGTGCAGATACACGCTGCCGCCAGGAATGGTTTCGTCGGCGACCAGGGTTTGCAGCCAGTCGTTGATGCGCTTGACCTCTTGATCCATGAAGGATTTGGTGAGGTTTTTCGCCATGGCTTTCTGACCGGCCTTGACCAGCTTGCGGCTGATCGCATCTTCGAGGCCGACGTAGCTGATGAACTTGCCGGTGATCGAGCGGTTACCCAGCAGCGAGAAGCCGCCGAGCACGGTGCGGGCGTAGTAGCTCACGCCGTAGCGGTTGAGCAGATCGCCTTCGGTGGAGGTGTCGAGAATGTTGTACTCGACGACGCGCGAGACGTCTTCGGCGTAGGTCACCTGATTGCCCGGGCTTTCCCACTGCTTGACCTTGGCCAGCGCAGCAATCGCCAGACTCGACGGCGACAGGAAGACGTTTTTCTTCGCCGCTTTCGAGTACACCGCAGGCATGTTGTGCACCACCAGGCAACGGTCGAAACCAAGGTCGGCGCCGCCCAATTCCTGGCTGTACAGCACTTGATCGGCAACCGAGGCGTCCTTGCCGTCCAGTACCACACGGGCCTTGATGCGCTTGCCGAACGAGGCGAACTCGCCGGCCACCGCTTTGGTGCCGGTGAAGCCCGGCGCGCCGATGATGGTCAGGTCTTCCGGGACACTGCCCAGTGCGGCCAGACCGAGCTTGCGGCCGGTGGTTGGATCAACGCCGCCGATCACTGCGTTAACGGTGTCGGCCGGGGTCGCGCCCGCTTCGACGATCACCACGTAGACCGGCACCTTAACCACTTTGAGGATCTGGTAAACCGCGTGATACAGGGTGCCCTCTTCCGAACCGGTCGGATCGAGCAGCGCGTGGGTGGTGAAGCTGTTGATGCGGAACGGTGCGTTACGCGGAATCAGCGGATCGGCTTTCGGCGCAGTACCGACCAGACCGATAACGTTGTCACCCAGGCCACCCATGGCCTCGGGGGATTCGGTGGCATTGACGGTAATGCCGTTGTGCTCGAAGTTCAGAACCTCAGCCATGTTCAGTCAGCCTTCTTGGCAGCGGCCTTTTTGGCCTGGGTGGAGGGGGTTTTCAGTTCCAGTCGACCGGCGAAGTGCAGGGCACTGGCCTCGACGTCGAGAAGATCAAGGTCTTGACCGACGCTCGACCAGTGCCCACCGCCGGTGGGGAATGGAACGAGCACGGTGTAGGTTTGGCGGGTTGCCATTTTTCGTTTCTCCATAAACGGGAAAGCCCCTCATGGGGAGGGGCTTGGCGGGTGTTGAGTGTTTTATGTATGCAAAAAAGCCGGCAATGCGGGGCGTTATGATTGAGTCGCTTTTTGCAGAGGGCCCGAATTCGGCCAACCTTGCAGGATCATGTCCTCAGAACACTCACCAGACTCAACTGCTGACAACAAAGCTCGTTCACGATCAAAACAATCCTGAACGTAGGTTCGAATCGAGGTTGCCAATGCGATTATTTGGGCAGCCTGCAACTCGACGAAACCTTCAGCAAACTTCCATGCACATTTATAAGTCGGATCAAGCAACGCGGCTACCGCAGCACCGGCGATCAATGCCTGGCCGTCTCGAGTGGTATCAGCGACGAAGCCTTCAAATACGACACCAGATGTTTCCCGGCGAAAGCGCTCTGCAGCAATTAACTTCGCGAAGTCTGGTTTGATTTCAAAAGGAACCTTGGTCAGCGTTCCGTCGATTAGGCACCAATGTCCTGTAAGGTCTGTTGCAGACTGCAGCCAAAGTTCTTCGCTGATGCATATCGCGCCCTCAGGAATGTCGCAAACCCCCTGAATCAGGCGGTCTTTAATGGAGCCTGACTCATCGAACGTCATATATTTTTTAGTCATGTTTTTCCCTTAGCAACCGACTGCGAGCCATCGCGTTGAAGTTCCGGAAGACGAGCGAACCGTAAAGCCGTTCTTGTTCAACGCCCCCATCGCGACGAATCCGACCGACCCGGAACCAGGGGTATAGTCACTGAGCGCGACGGCTGATAACGCGGCATTAGGAAACGTGAGAGGAAAACTAATTGTTTGATCAGTCGTACTGGAGACAATGCTGTACACGCCCCACTGAATAGTGAAACCACCCAGCCAGGACGGAAAAACACAGTAGCCGATGCCACTTTTCTGAAACTGAAAGCCCCACGTCAATTTTTTCGGCGTGACGATAACGCTGTCATCGGCGCCGGTATTGGTCTGCGCTTGGGTCGCTACTTTCGCTGTACCTTGATTAATTTCCGAGGCTTGCTGTGCGAGAACGGCCAACGCGGCGATATCGATGTTTCCCTGATTGACCGGGGCGTTCCAGGCTTTGATGCACCACATGACGGCGACGTTACGCGGGCGGGTTTCAGCCCCACCAGCCGCATTTGTTTGCACATTATTCGACGTTCCATAATCCTGAACGAAGTTGCGAGTAACCGTTCCTGCCGCAAACAAGTCTGTGACTAATTCGTAAACGGTTGTATGAGCGTGCGCTTTTACTTCGTCAGATTGCCAGCTGCCTACTGCGCGCCCGACATCGCTGCCACGTCCATGATCCCAACCGCGCAAAAATTCCCCGCGAGTTTCCGGCAAGCGGAAATTACCGACCCCCTCATTCCCCTTGTTGAACTTGCCACCCAGATAAGCGCTAAGGTCTGGGTAAAGTGCACTGCTCTGAACACTGTTATCCAGCTCCAGAAAACCCGGCGGTGGCGAATTGACCGGGAACGCCACAATCGAACCCACCGGCAACGCTGAGGCCTTGGCAATCAGCGCCTCAACTTCAGCTTTGGTGTACGAATCCTTGATGCCAAACCCGGCCAATGTTTCAGGGTTGGCACCGGCAGTCGCCCGGCCATACTCATCAACCGTCAGACTCTTGTAAGTCCCGGCCGCAATCCCGGTTCGCCCCGCGAGCATCTTGAACGTCAGCGCAGTCGTGCCGAGGGTGATCGGCGCATTGGTGGTCAAATGCCACAGCGAATCACCGTTCGCCGTGCCTTCCTCGACCATGACCGTCAGGCCCGGCGTGACCTTGGCGCTGGTATTGGCATCGGTTGCCCGCACCCAGTCACCATTGGCGACAATCCACAGGCCGTTGTCCTTGGCCAGGGTCTGGTTCGCAACAAGCACGCGGTCGCCAGCAATCACTGCGACACCGTCAATTTGCTGCGCACCACTCAATACGATGTTGCTGGATGCAGCAACACGCACCGACTGCTTGCCATCCAGCTTGCCGAGTTCTTCGGCCAGATAACTCATGACCCAGGCACGGGTGGCTTTAACCACGGTGTCATCAATCAACAACGTCACCAAGGACGCATTGCTGGTCTCGAAAATCGAGCGAATGTAGAACTCTTTACCCGAACCCGACGTGGCCAGCACCGGTTTGAACGACTCCGGATATTTGACGATGGCATAGAGAACGCCGGTGTCAGTCCAAAGCCCCGCTTCCCGCACATACCAACCGCCAACATCCGGCGGGATGGTCACTTCGGCAAGCAGCCAGCTCGGATTCTTCTCGTCCTGGAACAGCGCATTGAGCGGCCCGCGCCAGACTTCGCGTTTCAGCGCAGTGGCAGTCGCAGCCGGGTTGTAGACCGAGCCGCCGCCATCGCCGACAGAAATCTGCGTCAACTTGATCGGCACGCCTGCGGCCTTGCACGCCGTTTCGTAGGCAATCCCTGCGTTGGTGAGCAGGGTGTAATAGTCAGCCATTCAGGCCCCCTGAGGATAAATAGTGGATGTTTCGACGGTGTACATGCCGGCAGCCATGAACGCCTCTCCCGAGGTTTCAAGGCCTTCGATGAACACCGGATAAACCGTGGTCAGTTCGCCGCAGAACGTCGCGGCGCCGATGACGTGATTGCCGAAAGCGCTCAAGCCAACGGAGACCGTCAGCACATCGCGCTCGCTCTTGGCATCCGCCAGACGTCGGTCGAGACGGGCGTCGATTTCTTCGCTGTAGGGCTGGTCGCTGAAGGCTCGTACGGAAAAGCTGTACGGCGCGCCGGGCGGTGTCTGTTCGTACCAGGCGCGGATTTCCGGGCGCAGTTGCAAACCCTTGGCGGCGTTTTCCAGCGCCTTGCGAGTGCCGGCTTGGCGCGCGGTGGGCCAGGCCAGTTCGACGGTCAGGCGTTTTTCCGCTTCCGGGGCGGCAGTGCTCCATTCAGCAACACCGCGATCCGCTGCCAGATACGGCAGAAACGCGACCGGCGTTTCGCTCGGGTTCATCAGTTCGGGGAACGGCGGCGCGATGCGATCAAGCAGTGCGCCGAAGCCCAGATCCAGCCCTCGTTCGAGTGCTGAACTGTTCGCCGGCAGCAGCGTCGGGCGCTGAGTTTTTTCACTCATAGCGTCAGCACCTCGACCTCGACCGCCGTGCAATACGGCGCTTGAAACGCCGTGGTCACGATCGGCGCCAGTGGTTCGAGAATCTGCAGTTGCACGGCACCGGCGCTGTGCAGTGTGTAGTCGATCCAGCTCGGATCGACTCGACCTTCGAGGCGATGACAGCTGTCGGCATAAGCCTGCAATTGCTGTTGCGCGGCGACTTTGGTCAGGCCCGAATCGGGGCCGGAATTGATCTTGGCGACGACACGAATTTTGTAGCGCTGGATGTCGGCAGCCTTGACCGTGACAAGGTCGGTTTCCGGTCGCACATCAGGCCGCGCGAAGTGCTGACGCACGCCCTCAAGCAATGCTGCGGACGGCGTGCCATCGCCTTCGCGGGACAGCACAGTGACCTGCACTTCGCCGGGTGCGGTGCGTCGAGCGTTGCCATCCTTGACCTGCGCGGCGAAACCGTCCGGGTTGAAGGTGTACGTGACGTTCACCACACCCGACTCGGTGGATTCGACCTGCACCGTCGGACGCTCGCCGAGGGTGAAAACTTCGCGGCGATACTGCATCCGCGAACCGGCTGCCGGCGCATGGGGCGCCAGGTAATAACGCAAGCGAGCATCGTCGTCGCTTTCATAAATCGCCGGCACCGGCGGGAATGCCGCCGGGTCGCCCGGATCGAGCAACTGCCGCTCCAGCCCCATGTCGGCCAGCCGCGCATCGAGGTTGCTGCCGGTCGCCCACCACGCCAGCATCTGTTTGATGCGAGCGTTGTATTTGCGCTCATGGGTTTGCAACCGCACACAGAAAGCCTCAAGCGCGAGGGTCAGCAGTTCACTCTCGTTTTCCAGGCTGGTCTTGAGTTTTGCGGCACTGTCCGGCGAGCGCGCACCGACGTATTCGATGACGAAAGTCTTGAACTCGGCGAGCAAGTCTTCAAAGGCTTCAACGGTGATCAGCGCGGGTTCGGCCAATTGGTTCTGGCCGGGGATCAACATGCTCATGTCACGACCTCGAAGGTTTGTTGACGGTTTTTCCAGGTGCCGGCAAAGCGCAGCAGCAGACCTGCGCCCTGACGGCTGGCGACGATCACGCTCGGCTGAAAATCGCTGATCCCGTTCTGTGCGTTGTAGAACGCCTGCGCCGCGTGGCTCTGGGCCAGAAGCAGGACGTCATCGCCGAGGTTCTGCCCCAGCAGCGACGGGATCAGCGAGCCATAAAGGGGCCTTTTTTGCCGGGTGCCCAGCGGCGTGGTCAGGGCCCTGGTCGCGCGCTGCACAAACTGCAGCCAGTCGTCGACCGTGGCCCCGCTGTCTCTATCGATTCCGATCATGGGAAGCTCTTGAATCAGGGGCTGATGACACGGCCCTGGTGATCGACCAACGGGCCGCTGAAGTGCACGCCGGAGGCGTCAATGCTCAAGCCGACTGCCCCCAGTTGCAGAGTGATCAGCTGTGGCGTCAGCACCAGTTGCGCCGGGCCGATGCTCAATTCCAGCGATTCACGAGAACCGTTGAACGTTGCCGGACCGTTTTGCCAATGCAAGGTGTGTGTGGCGTCGTCGTACCCGCTTTCGCTGCCATCCTGATGCACTCGACGGGTCAGCGTCGGGATCGTAGAGGCTGGTGGAAAACGGTCACTGTTCAAACCAAACAACGCCACGCTCTGTGCGCCGCTTTCGCCGCTGCCGTAGTTGAACAGCAAACACTGCTCGCCTACCGTCGGAATCCGCGACTCGCTTTGTGCGCCGGCACTCGGGTTGAAAAACTTGATGGCTGGCGTGAGCAAGCCACCGTGGCTGACCTGACAGGTGTTGCTCGCGGCATCGACGGTCTGGCAAATGCCGATGCGACAAAAGCTTTCGGCGCGACGGTGCAGGTCGTCGATTTCCGCTTCCATCTCGGCCAGGCGTTCGATGATCGGGCCGAGTTGCATGCGCAGTAATGCGTCGAACATCAGTCAGGCCTCCAGCGGAGTGTATTGGTCCGGATCGTCGATGTTGCTGACTTCCCAGGTGCGAGCGAATTTCGGCGTGCCCAGCGGATCGTCGAGCAAGGTCGGGCCGAGGTAGAGGGTCTGGTTGAACGTCAGGGTCCAGGCCTTGTATTGCTGATCGCCACGGATGAGCAATGACGGCAAGCCATCGATATTCATCGGCAGATCGCATTGATCGCCAGGCAGGTTCCAGCGGTTATCGGTGATCAGGTTTTTCAGCACCGCGATCAGATCGCACGCTGCAAATGCGCTGGCGGCAAGGGCCGGGATGACTTGCAGGGACACCGTCATGACATGAGCAATTCGCCCATCAGCGGCGCGCACTCCCGGTCCATTGCGGTCGAAGTTGATCAACGCCCAGGCATGGTCCCCCGGCGCAGTGAAATCATCGTGATTACCGACGTTGAGGTTGAGCCCGGCAGTGTTGCGCAGCGTCGTCGCGATGGCGGTGAACAGCTGCGACGGCTGCTGGATCGGTGTGGGCATACATGACCTCCTTTTCAATCGTCCACGCGCAGCCCTGCCGCCAAAATGGCGGCACGGAGAAGTACTAAGGTTAAGGGTGGTCGCGAGGGGGGATTTCGCAGACGCCGATGCGCTTGGCCGCCCAGCGTTCATACAGACCGATAGCGACGTCGGCGCCGGCCATTGCGGTGAGGCAACCGAAGGCGCCGGCGGCCCAGATCGACATGCCGGCGGCATACAGCAGCATGATCGCCGACACGCCGCAGATCATGCAGGCGCCCGAGCGCAGGGCCAGGCGCCGCAGCAATGACCAGCCGCGAGCGCCCTCCTTGTCGGCGCGCCACATTTCGCCGGACACCCCGCCCACTACGGCAAGGAGGATGACCAGCCAGATCGGCATGTCGGCCAGGGCTTGTTGCTCATTTGTCATGTCACGCCTCCGGGGTAGCGTTGAGGAAACAAGAAATTGTGAGCAGACCCGATGCATTGAGGTCATTTCTCACGTTTGAGTAAAACCAGCGCTCCCCGTCTACAGGCGTTACAAACGCTCGACAATGACGTCATCAATAAAGGCAAAGTTGGCGTACGGGTTCTGCTCGTTGGAAAACGCCAGCGTTGTCTGCGGCGTGGTTGCGGTGAAATCGTAGGTCAGGGTGGCCCATTCAACTGCAACGCCTTTGGCGGTCGGCGTGTTGAAGGTCGCGGTTTGTCCTGCCACTTTCATCTGGATGACGCCGTCGCCCGAGCGGCTGGCAAACCGCGAATTGCCCGCACTGAAGGTCACTCGGTATTTGGCGCCGACAGTCGTTGCAAAGTTTTGCTGTATTCCACCGCCGTTGCCGTACACGTAGTTGGCCAAGTCAACGATCATCACGCCATCTGCTGCAACGGAGCCGCCAATCGCATTGGGCATATTGAAATATTCGGCACCAGACAGAAATGTCGTCCAGCCTGTGATGGCGTTGGCTTTTGCGGGAGTGTCCAGAATGCAGCCTGCCCCGCAGGTTGATTGCTCGAAACTGCCGTTCACCAACAGATTGGCAGCCAGTGCGTGGGTACCTGTGCCGAGCAGTACAAAAGTCGTGAAAAGCGCAGCGATTTTATTGTTCAACATGGTTTGTTTTTCATCCCTGATAAATTTCGGAATTGGTTGTGGTCTTCTGGCTCAAGGAACCAGGCACGATGGGTCTGCTTTCACAGCAGACTTGATGCGTCAGTAAGGAGCGACCGGCCACATGATGTTTGCCGGATAACCCGACTGTTTATCGATGTCGCTGAGAGCGATGCAGTACTGTTTGTGAGCCAGCAGCCGGGCCTGCTCTTCTGCCGTGGCCATGGCCAGGTCAACCTTGAACTGCAACGAGTTCATCAACAGCCAGTTGGCGGCCGCATTCAGCAGTTGCCATTTCTGCTGTTCGGCTTCATTTCGCAGGTCTTCCTCGGTCGGTGGAGAAAAGGTCCAGATTCCGTTGAATGTAGCTCCCCACCCCACTCGAACATCCGAGCCGGTGACATCAACCCAGACGGAGGCTGGCGAAGCCGGTGCTTCAGGAGCGATTTCGCTCTCTTTCAGTTGGACCACTCTGTTGTATTCGACCAGTGCATACAGACTCATGTGCATTCCTCGATGTGTGTTTTTTCAATGCATGTCGTGTTTGATCAGGCAGGCATTCCAAAAAGCCCGGCGCTTGCACGCCGGGCTTTTCAGTAATGCGCTCCTTCGCCTTCCTTCAAATCCTGTATCCATGAAGGAAGCTGACTTTTCGGCGCTACTGGCGCGGTACGAGTCCATTCAAATTGTTTTTCCGACCGCGGTCCCTGCCCGCCGGATAACTGCTTCTGGTGCTTTACGCTGCACACCCGGGTCAGTTGCCAACCCTCTGAACCGTTGAGGCCGGTTCATCGCTGCCTGTTCTTGTGGAACTAAAGAGCTTGTTGCCAGCCGCTTTGTCGAGCGGCTTGGTGGCAAGAATATGCATTTATGCATATACAGTCAATGCGCAAATGCATTTATTTATGCATGAGAAATGCACGGGCGCATGAAATCCCCGCAACTCAAGGGGTTGGCGGTTTCCTCAAGGCGAAAAAAAACCCGCCGATGGGCGGGTTTATCTGAAGAGGTTCGGGTTAGCGGGCGTACATGCCCCACCAGAAAACATGACCGAGGATGACGATCTGCTCTTCCTGAATCTCCTGGAAGCTATAGTCCTCGTCCGGATGTTCATCGCGATTGAAGCTGCGCAGACGAATGCCGGTCGGCAAGCGGTAAAGCTGCTTTACGCGTAACTGGCCGTTGTGATTGATCGCGTACAGGTCGCCATCGATGATGTCGCCGATGCCGCACTTGCCCGCATTGACGCCGACGGTGGCACCATCACGCAACACCGGCAACATGCTGTTGCCGCGCACTGTCACGCATTTTGCCTGGTCGAACTGCACACCGTTATGGCGCAGGCTGCGCTTGCCGAAGCGCAGGCTAGAGCGTTCGCTCTCTTCGATGACGAATCTTCCTGATCCAGCAGCCAATTCAACCTCGCGAAGGAACGGCACCGATACTTCGTCATCATCGACCGGCGTATCGTCGTCCCACAGCATTATGTCCTTGAGTTCCGCATGTACGTCATCACGCACGGCACCGGCCGACGGCGCGACATCCGCGCGCCCGCGCAACTGATCGGTGCTCACGGCGAAGTACTCGGCGATCTTCGAGATATGTTTATCCGAGGGATCGACGATCTTCCCGCTGAGAATCCGCGAGAGAGTGGATTGAGGCACGCCGGTGCGACGGTGGAGCTCCGTGGGGGAGATCCCGTGCTGGTCGAGCAGTGCTCTTAAGACGGAGGCTACGTTGCGTTTTTGCATAACGCGCATAGTGCTTGAAGTTATTCGCGAAGACAAATGCTGATTTGCATAAATCATGCATAAACACACTTTTCGATGAACAAACCCGTCACCCGGCCGCGATGCCTGCGTCCGACAGACTGCCCATGGTAACCTTGCGCCCATCGCGGAAAAGCCCGGCTGATGCCCCTGCTTTTGCCCTACATCTTTTAACGAGTTGCCTGACAATCCGATGAATAAAGCCGTCTCCGACCTGTCCTCCCACACCCCGATGATGCAGCAATACTGGCGCTTGAAGAATCAGCACCCGGATCAGCTGATGTTCTACCGCATGGGCGACTTCTACGAGATCTTCTACGAAGACGCGAAGAAGGCGGCCAAGTTGCTCGACATCACCCTGACCGCGCGCGGGCAGTCGGCTGGGCAGGCGATTCCGATGTGCGGGATTCCGTATCACGCGGCGGAAGGCTATCTGGCGAAACTGGTCAAGCTTGGCGAGTCGGTGGTGATCTGCGAGCAGGTCGGCGATCCGGCCACCAGCAAGGGCCCGGTGGAACGTCAGGTGGTGCGCATCATCACCCCGGGCACGGTCAGTGACGAGGCGTTGCTGGATGAACGTCGCGACAACCTGATCGCGGCGGTGTTGGGTGACGAACGTCTGTTCGGTCTGGCGGTGCTCGACATCACCAGCGGCAATTTCACCGTGCTGGAGATCAAGGGCTGGGAAAACCTGCTGGCGGAACTGGAGCGGGTCAACCCGGTTGAGCTGTTGATCCCGGATGACTGGCCGAAAGACCTGCCGGCGGAAAAACGCCGTGGCGTGCGCCGTCGTGCGCCATGGGATTTCGAGCGCGACTCGGCGCTGAAAAGCCTCTGCCAGCAATTCTCGACCCAGGACCTGAAAGGCTTCGGGTGCGAAACCCTGACCCTGGCCATCGGCGCCGCAGGCTGCCTGCTGGCCTACGCCAAGGAAACCCAGCGCACTGCCCTGCCCCACTTGCGCAGCCTGCGTCACGAACGCCTGGATGACACGGTGGTGCTGGACGGTGCGAGCCGTCGCAACCTCGAACTCGACACCAACCTTGCCGGTGGTCGCGACAACACCCTGCAATCCGTCGTCGATCGCTGCCAGACCGCGATGGGCAGTCGCCTGCTGACCCGGTGGCTGAATCGCCCGCTGCGCGATCTGACCGTACTGCTGGCGCGTCAGACCTCGATCACGTGCCTGCTCGACGGCTACCGTTTCGAAAAACTGCAACCGCAGCTCAAGGAAATCGGCGACATCGAGCGGATTCTCGCGCGGATCGGCCTGCGCAATGCGCGGCCCCGTGACCTCGCCCGCCTGCGCGATGCCCTTGGCGCTCTGCCGCAATTGCAAGTGGCGATGACCGATCTCGAAGCGCCGCACCTGCAGAGTCTGGCGACGACCACCAGCACCTACCCCGAACTGGCAGCACTGCTGGAAAAAGCCATCATCGACAACCCGCCCGCAGTGATCCGTGACGGCGGCGTGTTGAAAACCGGTTACGACAGCGAACTCGACGAGCTGCAATCGCTGAGCGAAAACGCCGGTCAATTCCTGATCGATCTCGAAGCGCGCGAGAAAGCGCGTACCGGCCTGGCCAACCTGAAAGTCGGTTACAACCGCATCCACGGCTACTTTATCGAGTTGCCGAGCAAGCAGGCCGAATCGGCGCCGGCGGATTACATCCGGCGTCAGACGCTGAAAGGCGCCGAGCGATTCATCACGCCGGAACTGAAAGAGTTCGAAGACAAGGCTCTGTCGGCCAAGAGCCGCGCTCTGGCTCGCGAGAAGATGCTGTACGAGGCACTGCTGGAAGACCTGATCAGCCAGTTGCCACCGTTGCAGGACACTGCCGGCGCGCTGGCCGAACTGGACGTATTGAGCAACCTCGCCGAGCGTGCATTGAACCTCGACCTGAACTGCCCGCGTTTCGTCAGCGAACCGTGCATGCGCATCACCCAGGGTCGTCACCCGGTGGTCGAGCAAGTACTCACCACACCGTTCGTGGCCAACGACCTGAGCCTGGACGACAACACGCGCATGCTGGTGATCACTGGCCCGAACATGGGCGGTAAATCCACCTACATGCGCCAAACCGCATTGATCGTGCTGCTCGCGCACATCGGCAGCTTCGTGCCGGCGGCCAGTTGCGAACTGTCGCTGGTCGACCGCATCTTCACGCGGATCGGCTCCAGCGATGACTTGGCCGGTGGCCGTTCGACCTTCATGGTCGAGATGAGCGAAACAGCCAACATCCTCCATAACGCTACCGAGCGCAGCCTGGTGTTGATGGACGAAGTCGGTCGCGGCACCAGCACCTTCGATGGTCTGTCGCTGGCGTGGGCAGCCGCCGAGCGCCTGGCTCATTTACGCGCCTATACTTTGTTCGCGACGCACTACTTCGAACTGACCGTGTTGCCGGAAGCCGAGCCATTGGTGGCCAACGTCCACCTCAACGCCACCGAGCACAACGAACGCATCGTGTTCCTGCACCACGTGCTGCCGGGACCGGCCAGCCAGAGTTATGGCTTGGCAGTGGCGCAACTGGCCGGAGTGCCAAGCGAAGTGATCCTGCGTGCCCGCGAGCACCTGAGCCGACTGGAAGACACTGCATTGCCGCATGAAGCACCCAAGCCTGCCGCCAAAGGCAAACCGGCCGCGCCGCAGCAAAGCGACATGTTCGCCAGCCTGCCGCACCCGGTGCTCGATGAGCTGGCAAAACTGGATCTTGATGATCTGACGCCGCGTCGTGCTCTCGAAATGCTCTATGCACTGAAGAACCGGATATAAGCACTGAAGAAGCGGATATAACGCAAACGGCTTCAAGCTGTTAGAATCTCGCGCGGTTTGGGATGCTGCTGGCTAATAGCCTGGCCAGCAGGCATCGCTCCCGAACCTGGCGACCCCAACCGTGAAGGGGCTACGCTGCCGCCGCCTGAGGAGAAAATTAGAAATGACCTTCGTCGTCACCGACAACTGCATCAAGTGCAAGTACACCGACTGCGTAGAAGTCTGTCCGGTGGACTGCTTTTACGAAGGCCCGAATTTCCTGGTGATTCACCCGGACGAGTGCATCGACTGCGCCCTGTGCGAACCGGAATGCCCGGCTGTAGCCATCTTCTCCGAGGACGAAGTTCCGGAAGAGATGCAGGAGTTCATTCAACTCAATGTTGAGCTGGCTGAAATCTGGCCGAACATCACCGAGAAGAAAGAATCGCTGCCGGACGCCGAAGAGTGGGATGGCGTCAAAGGCAAGATCAAAGACCTCGAACGCTGATCTGTCGCGCGCTCGAAACAAAAGGCCCCTTGTGGGCCTTTTTGCTTTTCCATGTATTGCTTTTCTGCGGGCAAAAAAAAGGGGCGGTATGACCCGCCCACATTTTTTCCCTATTCCCTGTATTCCTTTTCATCGTCCTGATGAATCGCGTCCTGCGATGTCCGTTCCCCTCTTCCTTGAAGGGCGTGTCTGTCCGTCGACACAACCCAGATACTAGAGAGTTCCCTGACAAGAGCAATCGACCATGGCGGACTGAAAACCCTGTAATAAGCACTTCATATAAAAAAATAAACTTATAAATCATATGGTTAGCCATAGCCCCAAGAAGGAATCGACGTCTGCCGGCCTGTAAAAATAGGGAAGACTTACGACAGAGTAAGACAAGGCTTACACCGCAAGACTACAAACGATGGAAATGTCGACCGTATGTCTGGTGATGAGCAGCACGGCGAGGCAGCGTGCCCCACTGGACTGCGCAGCAGGCCTCGTTCCAGATAAAGTGGGGCCACTTCGTGCCCCAGCGGGAGCAAGCCCCTCGCCACAGGAAATCACATTCGCTACTTGAGCAGGCAACAAAAAGCCCCGAACCAGTCGGGGCTTTTTGCGGGCAGGCGTATGGGACGCTTATTGGAACAGCGACTCGCTCGACAGGCCATTCTTTTCAAGGATTTCACGCAGGCGCTTGAGGCCTTCTACCTGGATTTGTCGGACCCGTTCACGGGTCAGGCCGATCTCCAGGCCTACATCTTCCAGCGTGCTGCTCTCGTGACCGCGCAGGCCGAAGCGGCGTACGACCACTTCGCGTTGCTTGTCAGTCAGCTCCGACAGCCATTGATCAATGCTCTGCGACAGGTCGTCGTCCTGTAGCAGTTCACAAGGATCGGTCGGACGATCATCGGTAAGAGTGTCCAGCAGGGTTTTATCCGAATCCGGACCCAGCGAGACGTCGACCGAAGAAACCCGCTCGTTCAGGCCGAGCATGCGCTTGACCTCGCCCACCGGTTTTTCCAGCAGATTGGCGATTTCTTCGGGTGAAGGTTCGTGGTCGAGCTTTTGCGTCAGCTCCCTTGCAGCCCGCAGGTACACGTTGAGCTCCTTGACCACATGAATCGGCAACCGGATGGTCCGGGTCTGGTTCAT
This sequence comes from Pseudomonas sp. rhizo66, assembly GCF_031931925.1. Taxonomy (NCBI): domain Bacteria; kingdom Pseudomonadati; phylum Pseudomonadota; class Gammaproteobacteria; order Pseudomonadales; family Pseudomonadaceae; genus Pseudomonas; species Pseudomonas sp. rhizo66. The sequence goes on from NZ_JAUJWZ010000003.1 coordinate 142,213, forward strand.
GATCGCGCGCTCGATGGTCTGACGAATCCACCAGGTCGCGTAGGTCGAGAAGCGGAAGCCGCGCTCGGGATCAAACTTTTCCACCGCCCGGATCAGCCCGAGGTTGCCCTCTTCGATCAGATCCAGCAGCGACAGCCCCCGATTGACGTAACGTCGGGCGATTTTGACCACCAGCCGCAGGTTACTTTCAATCATGCGCTTGCGCCCGGCCGGATCGCCACTTTGCGACAAGCGCGCAAAATGAACTTCTTCCTCCGGGGAGAGCAATGGGGAAAAGCCGATTTCGTTGAGATACAACTGCGTGGCATCAAGTGCACGCGTGTAGTCGATGTACTTATGTTGTTTAAGTGAAGCGGAGTGTTTGGATTTGGAACGAACGGAAGGTGGAGCAGCCCCTTCATCATTCGACATCGAATCCGACTCGATGCCGGCCTCCATAAGGAGAACCTCATCGTCGATGTCAAACTCCGGCACTTCTTTACTGAGAGCCATTGTTATAGTCCTTTGGTGAGTTCGACCCCAAGCTCAAGCGACGCCTTTATCCTTGGCAGCGCTGGAGCCTGTCCCCTCTACGCGACGGAACAGGCTGGCCTACAAATCAACGTCTTGGCAGGAACTGCAGCGGATCTACAGGTTTACCTTGGCGGCGAATCTCAAAATGCAGTTTCACCCGGTCTGTACCCGTTGACCCCATTTCGGCAATTGTCTGTCCGACCTTGACCTGCTGCCCCTCCCGAACCAACAGCCTGCGGTTATGTCCGTAGGCACTGACGTAGGTTTCGCTGTGTTTGATGATGACTAATTCGCCGTAGCCCCTTAAGCCACTCCCGGCGTATACCACCGTCCCATCAGACGCAGCTAAAACAGGCTGTCCCAAATCTCCGGCGATATCAATTCCTTTATTCAAACTACCGTTTGAAGAGAATTTTCCAATCAGAATGCCATTAGATGGCCATCCCCAGCCGGTCGGGGCCGGGCCCGCCGGAGGCAGCGGCGCGGGTGCTTGCTTGTTGGCGACGGACGGTACAGCCCCCGTAGAACCGGTGGTTGTAGTGGTTGTCGTGCCATTTGCCTGGCGCCGGATTACCGTGGTTTTGCTCGACGAGGAAGGTGCAGAACTGCTGTTGCTCACAACCGCTGTCGGCGTTGAACCGGTACGACCATCAAAGCGAATTGTCTGACCCGGATGGATCGTATACGGCGTAGGAATATTGTTCCGGGCCGCGAGGGCTTTGTAGTCCCAGCCGTAGCGAAACGCGATCGAAAACATCGTATCGCCCGGACGGACTACATACTGCCCGGTCGTCACCGTAGGACGCTGGGCCACCGCGTTGTTGCGGTCGACCACCCGCACATTGCTCGATTTGGTGCTGGAGCAACCGACCAGCAAGGTGCTCAAGACAAGGCCAGTCACCAGGCGCTGAAAGCTCGTGTTACCCATACGCTGCGCAATGACTGTGAGACTCACCCGCCGCTCCCTTTGTGGTGGCTGAAAAATGTGGAATGCCGGATTTCGGCATAAGGTGTCGCCAGTATAACGGGCCGAATCGGCTTTACCTTCAATGAAGCGAAATCGCTTCGCGCACACGTTTGCAAGTTGGCAATCTGCTGCGTTTAAACCATCGCTGCCGAGGTAAGACACAGGCGAACGAAAGGAATTCAGCGCACGCAAACAAATGCTCAGGCCAGTGGCCCATTGAGCAACGGCACGAAACGGACCGCCCCCAGCACATGCCGGGAAAAGCCGTTTTCCTCACGCACGATCAGCATCAATTGCTGCACTTCTCCGGAACCCACCGGGATCACCATGCGTCCTCCCGGAGCCAGTTGATCGAGCAAGGCTTGCGGAACATCCGTGGCTACGGCGGTGACGATAATGCCGTTATACGGGGCCAAAGCCGGCCAGCCCTCCCAGCCATCGCCCCAGCGGAACACCACGTTGCGCAGATTCAGTTCAACCAAACGTTCCTTGGCGCGATCCTGCAGCACTTTGATGCGCTCAACCGAGAACACTCGCTCGACCAGTTGCGACAACACCGCTGTCTGGTAACCGGACCCGGTGCCGATCTCCAGCACCTTATCCAGCGGCCCCGCCTCCAGCAGCAACTCGCTCATGCGCGCCACCATATAAGGCTGGGAAATGGTCTGGTTGTTGCCGATCGGCAACGCCGTGTCTTCATAGGCGCGGTGTGCCAGCGCTTCGTCGACGAACAGGTGACGAGGTGTGCGCCGGATCACTTCCAGCACCTTGGCGTTGGACACGCCCTCTTCGTAGAGGCGCTGGATCAGCCGCTCGCGGGTACGCTGAGAGGTCATGCCGATCCCGCTGCGCAGCCTGTCTTCGTGTTCACGTGCCATCAGCGCAGTCCCTCCAGCCAGCCATCAAGGCTTCTGAACGCATCGTTGAAGGTGCGATCAAGCTGCAACGGCGTGATGGACACAAATCCCTGCATCACCGCATGAAAGTCAGTGCCCGGGCCGCCATCTTCAGCATCGCCGGCAGCGGCAATCCAGTACCCGGCCTTGCCACGCGGATCGACCACTTTCATCGGCGCCGCCGCCCGGGCGCGGTGGCCCAGGCGAGTCAGTTGAATACCGCGAATGTGGTCGATCGGCAGATTGGGAATGTTCACGTTGAGCACCGTGCGTGGCGGCAGGTCGAGCCCGGCATGGGCCTCAACCAGTTTGCGCGCAAAGTACGCCGCTGTCGGCAGATTATCCACCTGCCGCGAGACCAGCGAAAAAGCGAATGACGGACGTTCGAGAAAACGCCCTTCAAGGGCGGCCGCCACGGTCCCGGAATACAGCACGTCATCGCCAAGGTTGGCGCCGAGGTTGATCCCGGAAACCACCATGTCCGCCTCGCGCTCCAGCAAGCCATTGAGGCCCAGATGCACGCAGTCGGTCGGTGTACCGTTGAGGCTGATAAAGCCGTTGGCCAGGTATTGCGGATGCAACGGACGGTCGAGCGTCAGCGAACTGCTGGCGCCGCTTTTGTCCTGCTCCGGGGCGATAACCACGCACTCGGTGTAATCCGCCAGCGCAGCATAAAGCGCGGCGAGACCGGGTGCGGTTACCCCATCGTCGTTAGAAATCAGAATACGCATGGGCTGTCCGTCTGCCCCACCGGCACCAGATCAACGAGTTCGCGCACCAATACGGTGGCGAAGCATCCGGCCGGGAGGACGAATTCCAGTTGCAGAATGTCAGGTTGGGGATAATGCCACGTCAACCCGCCAATGGGCAGCCGCAGGATGCGACGTTCGTGGCTCATGCCGGCGTGGATCAACCAGTCGCGCAGATCCGCTTCGCGGGCGGCGATCTCCTGCTCCAGCTCATGGACTGCACCAGTGGTGGGCGAGTCACCTTCACCCCACTGCGGGCCGGTCGGATGCAGATCGAGAATCGCCAGACGCGGGTCACTGCACTCAGCTTCACCTGCCGGGAAAAAACTGCGGCTGTCGGTGAACGCCAGCAGATCACCAACCAGCGCGGTGTTCCAGGTGCCATCGGCAACCCGTGCCGCCAGCACCTTGTTGAAGAGGAAACTGCGCGCGGTCGAGAGCAGACGCGAACGCACGTTGCGCTGCTCCGGCAAAGCCTTGCGCGCCGCCCACGAACGGGCATCGACAACGTTGCCGCCGTCGTGGCCGAATCGCTGGGCGCCGAAATAGTTGGGGGTACCTTGTTTGGCGATCAACTGCAGACGTTGTTCAATCGCCGCCTTATCGCCATCGAACTGAGTCAGGCGCAGCGTGAAACCGTTGGCCGAATGCGCACCGCGTTGCAGTTTGCGTTTGTGGCGAGTGGTCTTGAGGATCTTCAGCGTGTCGTTTTCCGCCGCCGACAGATCCGGATCGGCCTTGCCCGGCAATTGCACACTGAACCACTGGCGGGTCAGCGCCTGGCGATCCTTGAGGCCGGCATAGCTGACGGTGCGCAACGGCACGCCGGCAGCCTTGGCGATACGCCGCGCGGCTTCTTCAGTGTTCAGGCCGCGTTTTTCCACCCAGATCCACAGATGTTCGCCATCGCCGCTGAACGGGATATCGAGGACTTCATCGACCTGAAAGTCTTCAGCGATAGCTTTCAGTACTGCGGTGCCGAGGGGTTCGCCATAGGCCCGCGGGCCGAGCAATTGCAGTTCATTCATGCGCGCAGCAACAAGGCAACGGAGTGCACGGCGATGCCTTCTTCGCGACCGACAAAGCCAAGCTTTTCGGTGGTGGTAGCTTTCACGTTCACTTGATCCAACTCAACTTGGAGATCCGCCGCGATCAGCGCGCGCATCGATTCGATATGCGGGGCCATTTTTGGCGCCTGGGCGACGATGGTGTTATCGACGTTGCCGACTTTCCAGCCTTTGGCGTGGATCAGCGCGACCACATGACGCAGCAGCACACGGCTGTCGGCGCCCTTGAATTGCGGGTCGGTGTCCGGGAAATGTTTGCCGATATCACCCAGCGCAGCGGCGCCGAGCAAGGCATCGCTCAAGGCGTGCAGCAGGACGTCACCGTCGGAATGAGCGAGCAGCCCGAAGCTGTGTGCGATGCGCACGCCGCCCAGAGTAATGAAATCGCCTTCAGCGAAACGGTGCACATCATAGCCGTGGCCAATACGCATAAAAAAACGCCCCGATTTTTGTCAGGGCGTGATTCTACCTGCATTAACCGCGCAGAGCGCGTGCGTGATGCTGCAAGTGGTCGTCTATAAAGCTTGAGATGAAGAAATAGCTGTGGTCGTAGCCCGGTTGCAGGCGCAACGTCAGCGGATGGCCCGCTTGTTTTGCCGCTTGTTGCAGGGCTTCAGGTTTGAGCTGGGTGGCGAGAAAATCATCGCGATCCCCTTGATCGACCAGCAGCGGCAGTTTTTCGTCCGCCTCGGCAATCAGTGCGCAGGCATCCCACTCCTTCCACTTCGAACGGTCTTCGCCCAGATAACGCGAAAATGCTTTCTGCCCCCACGGGCAATCGATCGGATTGTTGATCGGCGAAAAGGCCGACACCGATTGATAACGCCCAGGATTGCGCAACGCACAGACCAACGCACCGTGACCGCCCATGGAGTGACCGCTGATGCTGCGTTTGTCCGATGCCGGGAAATGCGCTTCAACCAGTGCAGGCAATTCCTGCACGACATAGTCATGCATCCGATAGTGCCGCGACCAAGGCTCCTGAGTGGCGTTCAGATAAAACCCGGCACCGAGGCCGAAATCCCACGTGCCATCCGGATCATCCGGCACATCCGGCCCACGCGGGCTGGTGTCCGGCGCAACGATGATCAAACCCAGTTCGGCGGCCATGCGCATCGCGCCAGCCTTTTGCATGAAGTTCTCATCGGTGCAGGTCAGGCCGGACAACCAGTACAGCACCGGCAGCTTGCCGCCCTGCTCCGCCTGCGGCGGCAGGTACACGGCAAACACCATGTCGCAACCGAGCACATCGGAGCGATGGCGATAGCGCTTGTGCCAACCGCCGAAACTCTTCTGACAGGAGATGTTTTCCAGACTCATGGGATTCTCCCAGCTACAAGCGGCAAGCTTCGAGCTTCAAGACAAGGCAGAGACTCCCTTACTTGCAGCTTGAAGCTTTTAGCTTGGCGCTGCTTTTAGAAATGAATGACGGTACGGATGCTCTTGCCTTCGTGCATCAGGTCGAACGCCTTGTTGATGTCTTCCAGGCCCATGGTGTGGGTGATGAACGTATCCAGCGGGATCTCGCCGCTCTGGGCCATGTCGACGTAGCTTGGCAACTCGGTACGACCGCGCACGCCGCCGAACGCCGAACCGCGCCAGACGCGACCGGTCACCAGTTGGAACGGACGGGTAGCGATTTCCTGACCGGCACCCGCGACGCCGATGATCACCGACTCGCCCCACCCCTTGTGGCAGCACTCAAGCGCGGCACGCATCAATTGCACGTTGCCGATGCACTCGAAGGAGAAGTCGACGCCGCCATCGGTCATGTCGACGATCACTTCCTGGATCGGACGATCGAAGTCTTTCGGGTTTACGCAGTCGGTGGCCCCCAGTTGTTTGGCGATTTCGAACTTGGCCGGGTTGATGTCGATGGCGATGATGCGCGCAGCCTTGGCTTTCACCGCACCGATCACCGCCGACAGACCGATACCGCCCAGACCGAAGATGGCCACGGTGTCACCCGGTTTGACCTTGGCGGTATTGAGCACCGCACCGATACCGGTGGTGACGCCGCAGCCCAGCAGGCAGACCTTTTCCAGTGGCGCATCCTTGGAGATCTTGGCCACGGAGATTTCCGGCAACACGGTGTATTCCGAGAACGTCGAAGTGCCCATGTAGTGGAAAATGGTTTCACCCTTGTAGGAGAAACGCGAAGTGCCGTCCGGCATCAAACCCTTGCCCTGGGTCGCGCGAATCGCCTGACACAGGTTGGTCTTGCCCGACTTGCAGAATTTGCACTGACCGCATTCCGGGGTGTACAGCGGAATGACGTGATCGCCCACCGCAACCGAGGTCACGCCCTCGCCGATGGCTTCAACGATGGCGCCACCTTCGTGGCCAAGGATCGACGGAAAAATACCTTCCGGGTCAGCACCGGAGAGGGTGTAGGCATCCGTGTGGCAAACACCGGAAGCCACCACGCGCAGCAAAACCTCACCGGCCTTGGGCATGGCGACATCGACTTCTACGATTTCCAGCGGCTTCTTGGCCTCGAAAGCTACGGCGGCGCGCGACTTGATCATGCTGACTCTCCAGTGAATCCATTGAATAAAAAAGCAGACAAGGAGTGTAATACACGGCCTAACGATGAATAATCCGGACAAAAGCAAAACATTATTGCCATACAGGGATAATCCCGATGTCTGAAAACCGCTGGGAAGGCATTGACGAGTTTGTTGCCGTTGCCGAATGCAGCCAGTTCACCGCTGCTGCCGAACGCCTTGGGGTTTCGTCCTCGCACATCAGTCGACAAATCGTACGACTGGAAGAAAGACTTCAGACGCGTCTGCTCTATCGCAGTACCCGTCGAGTGACGCTGACCGAGGCGGGGCAAACGTTTTTGCAACATTGCCAACGCTTACAGGACGGTCGCGAAGAGGCTTTACGTGCGGTCGGTGACCTGACCAGCGAACCGAAAGGCATGCTGCGCATGACCTGCGCGGTCGCCTACGGCGAGCGGTTCATCGTGCCGTTAGTGACGCGGTTTATGGGGCAATACCCGCAATTGCGCGTCGACATCGAACTGAGCAATCGCCAACTGGACCTGGTGCATGAGGGGCTTGATCTGGCAATCCGCTTGGGTCGGCTGCAGGATTCGCGACTGGTCGCTACGCGGCTGGCGCCACGGCGTATGTACCTGTGCGCGTCTCCGTCCTACCTGGAACGGTATGGTCGCCCACATAGCTTGTCGGAATTGAGTCGGCACAATTGCCTGATCGGCAGCTCGGACCTGTGGCAACTGGAACAGAACGGGCGGGAATTTTCCCAGCGCGTGCAGGGCAACTGGCGCTGCAACAGTGGGCAAGCGGTGCTGGATGCGGCGCTTCAAGGGGTGGGGTTGTGTCAGTTGCCGGATTATTACGTGCTGGAGCACTTGCACAGTGGCGCGTTGATTTCGTTGCTGGAGGCGCATCAGCCGCCGAATACTGCGGTGTGGGCGCTGTATCCGCAGCAGCGGCACCTGTCGCCGAAAGTGCGCAAGTTGGTGGATTTTTTGAAGGAGGGGTTGGCCGAACGGCCCGAATATCGGCGCTGAGTGTGTTGTCTGTGCGGCCGCCTTCGCGAGCAGGCTCGCTCCCACAGGGGATCTTCAGTGGATACAAAATTCGTGTTCGGCGTAATTCAAAGGTGGGAGCGAGCCTGCTCGCGAAGGCAATCTGACCAGCACCACAGCACTCAGCGGCGATTCGCCCAACGCTGGCGTAACCATTCCAGATCCTCAGGCCGGGTCACCTTGAGGTTATCCGCCCGCCCTTCAATCAAACGCGGCTTGAGACCGGCCCACTCCATCGCAGATGCTTCATCGGTAATCACAGCATCCGCCACAAGACTGTCCGCCAACGCCTGATGCAGCGCACCGAGGCGGAACATCTGCGGCGTGTAAGCCTGCCAGATCACGCTGCGATCGACGGTTTCCAGCACACGACCGTGCTTGTCGACTCGCTTCAAGGTGTCGCGTGCAGGGACGGCGAGCAGGCCGCCGACCGGATCATCTGCCAGTTCAGCAAGCAACTTATCAAGATCATCGCGACTCAGATTCGGCCGTGCCGCATCGTGTACCAGCACCCAATCTTCATCATCGGCACCCTGCGCATGGAGGTGCAGCAAGGCATTGAGCACCGAACCGGAACGCTCGGCCCCGCCTTCAACCCGCTGAATACGCGAATCGTTGACGCAGGCCAGGTTCGGCCAATAAGGATCATCAACAGCAAGACTGACCACCAGGCCCTTGAGGCTTGGGTGATCGAGGAAACAGCCGAGGCTGTGTTCAAGAATTGTGCGCCCGCCCAATTGCAGATATTGCTTGGGACGGTCCGCGGCCATTCGGGCACCGACGCCCGCGGCAGGAATCACGGCCCAGAAGGCCGGCAGGGAATTGATCATTGGGCCAACTGGTAAAGGGTTTCGCCGTCCTTGACCATGCCCAGTTCGTGACGAGCCCGCTCTTCAACGGTCTCCATGCCCTTTTTCAACTCACTGACTTCAGCGTCCATCACGCGATTACGCTCCAGCAAACCTTCGTTCTCGGCGTGTTGATCAGCTATCTGCTGATTCAGCTCGGCGACTTGCGCCAGACTGCCATTGCCCACCCACAGGCGGTACTGCAGACCGGCCAGTAGCAAGAGCAAAACGAGAAACAACCAGTAAGGACTGCGCATCGAATATCAGGTATCCAGTGAAAAAAGACAGCCACGCCAAAACTTTGAAGCATCTGATAGCACGAAGCCTGGAAGACCCAGGCTTGTGCTGTTAAGGCATCAGATTAGTGGCAAATCCATCGCTGTCACGACTTTTTCGACACAATCCGGTGTCCTTCCATCGATTTGTACTTAGCCGCGGAACTCGCTGCGACCGTTGTACTTGGCCTTGCCATTCAACTGCTCTTCGATACGCAGCAGTTGGTTGTACTTGGAAACGCGGTCGGAACGGCACAGCGAACCGGTCTTGATCTGGCCAGCCGAGGTGCCCACGGCCAGGTCGGCAATGGTCGAATCTTCGGTTTCGCCCGAACGGTGCGAGATCACTGCGGTGTAACCGGCAGCCTTGGCCATCTGGATGGCTTCCAGGGTTTCGGTCAGGGTGCCGATCTGGTTGAACTTGATCAGGATCGAGTTAGCGATCTTTTTATCGATGCCTTCTTTCAGGATCTTGGTGTTGGTCACGAACAAGTCGTCGCCAACCAGTTGGGTCTTCTCGCCAATCTTGTCGGTGAGGATCTTCCAGCCAGCCCAGTCGGACTCGTCCAGACCGTCTTCGATCGAGATGATCGGATAACGTTCGGTCAGGCCTTTGAGGTAATCGGCGAAACCTTCAGCGGTGAACACCTGGCCTTCGCCGGACAGGTTGTACTTGCCGTCTTCGTAGAATTCGCTGGCCGCGCAGTCCAAGGCCAGGGTCACGTCGGTGCCCAGCTTGTAACCGGCGTTGGCCACTGCTTCGGAGATCACTTTCAGCGCGTCTTCGTTGGAGGCCAGGTTCGGTGCGAAACCGCCTTCGTCGCCAACGGCAGTGCTCAGGCCACGGGCCTTCAGCACAGCTTTGAGGTGATGGAAAATCTCGGTGCCCATGCGCAGACCTTCCGAGAAGGTCTTGGCACCAACCGGCTGCACCATGAATTCCTGGATGTCGACGTTGTTATCGGCGTGCTCGCCACCGTTGATGATGTTCATCATCGGTACCGGCATCGAGTAAACACCTGGGGTGCCGTTTAGGTTGGCGATGTGTGCGTACAGCGGCAGATCCTGATCCTGGGCAGCCGCCTTGGCCGCAGCCAGGGACACGGCGAGGATGGCGTTGGCGCCCAGGGTCGCTTTGTTTTCGGTACCGTCGAGCTTGATCATCGCGTGATCCAGGGCTTTCTGGTCGCTTGGGTCAGTGCCCAGCAGCAGATCGCGGATCGGACCGTTGATGTTGGCTACCGCTTTGAGCACGCCCTTGCCCAGGTAACGGCTCTTGTCGCCATCACGCAGCTCGAGCGCTTCACGCGAGCCAGTGGATGCACCGGACGGCGCGCAAGCGCTGCCGATGATGCCGTTGTCGAGAAGCACGTCCGCTTCCACGGTGGGATTGCCACGGGAGTCGAGAACTTCACGACCTTTGATGTCGACGATTTTTGCCATTGTTGTAAACACTCCAAAGTTGACGAAAACGACGCAGCTAGAGGAAATCTTTTTACCGTCGGCAAGGGGTGTGCAGCGGGCAGGCTTGCAGACGATAACGCTCATGCCCGAGGGCATGAGCGACAAATCGTGCGGTACTTTACCGGAGAATTGAGTGTTACGCGGTTTCTACCGTCGGAAAACTCTTCACCAGTTCGTCCAGAGCTTTGAGCTGGGCCAGGAATGGCTCCAGTTTGTCCAGACGCAAGGCGCAAGGGCCGTCGCATTTGGCGTTGTCCGGGTCCGGATGCGCTTCGAGGAACAGACCCGCCAGCGACTGGCTCATGCCGGCCTTGGCCAGATCCAGAACCTGGGCACGGCGACCGCCGGCGGAGTCGGCACGACCGCCAGGCATTTGCAGCGCGTGGGTCACGTCGAAGAATACCGGATACTCGAACTGCTTCATGATGCCGAAGCCGAGCATGTCGACCACGAGGTTGTTGTAGCCGAAGCTCGAACCACGCTCGCAGAGGATCAATTGATCGTTACCCGCTTCGACGCACTTGTTCAGGATGTGTTTCATTTCCTGAGGCGCGAGGAACTGGGCTTTCTTGATGTTGATGACTGCATTGGTCTTGGCCATCGCGACGACCAGATCGGTCTGGCGCGACAGGAAGGCCGGCAGTTGAATGATGTCGCAGACCTCAGCGACGACCGCGGCCTGCGCAGGCTCGTGGACGTCGGTGATGATCGGCACGCCGAAGGCTTGTTTGATGTCCTGGAAGATGCGCATGCCCTCTTCCAGGCCAGGACCACGATAGGAGGTCACAGAAGAACGGTTGGCCTTGTCGAAACTGGCCTTGAACACGTAAGGGATACCGAGTTTTTCGGTGACCTTTACGTACTCTTCGCAAACCTGCATGGCCATGTCACGGCTTTCCAGCACGTTCATGCCGCCGAACAGCACCATGGGTTTGTCGTTGGCAATCTCGATGTCGCCGACGCGGATGATCTTCTGTGCCATCGGGGTTACGCCTTCTTCTGGTGTTGAGCCAACGCTGCTTTGACAAAACCGCTGAACAGCGGATGGCCATCACGTGGTGTCGAGGTGAACTCAGGGTGGAACTGGCAAGCAACGAACCATGGGTGATCGGCCGCTTCAACCACTTCAACCAGCGCAGCATCAGCGGAGCGACCGGAGATTTTCAGGCCGGCTTCGATCAGCTGTGGCAGCAGGTTATTGTTCACTTCGTAACGGTGACGGTGACGCTCGACGATCACGTCCTTGCCGTAGCAATCGTGGACCTTGGAACCGGCTTCCAGCAGGCAATCCTGAGCGCCGAGACGCATGGTGCCGCCCAGGTCGGACGATTCGGTACGCACTTCAACGGCACCAGTGGCGTCTTCCCACTCGGTGATCAGACCGACCACAGGATGACCGCTGGCGCGATCGAACTCAGTGGAGTTGGCGTCTTTCCAGCCCATCACGTTACGGGCGAACTCGATGACCGCCACCTGCATACCGAGGCAGATACCCAGGTATGGAACCTTGTTTTCACGAGCGTACTGAACGGCAGTGATCTTGCCTTCCACGCCACGCAGACCGAAGCCGCCCGGTACGAGGATCGCGTCGACACCTTCGAGCAGCGCAGTGCCCTGGTTTTCGATGTCTTCGGAATCGATGTAACGCAGGTTGACCTTGGTGCGGTTGCTGATGCCGGCGTGACTCATCGCTTCGATCAGCGATTTGTAGGCGTCCAGCAACTCCATGTACTTGCCGACCATGGCGATGGTCACTTCGTGTTCCGGGTTCAGCTTGGCGTCAACCACTGCGTCCCACTCGGACAGATCAGCGCTGCCGCATTGCAGGCCGAAACGCTCGACAACGAAATCGTCCAGACCCTGCGAATGCAGGATGCCCGGGATCTTGTAGATGGTGTCGGCGTCTTCCAGCGCGATTACCGCACGCTCTTCAACGTTGGTGAACTGAGCGATCTTGCGACGCGACGAGATGTCGATCGGGTGATCGGAACGGCACACCAGCACGTCTGGCTGCAGGCCGATCGAACGCAGCTCTTTTACCGAGTGCTGGGTTGGCTTGGTTTTGGTCTCGCCAGCAGTGGCGATGTACGGCACCAGTGTCAGGTGCATCAGCATCGCGCGCTTGGCGCCGACTTCGAAACGCAGTTGACGGATGGCTTCGAGGAACGGTTGCGACTCGATGTCACCGACGGTGCCACCGATTTCAACCATTGCCACGTCAGCGTCACCGGCACCCTTGATGATGCGGCGCTTGATTTCGTCGGTGATGTGCGGGATCACCTGGATGGTTGCACCCAGGTAGTCACCACGGCGCTCTTTGCGCAGCACGTGCTCGTAGACACGACCGGTGGTGAAGTTGTTGTTCTGGGTCATGGTCGTGCGGATGAACCGCTCGTAGTGACCCAGGTCCAGGTCGGTCTCGGCGCCGTCGTGGGTGACGAACACTTCACCGTGCTGGAACGGGCTCATGGTGCCCGGATCGACGTTGATGTACGGATCCAGCTTCAGCATGGTGACCTTAAGTCCCCGCGCCTCCAGGATGGCTGCCAATGAAGCCGATGCAATGCCTTTCCCCAATGAAGAAACAACACCGCCCGTGACGAATATGTAGCGCGTCATGAAAAACCCTAGAAGTCTGCGTTAAAGCGGTACGAGCCGCCGGGGAAAGCGAAGGAAGGCCGAAGCCCCCGATCACCTGCATTAATCACAGTGCACCTTTCAAAAAAACCGCCGCGTTGGGACAGACCGGCAGGTGAAACACCGGTACGTTGCTCGCTACACATTTTTTGGAATCGCCCAGCAAAGACTGCTTGGTAATCGGCAACTCCTGCAATTCAGGCGAATCCACAGAAGTTGTATCAAGAAGGGAGCGTAGTCTACCGGAATGCTCCTTTCAGCTCAAACCTTGATCTTCGTCTGTTGGCTGCCAATGTAATTTCCAGCCGTCCTGCCCATGGCCATCAAGTCCCGGCAGGTTCGCCACCGCGAGCAATTCATCGCCGCGAAACAGCAGCGGCAATCTGCCACGCACGAAGCCCGGCACCGCGCGCTCATTGAGCAGGCGCTTGAGGTCACGGCGACCGCGATCCGCCACCAGCATGACTTCACCGCCCTGACGATAGCCAATGCGCAAAGGCCCGACGGGAGTCTGCCCGCTGAACGTGACATGTCCGTTATCGGCCAAGCGTAGCGCTGACGCCGGGCTCTGCCACTCGGCGCCGATCATCGGCGTGTGCAACCAGTCGCCACTCAGCCACCAGAGGCGTCCGGCGCTGCGGTGCAGCTCGCCATCGGCCAGACGCCAGATTGGCGCCGCATCAGGAGCGGCATCACACAGATTTGCCCAACCCGACCAATGGTCGGTGTCGGGCAAGCGGGTCAGCGGTTCCAGCCAGTGACTGAGGGCGTTGCGTTGTCGGGCGGCAGACAGCGCAGCCATTGGCGCCAATTCCAGCGATGGCAGCCCCAGCCATGCGAAATCATGTGCGGTGACGGCGTTTGCCAGATCGATCTGCGCCAACTCATCGAGCAGCCCCTGCGCTTCACGCAGATGCGCTGCGCTGCGCGCCATACTCGCCTGCACTTGCGGCCAGCGCCCGGTCAGCAAGGGCAGGATCTGATGGCGCAGGTAGTTGCGCGAGAATTGCCGATCCTGATTCGATGGGTCCTCGATCCAGCTTAACGAATGAGCCTGGGCGTAACGTTCCAGCTCGGCGCGACTGACATCCAGCAACGGACGAATCATCGTGCCCTGCCCCACGGGCCTTTGCTGTGGCATTCCCGACAATCCGCGCACTCCCGCTCCACGCAGCAGCCGGAACAGCAGGGTTTCCGCCTGATCATCACGGTGCTGACCAGTGAGCAATACGTCATTGGCTTGTGTCTGCGTACCAAATACCGCGTAACGCGCATCCCGCGCCGCCCGCTCCAGACTGGCACCCGGTTGCACCTGCACCCGCTTGATCAGCAACGGCACCCCCAGCGCATCACACACGGACTGACAATGTTGCGGCCACGCATCAGCCGCAGCCTGGAGGCCGTGATGGATATGGATGGCGCTCAGCGCAGGAAGTGATTCGGTTTTTGCCAGATCGGCAAGCAGGTGCAGGAGGACGGTGGAATCGAGACCACCGGAAAACGCGATGCGCCAATGAGCGGCGTTGAGCCAAGGCTCAAGGTGCGGCAGAAGCCGTGAAGGCAAATCACTCTTCGATGAATTCATGGAGAGGGCCGCTTCTCAAAGATCCCTGTAGGAGCTGCCGAAGGCTGCGATCTTTTGATCTTGAAAAACAAAGTCAAAAGATCGCAGCCTTCGGCAGCTCCTACAGGGGTATTGCGTTCGGCTTAGAGACCGTAGCTCATCAGTCGATCATAACGGCGCTTCAGCAACGCTTCGTTATCGAACTTCTTCAGCATCGCCAGTTGCGAGCTCAGCTCGGCACGGATCGATGCAGCAGCAGCGGCCGGATCACGGTGGGCGCCGCCCAGAGGCTCGCTGATCACTTTGTCGACGATGCCCAAGCCTTTCAGGCGCTCGGCGGTGATGCCCATCGCCTCAGCAGCATCCGGCGCTTTTTCGGCGGTTTTCCACAGAATCGAAGCGCAACCTTCCGGCGAAATCACTGCGTAGGTCGAGTACTGCAGCATGTTCAACTGATCGCAGACGCCAATGGCCAGTGCACCACCGGAACCACCTTCACCGATAACGGTGGCGATGATCGGGGTCTTCAGACGCGACATCACGCGCAGGTTCCAGGCGATCGCTTCGCTCTGGTTGCGCTCTTCAGCGTCGATACCCGGGTAGGCGCCCGGGGTGTCGATGAAAGTCAGGATCGGCATTTTGAAACGCTCGGCCATTTCCATCAGGCGGCAAGCCTTGCGGTAGCCTTCCGGACGCGGCATGCCGAAATTGCGGCGCACTTTCTCGCGCACTTCACGGCCCTTCTGGTGGCCGATGATCATCACCGGCTGGTCTTCCAGACGGGCGATACCGCCAACGATGGCCGCGTCGTCGGAGAAGTGACGGTCGCCGTGCAGTTCGTCGAACTCGGTGAAGATGTGCTCGATGTAGTCGAGGGTGTACGGGCGTTTCGGGTGACGCGCCAGGCGTGCGATCTGCCAGCTGGTCAGCTTGCCGAAGATGTCTTCGGTCAGCGTTTTGCTCTTGTCCTGCAGGCGGGAGATCTCATCGCCGATATTCAGCGAATTGTCATTACCGACCAAGCGCAACTCTTCGATCTTGGCTTGCAGGTCGGCGATCGGCTGTTCGAAATCTAGAAAATTCGGGTTCATAGGCGTCCGTCTTGGGTCGTGTCCCAAATGAGCTTGGGCCGGCCGGTTGTCTATTCGCGCCCTACCTTAAGGGAGAGGCGCGCTGAGGTCGAGATTAAAAATTCAGGTTGCGGGCAAGCGCAATAATGGCACTTGCCGGTCAACGGTATTGGAGGAAGACGTTGTCTCGCCCGAACTGGTCACGCAGGGCTTGAATCAACGCATCCGCCGGATCAATTCGCCACGTCTCGCCGAACTGCAGCAAGGTCTTCGCATCCGGGCTGGTGTACTCCATGGTGATCGGGCACGCGCCGCGATGACGTTTGAGCAATTCACCCAACCAGCGTAGCTGATCGCCTTTCAGATCCTGGGTTTGAAGCTTCAGGCGCAGGCTTTCGGCGAGGTTGGTACGCGCATCTTCCATGCTCATCACGCGCTTGACCCGCAGGCGCAGGCCGCCGGAGAAGTCGTCGTTGCTGACTTCGCCTTCGACCACCACCATCGCGTCAGTCTGCAACAGCGATTGTGCCGAATGGAACGCATCGGCGAACAGCGACGCCTCGATCCGCCCCGAGCGGTCGTCGAGGGTGATGAAGCCCATCTTGTCGCCCTTTTTGTTCTTCATCACGCGCAGGGCAATGATCATCCCCGCCACGGTTTGCGTATCGCGCGCCGGCTTCAGGTCGATAATGCGTTGACGGGCAAAACGGCGGATCTCGCCTTCGTATTCGTCGATCGGGTGACCGGTCAGGTACAGGCCCAGAGTGTCTTTTTCACCCTTCAGGCGTTCCTTGAGGGTCAGCTCCTTGGCCTTGCGATGCGACGCATAAACGTCGGCGTCTTCCTCGACGAACAGCCCGCCAAACAGGTCGGCGTGACCAGAATCGTGAGTACGCGCGGTCTGTTCGGCCGCCTTGATCGCCTCTTCCATCGCCGCCAGCAGCACGGCGCGGTTACGGTCGATATTGGCCTGATAAGCCTTTTGTTCGTCGTGGAAGTACGGCCCCAGACGATCCAGCGCACCGCTGCGGATCAAGCCGTCGAGAGTACGTTTGTTGATGCGCTTGAGGTCGACACGGGCGCAGAAGTCGAACAGATCCTTGAACGGACCTTCCTGACGCGCTTCGGTAATGGCCTCAACAGGGCCTTCACCAACACCTTTGATCGCGCCGAGACCGTAGACGATGCGACCGTCGTCGTTCACCGTGAACTTGAACTCCGACGTGTTCACGTCCGGCGCGTCGAGGCGCAGCTTCATCGTGCGCACTTCTTCGATCAAGGTCACGACCTTGTCGGTGTTGTGCATATCCGCCGAGAGTACCGCGGCCATGAACGGCGCCGGGTAGTGAGCTTTCAGCCAGGCGGTCTGGTACGACACCAGGCCGTAGGCGGCAGAGTGGGATTTGTTGAAGCCGTAACCGGCGAATTTTTCCACCAGGTCGAAAATGTTACCGGCGAGGTCGGCGTCAATATTGTTGGTCGCGCAACCTTCAATGAAACCGCCGCGCTGCTTGGCCATTTCCTCGGGCTTTTTCTTACCCATGGCGCGACGGAGCATGTCCGCACCGCCGAGGGTGTAACCGGCCATGACCTGAGCAATCTGCATCACCTGTTCCTGATACAGGATGATGCCGTAAGTCGGTGCCAGAACAGGCTTCAAGCCTTCGTACTGGTAATCCGAGTGCGGATACGCCAGCTCGGCGCGGCCGTGCTTACGGTTGATGAAGTCGTCCACCATGCCGGACTGCAGCGGGCCCGGACGGAACAGGGCCACCAGTGCGATCAAGTCTTCCAGGCAGTCGGGCTTGAGCTTTTTGATCAGCTCTTTCATGCCGCGGGATTCAAGCTGGAACACCGCAGTGGTTTCAGCTTTCTGCAACAGCGTGTAAGTCGGTTTGTCGTCCAGCGGGATAAACGCGATATCCAGCGGCGGCTCGTTGACCTTGGCGCGGTCGCGGTTAATCGTTTTCAGCGCCCAGTCGATAATCGTCAGGGTCCGCAGACCGAGGAAGTCGAACTTCACCAGACCGGCCGCTTCAACGTCGTCCTTGTCGAACTGGGTTACCAGGCCGTCACCGGCCTCGTCGCAATAGATCGGCGAGAAGTCGGTCAGTTTGGTCGGCGCGATAACCACACCACCGGCGTGTTTACCGACGTTACGCACAACGCCTTCGAGCTTGCGCGCCATCTCCCAGATTTCCGCAGCCTCTTCATCGACCTTGATGAAGTCCCGCAGGATTTCTTCCTGCTCGTAGGCTTTTTCCAGGGTCATGCCGACTTCGAACGGAATCATCTTCGACAGACGATCCGCCAGGCCATAGGACTTGCCCTGTACCCGCGCCACGTCGCGCACCACAGCCTTGGCGGCCATGGAACCGAAGGTGATGATCTGGCTTACCGCGTTGCGGCCGTATTTCTCGGCCACGTAGTCGATCACCCGGTCACGACCGTCCATGCAGAAGTCGACGTCGAAGTCGGGCATCGAGACCCGTTCCGGGTTAAGGAAACGTTCGAACAGCAGGTCGTATTCGAGCGGGTCGAGGTCGGTGATCTTCTGCACATAAGCCACCAGCGAACCGGCACCCGACCCACGGCCAGGACCTACTGGTACACCGTTGTTCTTGGCCCACTGGATAAAGTCCATCACGATCAGGAAGTAACCGGGGAAGCCCATCTGGATGATGATATCCAGCTCGAAATTCAAGCGGTCGACATAGACCTGGCGCTTGGCTTCGTAGTCTTCGGTGGTGTCTTTGGGCAGCAGCACCGCCAAGCGTTCTTCGAGACCGTCGAAGGAGACCTTGCGGAAATATTCGTCGATGGTCATGCCATCGGGGATCGGGAAGTTGGGCAGGAAGTGCGTGCCCAGCTTTACTTCGATGTTGCAGCGCTTGGCAATTTCGACGGTGTTTTCGATAGCGTCGGGAATGTCGCTGAACAGCTCGATCATTTCCTCGGCGCTTTTCAGGTATTGCTGATCGCTGTAATTCTTCGAACGCCGCGGATCGTCGAGGGCGCGGCCCTCACCGATGCACACGCGGGTTTCGTGGGCGGCGAAGTCTTCCTGCTTGATGAAGCGCACATCGTTGGTCGCCACCAGCGGCGCACCAAGTTTATCGGCGAGCGCTACCGCACCGTGCAGTTGTTCTTCATCGTTAGGGCGATTGGTGCGCTGGATTTCCAGATAGAAACGATCCGGGAACACCGCCATCCATTCACGCGCCAGCGCTTCGGCTTCGGCCGGGTTGCCGCCGATCATGGCCATGCCGATTTCGCCTTCTTTGGCGGCGGACAGCATGATCAGGCCTTCATTGGCTTCAGCAACCCACTCACGCTCGACAATAATCATGCCGTTGCGCTGACCTTCGATAAAGCCGCGCGAGATCAACTCAGTGAGATTGCGATAGCCCTTGGCGTTCATCACCAACAGGCTGAGCCGGCTCAGCGGCGCGTCCGGGTCTTTGTTTGACAGCCACAGGTCGGCGCCGCAGATCGGCTTGATCCCGGCGCCCATGGTGTTTTTATAGAATTTGACCAGGGAACACATGTTGTTCTGGTCGGTGACCGCGACCGCCGGCATGTTCATGGCCGTCAGCGCCTTGACCAGCGGCTTGATCCGCACCAGCCCGTCGACCAGGGAGTATTCAGTGTGCAGGCGTAGATGAACGAATGAAGCCGGCATAGTGATCCTGTCCAGTTACATAGAGACAACAAGGCCCGGATTGTACCGGGCCTCGAACAAAACATCAGCCTTGCGACTAAACCTGCGTCAGACCTTCCAGCGCTTCGTAAGCCAGGCGCACCGGGGCGAACGAGCGCCGGTGAATCGGCGTCGGGCCAAGACGCGCCAACGCTTCCAGATGAACGGGCGTCGGATAACCTTTATGGCCACCGATGCCGTAACCCGGGTAGATCAATTCGAAGGCGGCCATTTCGCGGTCGCGGCTGACCTTGGCCAGAATCGATGCGGCAGCGATGGCTGGAACCTTGCCGTCGCCCTGCACCACCGCTTCGGCGCGCATCGGCAGTTGCGGGCAGCGGTTGCCGTCGATCATCGCCAGTTTCGGCTGGATGTGCAGCCCGGCAACCGCGCGCTGCATGGCCAGCATGGTCGCGTGCAAAATATTCAGCTCGTCGATTTCCTCGACTTCAGCGCGGGCGATGCACCAGCTCAGGGACTTCTCGATGATTTCGTCGTAGAGCTTTTCGCGCTTGGCTTCGGTGAGTTTCTTCGAGTCGTTAAGCCCGAGGATCGGCCGGTTCGGATCGAGGATCACCGCCGCCGTCACCACCGCACCGCACAGCGGGCCGCGACCGACCTCATCGACGCCGGCAACCAGTTCTTCAACTTCGGCGACCAGGGTGAAATCCAGGCCCATTTGCATGCTTGTCTTGCTCATCGTGTCTGACCGATCAGGTTGAGGACGGCGTCCGCCGCCTGATTGGAGGCATCCAGCCGCAACGTGCGATGGATCTCATCGAAGCCGCGGGTCTGTTCTTCGCCGCCTTCGATCAATGGCGACAGCGTCTGCGCCAGTGCTTCGACCGTCGCATCATCCTGCAACAATTCCGGGACCAGCAGACGCTGGGCCAACAGGTTCGGCAAGGACACATACGGGCTCTTGACCATACGCTTGAGAATCCAGAACGTCAGCGGCGCCAAGCGATACGCCACCACCATCGGCCGCTTGTACAACAGCGCTTCAAGGGTGGCGGTGCCGGAGGCGATCAACACGGCGTTGCACGCAGCCAGGGCCAGATGGGATTTGCCGTCGAGCAAGGTCACCGGCAAATCACGACCGGCGAGCAGCTCTTCAAGTTGCGCGCGACGTTCCGGATTGGCGCACGGGATGACAAAGCGCAAACCTGGGCGCATCGCCCGCAGACGTTCGGCGGTATCGAGGAACAGCGCGCCCAGACGAGAGACTTCGCCGCCACGGCTGCCGGGCATCAACGCCACCAGCGGGCCGTCGGGCAGTCCCAACTCGGCACGCGCCGCAGCGCGATCAGCCTCCAGCGGAATGGTATCGGCCAGCGTGTGGCCGACGAACCGCACCGGCACGCCTTTTTCTTCGTAGAATTTTGCTTCGAACGGCAGCAGCGTCAACATCAGGTCGCAGCCTTCGCGGATCTTCAGCACACGCTTCTGCCGCCATGCCCACACCGACGGACTGACGTAGTGCACGGTCTTGATCCCGGCCTGACGCAGCTTGAGTTCGATATTGAGGTTGAAGTCCGGTGCGTCGATACCAATGAACGCGTCCGGCTTCTCGGCGATCAGCGTAGCGATCAGGTCCTTGCGGCGCTTGAGCAGTTCGCGCAGCCGTCCAAGAACTTCCACCAGCCCCATGACCGACAAGCGCTCCATGGGAAAGTAGGACGTCAGCCCTTCGGTCTGCATCAACGGGCCACCGACACCGATGAACTCGACCGCCGGATGCTGAGCCTTGAGCGCACGCATGAGGCCGGCGCCGAGAATGTCACCGGAAGCTTCACCGGCCACCAGCGCAATACGCAGATTGGCCATGATCAGCGAGTGATGCCGCGGGTCGACGACTGAATGGAGTCACGGAATATCGCAACTTCCGGGAACTGCGCAGCAGGTTCGGCCAGTTCGGCCAGCGCCTGCTCGACCGTGAGGCCCTGGCGATAGACGGTTTTGTAAGCGCGACGCAGCATGTGAATCGCATCCTCGCTGAAACCGCGACGGCGCATGCCTTCGAAGTTCATGCTGCGCGCTTCGGCCGGGTTGCCAAACACGGTGACGAACGCCGGAACGTCCTTGCCGATGGCGGTGCCCATACCGGAAAAACTGTGGGCGCCGATGTGGCAATACTGGTGAACCAGAGTGAAGCCGGAGAGGATCGCCCAGTCATCCACGTGCACATGGCCGGCCAACGCGGTGTTGTTGACCAGAATGCAGTGGTTACCGATAACGCTGTCATGCCCGATGTGCGCATAGGCCATGATCAGATTGTGATCGCCCAACGTGGTTTCCGAACGGTCCTGCACGGTGCCGCGGTGAATCGTCACGCCTTCACGGATGACGTTGTGGTCACCGATCACCAGACGGGTTTCTTCACCTTTGTATTTCAGATCGGGTGTGTCTTCGCCTACCGAGGAAAACTGGTAGATGCGATTGTGCTTGCCGATGCGGGTCGGGCCTTTGAGGATTACATGCGGCCCGATCACGGTACCCTCGCCGATTTCCACACCTGCGCCGATGATCGACCACGGGCCGACCTCGACGCCATCAGCCAGAACGGCCGACGGATCGATGATTGCGCGAGGGTCAATCAAACTCATAGCTTGCGTTCCGCACAGATGATTTCAGCCGAGCAGACCGGCTTGCCATCGACCGAAGCCTGGCATTCGAATTTCCAGATCTGACGCTTGCAGCTGATGAACTTGGCTTCAAGGATCAACTGATCGCCCGGCAACACAGGCTGGCGGAAGCGCAGCTTGTCGGAGCCGACGAAGTAATAAAGCGTGCCATCGGCAGGCTTCACATCGAGCATTTTGAAACCGAGGATCCCGGCAGCCTGAGCCATCGCCTCGATGATCAGCACGCCCGGCATGATCGGGTGCGCCGGGAAGTGACCATTGAAGAACGGTTCATTGATGCTGACATTCTTGTAGGCGCGAA
Source organism: Pseudomonas sp. rhizo66 (assembly GCF_031931925.1). Taxonomy (NCBI): domain Bacteria; kingdom Pseudomonadati; phylum Pseudomonadota; class Gammaproteobacteria; order Pseudomonadales; family Pseudomonadaceae; genus Pseudomonas; species Pseudomonas sp. rhizo66. The sequence continues at coordinate 164,468 of NZ_JAUJWZ010000003.1, forward strand.
TGCGCTTGCCTTCAGTGTCCAGTTCCACCACCCGGTCCACCAGCAGGAACGGGTAACGGTGAGGCAGGTATTCGCGAATCTCGTTGATGTCCATCATTTCGGGGGGAAGCCTATGTAAAGATTGGGAGCGCGACTGACGCGCACTCCTCTAGCAAATCAAGGAGGCAGTCTAGAGGCTGTGCACACTTGATATGGAAATGGTATCAGCCATCTGATGAAGCATTGCCGTCAGGGGTCACTTCCCCTACGCGCTTTTCCAGCTGTTTCAAACGTCGCGCGATGTCATCGAGCTGACGGATGCGGGCCGCGCTTTTGCGCCATTCGGCCGCCGGTTGCATGGCTGTACCGGAAGAATAGGCACCCGGCTCGGTAATCGAGTGGGTCACCATGGTCATCCCGGTCAGGAAAACGTTGTCGCAAATATCAATGTGGCCGACCAGACCGACACCACCGGCGAGCATGCAATGCTTGCCGATTTTAGTGCTGCCGGAGATCCCGACGCACGCCGCCATGGCGGTGTGATCACCGACCTGAACGTTGTGGGCGATCTGGATCTGGTTGTCGAGCTTCACGCCATTGCCGATCACGGTATCGGCCAGCGCGCCGCGGTCGATGGCGGTATTCACGCCAATCTCGACATCGTCGCCGATGGTCACGCCACCAATCTGGGCGATTTTCTGCCAGATGCCTTTTTCGTTGGCAAAACCGAAGCCTTCGCCACCGAGCACGGCACCGGACTGAATCACCACTCGCTTGCCGATGCGCACATCGTGATACAGCGTCACGCGCGGGGCGAGCCAGCCGCCTTCACCGATTTCGCTGCGGGCACCGACAACGCAATGCGCACCCAATGTCACCTGCGCACCAATTCGCGCACCGGCTTCGATCACCACGAAAGGGCCGATGCTGGCGCTTGGATCAACCACCGCATCCGCCGCAATCACCGCTGACGGATGGATACCGGCAGTGGCTTTTGGCTTCGGATCGAACAGGTGGGAGATACGCGCATACGCCAGGTAAGGATCAGGCACCACCAACGCATTACCGGCAAACCCTTCGACGTCGGCTTCTTTGAGCAACAGTGCTGCTGCCTGCGAGCCCGCCAGGTATTTGCGATATTGAGGGTTTGCCAGAAAGCTCAACTGAGCTGGGCCAGCCTCTTGCAAAGTGGCTAGCCCAGTAATTTTCGTCTCAGGGTCGCCACGCAAGGTGGCGCCGAGAAACTCGGCCAACTGGCCGAGCTTGATAGTCACGGTCATGGGTTACTTCAGCTGATTCATGCGCTCGATAACCTGGCGCGTGATGTCGTACTGAGGTTTGACATCGATGACTGCGCCACGCTCGAACACCAGGTCAAAACCACCTTTCTTGATGACTTCTTCCACTGCGCTATCCAGTTTTGGCTTCAGTTGCTTGAGCATTTCGCGGTCGGCAACAGCTTTGGCTTCGTTCAATTCCTTGGACTGGAATTGGAAGTCACGGGCCTTTTGCTTGAATTCCAGCTCCAGACGCTCACGCTCACCTTGCTGCATTTTGTCGCCACCGGCCATCAGACGATCCTGAATGCCCTTGGCGCTGCTTTCCAGCGTCTTCAGCTTGGTCAGTTGCGGACCGAACTTCTTCTCGGCATCTACCGCGTATTTCTTGGCCGCGTCGGATTCAAGCAAGGCCATCTGATAGTTCAGAACGGCAATTTTCATGTCGGCAAATGCCGGGCCTGCGACCATCAAAGAGGCCAGGAGAACCAATTGAGTCAACTTACGCACGATGCACTCCTACAAAATCCATTGTCGTTATCTTGGGTCAGACGCTTAGAACGTCTGGCCGAGGGAGAATTGGAACACTTGAGTTTCAGCCTCATCCGGCTTCTTGATCGGCATGGCCAACGCGAAGCTCAGAGGACCCAGTGCGGTGACCCAGGTCACACCCACACCCACGGAACTGGCCATGTTGCTCAGGCTGATGTCGTTGCACTTGGTGTTCGACGTCGAGCCGTTCGCATTGGTAGTGTCCTTGCACTGCGAGTCAAAAACGTTACCCACATCCCAGAATACCGAGGTGCGCAGGGAACGCTGATCTTTCACGAACGGCAGCGGGAACAGAACCTCGACACCGCCCTGGATCAGGACGTTACCACCGAACGGCAGTGGATCCTGGTCCGGGTCAGCCAGAGTGCCCGGGTTGGTACCACGGCTCGGCGTGCTGCGCGGGCCGAGGGTGCTGTCCTTGAAGCCACGAACCGAGTTGAAACCACCAGCATAGTAGTTTTCATAGAACGGCAAGCCATCAGTCCCGCCGTAACCGTCGCCATAACCCAGCTCTGTGTGCAGACGCAGGGTGTAGTTCTCGCTGATCGGCTGGAACAACTGACCACGGTAATCAAGTTTGTAGAACGACAGGTCGCTGCCTGGCACGGTGGTTTCCAGAGTCAGGCTCTGGGAACGACCACGGGTTGGCAGTACGCCTTTGTTCAGGGTCGACTCGGACCAGCCGGCCGAAGCCTTGAAGTTCAGGTATTTGTCGCCTTCCTTATTAACGAAGTCGAAAATCTCGTCAACGGTGTAGGTACCGGTCTTGATCTCGTCCTGTTGAACCGACAGACCAAAGGTCAGACGCGAAGTCTCGCTGATCGGGTAACCAACGTTCACGCCAGCACCCAGACTGTCTACCGCATAGCTTGCGACGTCGACGTCGAGGTCTTTGTAGTCAGTGGTGCGATAGAACGCGTTGTAACCCAGGCTCACGCCATCGGCGGTCCAGTACGGGTCAACGTAGCCGAAGTTGTAGCGGCTCTGGTATTCACTGCGGGTCAGGCCGACGCTGACGCGGTTACCGGTACCGAGGAAGTTGTTCTGGGTGATCGAACCACCGAGGATCAAACCGGCACTCTGGGCGAAACCGACGCTGGCGGTAATCGAACCGGAAGCCTGCTCTTCAACGGCGTAGTTCACGTCAACCTGATCGTCCACACCCGGAACAGCCGGGGTTTCAACGTTGACTTCTTTAAAGAAGCCCAGACGCTCAAGACGGGTTTTAGACTGGTCGATCAGGTAAGTCGAAGCCCAGCCGCCTTCCATCTGACGCATTTCACGACGCAGCACTTCGTCTTCCGACTTGGTGTTGCCACGGAAGTTGATGCGGTTGACGTAGGCACGCTTGCCCGGATCAACAGCGAACAGAATATCGACGGTGTGATCATCATCGTGCGGCTGAGGTACGCCGTTGACGTTGGCGAAGGTGTAACCCTCGTTACCCAGACGACGGGTGATCAGCTCGGATGTGGTGGTCATCAGCTTGCGCGAGAACACCTGGCCTTTCTGCACCAGCAGCAGGGACTTGACCTGATCTTCAGGGACTTTCAGATCACCACTGAGCTTGACGTCACGAACGGTGTACTTCTCGCCTTCAGTGACGTTGACAGTGATGTAGACGTGCTTCTTGTCCGGGGTGATGGACACCTGGGTCGAAGCGATATCCATGTTGATATAGCCACGGTCCAGGTAGTAGGAACGCAGACGCTCCAGGTCACCGGAAAGCTTTTCACGGGCGTACTTGTCATCGTTCTTGAAGAACGACAGCCAGTTGGTGGTTTTCAGTTCGAACAGGTCGGTCAGGTCTTCTTCAGGGAAAACCGTGTTGCCCACCACGTTGATGTGCTGAATGGCCGCAACGGTACCTTCGTTGATCTTCACTTTCAGACCCACGCGGTTACGCGGCTGCGAGACCACTTCGGTATCAACGGTAGCCGAGTAGCGACCTTGCGCGACGTACTGACGTTGCAGTTCGTTACGCACACCCTCAAGGGTGGCGCGCTGGAAGATCTCGCCTTCGGCCAGACCGGACTGTTTGAGACCTTTCATCAAGTCTTCAGTGGAGATCGCCTTGTTGCCTTCGATCTCGATACTGGCGACCGACGGACGTTCAACGACCGTGATTACCAGAACGTTGCCTTCGCGGCCCAGCTGGATATCTTGAAAGAAACCGGTTTTGAACAACGCACGAGTGGATTCCACCAGGCGACGATCATCCGCCTGCTCACCGACGTTCAACGGCAAGGCACCAAAGACGCTACCCGCGGAGACCCGCTGGAGGCCATTGACGCGAATATCAGAGATAGTGAAGGACTCGGCGTGAACTTCGGCGATCATCAATACGGTGAGAACCGCAGTTAGCAGCAGACGTTTCATGAAGTCCTTTCTTATTCCAACTGGCAATAAACAAACTGCCGCAAAATGCGGCAGATTCGCAATTCAGCGAAGCGTTACAGACGACCCAGATCGTTGACCAGAGCAAGCAACATCACCCCGACCACCAAACTGATACCGATCTGTATCCCCCAACCTTGCACCCGATCCGACAAGGGACGACCACGCGCCCACTCGATCAGATAAAACAACAAATGCCCCCCATCCAGTACAGGAATGGGCAGCAAATTCAGAACGCCCAGGCTAATACTCAGATAAGCAAGGAAATTCAGGAAATCAGCGACGCCCGACTGGGCAGAAGCGCCCGCCACTTTAGCAATGGTTATCGGTCCACTCAAGTTTTTTACCGAGAGCTCGCCGAACAGCATTTTCTTCAGTGAATCGAGCGTCAGAATGCTCATGGTCCAAGTGCGACGGGCACCCTCGCCAATTGCAGCCAGCGGCCCATAACTGACCTCGCGAATCATCTCCGGTGGCCAGTCGACAGCTTTTACGCCAGCCCCCAGATATCCGCTTGGCGTCTTGCTTTCGCCACGCGCTGCCAGGGTCACAGGGACGTCGATTTGAGCATTGTCGCGCTCGACGCGCAGCATGATTTTGGTATCAGGACGCGTACGGACCGTATCAACGACCTGCTGCCAGTCATTCAGCGCCTGACCGTCGAGCGCCAACAGACGATCGCCAGTCTTCAGGCCGGCCGCCTGGGCCGGACCTTTCGGATCCAGTTCGGCAAGTACCGGCGGCAGGGCCGGGCGCCACGGACGAATCCCCAGGGAGCGGATCGGGTCCGGCTCATCTGCGCCTTTGAGCCAGTTATCCAGCTTCAGCTCACGCGGCGAATCGACAGTCGTACCTTGCTCACGCACCAGCAGCTGCAAAGAACCGCTTTCGCCAAGGCGCCGGACCAATTGCAAATTGACGGCTGCCCAACCGGTAGTCGGCTCCCCATCTATAGAAACGATTTCCTGGCCTGAGCTCAAACCGGCACTGGCCGCGATACTGCCGGATTCAACCGCACCGATGACCGGACGCACCTGCTCGCTGCCGAGCATGGCCAACACCCAGAAGAACACCAACGCCAAGAGGAAGTTGGCAATGGGACCTGCAGCGACAATGGCGATACGCTGACGCACGGTTTTGCGGTTGAACGACTGATCAAGCTGATCGACTGGAACTTCGCCTTCGCGCTCATCGAGCATCTTGACGTAGCCACCCAACGGTATCGCCGCGATGACAAACTCAGTGCCTTGCTTGTCATGCCAGCGCAGCAACGGCATGCCGAAGCCTACGGAAAATCGCAGAACCTTGACGCCACAGCGACGCGCGACCCAGAAGTGGCCGAATTCGTGAAAGGTGACCAGCACACCCAAGGCGATCAGGGTGCCGGCAATCATATAGAGCGCGCTCATCTACTTTCTCCGCAATCCTGTTCAGTGCCGCGTGTAGCCATTGTGTTGCAAATTTTATCGATCGTGACGCTTCAACCATTGCTCGGCCAGGATTCGTGCCTTGGCGTCTGCCGTAAACACGGCTTCGAGATCGGCCATCGCAACAACCGGTTCGAGGTTCAAGACTTCCTCGATGATACTCGCGATTTCCAGATAACGGACCCGTCCATCGAGAAACGCTGCCACCGCGACTTCATTGGCCGCATTGAGCATTGCCGGAGCACTGTCGCCCGCCTCGGCAGCTTGCCGCGCCAGACGCAGGCAAGGGAAGCGCTGTTCATCCGGCGCCTCGAAGTCCAGACGCGCGATGGCGAACAGATCCAGCGGTGCTACACCGGAATCAATACGCTCCGGCCAGGCCAGGGCATTGGCAATCGGTGTACGCATATCGGGATTGCCCAACTGCGCCAGCACCGAACCGTCGACATAATCGACCAGCGAGTGAATCACGCTCTGCGGATGAATCACCACCTCGACCTGGGAAGGCTTTGCATCGAACAACCAACAAGCCTCGATCAGCTCGAGCCCTTTATTCATCATGCTGGCCGAATCGACCGAAATCTTGCGCCCCATGGACCAGTTCGGGTGCGCACATGCCTGATCAGGTGAAACATGCGCCAATTCACTCATGGGCGTCTGTCGGAACGGGCCGCCAGAGGCTGTGAGCAAAATCCGACGGACGCCGACGGAGCTCAATCCACGGGCAAAATCCTGTGGCATGCACTGGAAAATCGCGTTGTGTTCGCTGTCGATCGGCAGTAACACCGAACCACTCTTGCGCACCGCCTGCATGAACAAGGCGCCGGACATCACCAGCGCCTCTTTATTGGCCAGAAGAATTTTCTTGCCCGCTTCGACAGCGGCCAGGGTCGGACGCAGCCCTGCCGCACCAACGATTGCCGCCATCACCGCATCGACTTCCGGAGCAGCAGCAACCTGACACAGGCCCTCCTCCCCCACCAGCACGCGAGTCGGCAAACCGGCGGCACGCAAATCATCCTGCAAGCCGCGCGCGGCAGCCGCCTCAGGCACCACAGCAAATTGCGGCACGTGGCGCACGCACAGGGTGAAAAGCTCGCTCAGACGCGTGAAACCACTCAACGCGAAGACCTGATAACGCTCAGGATGACGAGCAATGACATCCAGCGTGCTCAGGCCGATCGAGCCCGTCGCACCCAGAACGGTAATCTGTTGTGGCCGACTCACGGTGCAGCCATCCACAGCAGTACGGCGAACACTGGAATGGCTGCGGTCAGACTGTCGATACGGTCAAGCACACCACCATGACCCGGCAGCAGATTACTGCTGTCCTTGATGCCGGACTGACGCTTGAACATGCTTTCGGTCAGGTCGCCAACAACAGAAATGAACACGATCAGCGCGGCGCCAATCAAGCCTTTAAGCAGCTCGGCGACGGTCCAGTCACGCACCAGGCCGACAATCGCGGTGATCAGCAGACTCAGTGCCAGACCACCGTAGACACCTTCCCAGCTTTTGCCCGGGCTGACTTGCGGGGCCAGCTTGCGCTTGCCGAATCTGCGTCCGGAGAAGTAAGCACCGATATCGGCACCCCAGACCAACACCATCACCGCCATGATCAGCCAGTTACCCAGCGGGTATTGCTTGATCTGCACCAGGCCTTGCCAGGCAGGCAACAGAATCAGCAGGCCAATGACCAGTTTGGTGGCGGCCGTGGACCAACGCTCGCTGGAGCGCGGATACGTCAGCACCAGATAGGTCGCCACCGCCCACCAGAGCACCGAAGCCCCCAGCACCCACGGCGCCAGGCCGGGCAGTACATACATGACGAACAACATCAATGCGACGACCGCGGCATAACCGACGCGGAACGATTGAGCGGTAAAGCCTGCCAGACGCGCCCATTCCCAGGCGCCCAAACTCACGACCATGCCGATGAACAGGGCAAAACCCGAACCTTCGAGCAAGAAGAAACCGCACAAGGCGATCGGCAGCAGGATCAGCGCAGTGATGATTCGTTGTTTAAGCATTAAACCCGGGCTCCAGCTTCGACCTGTTCGCTCGTTTTACCGAAGCGACGCTGGCGCGAAGCGAAATCGGCCAGCGCATTGCGCATGGCATCGTGTTTGAAGTCCGGCCAGAACAGGTCGGAGAAGTACAACTCGGCGTAAGCCAGTTGCCACAGCAGGAAGTTGCTGATGCGGTGTTCGCCACCGGTACGGATGCACAGGTCCGGCAATGGCAGATCGCCGGTCGCCAGACAGGTTTGCAGCAGATCCGGGGTAATGTCTTCCGGACGCAGGTGCCCGGCCTGGACTTCACGTGCCAGACGCTGGGCAGCCTGTGCAATATCCCACTGACCGCCGTAATTGGCGGCGATTTGCAGGATGAAACGGTTGGCACCCGCCGTCATCGCTTCGGCTTCACGCATTGCTGCCTGAAGTTCCGGATGGAAGCGCGAACGATCGCCAATGATGCGCAGGCTGATGTTGTTCTCGTTGAGGCGCTTGGCCTCACGACGCAATGCCTTGAAGAAAAGATCCATCAAGGCACTGACTTCTTCGGCCGGGCGTTGCCAGTTTTCACTGGAAAACGCGAACAGGGTGAGCACCTCGACCTTGGCCTCGGCGCACACCTCGATGACGGCCCGCACAGCATCCACGCCCGCTTTATGCCCGGCGACACCCGGCATAAAGCGTTTTTTCGCCCAGCGATTGTTGCCATCCATGATGATCGCGACATGGCGCGGCACCGCGGACGGCGCAGTCTGCTTGGTCTTGTCCATTTAAAGCTCGACCCTTATACGGCCATCAGGTCTTTTTCTTTCTCGTCCGTGGCCTTGGTGATCTGGGCCTCGGATTCTTTGGTCAACTTATCGATATCAGCGATGGCACGACGCTCTTCGTCTTCGCTGATTTCCTTGTCCTTGACCAGTTTTTTCAGCTCGCCCAAGGCATCGCGACGAATATTGCGCACGGCAACACGCGCATCTTCAGCTGCGCTGCGGGCCTGCTTGGTGAAGCCTTTACGCGTTTCCTCGGTGAGGGCAGGCATAGGAATCAACAGCAACTCGCCCAGGTTGGTCGGGTTGAGGTTCAGACCGGCGCTCTGGATCGCCTTGTCGACGGCAGCGAGCATGTTGCGCTCGAACGCCACGACCTGCAGGGTGCGCGAGTCTTTTACGGTGACGTTGGCCACACTGCTCAGCGGGGTGTCAGTGCCGTAGTAAGGCACCATGACACTGCCGAGAATGCTCGGGTGAGCCTTACCGGTACGAATCTGGCCGAACGCGTGGTTCAGAGACTCCAGGGATTTCTGCATACGCGCTTGGGCGTCTTTCTTGATTTCGTTGATCATTGTTGGCCTTCCTCGATCAAAGTCCCTTCAGCGCCGCCGTGCACAATGTTCAGCAGGGCACCGGGCTTGTTCATGTTGAATACGCGCAGCGGCATCTTGTGGTCGCGGCACAGGCAAATAGCGGTCAGATCCATCACGCCCAGCTTGCGATCCAGCACTTCATCATAAGTCAGATGATCGAACTTCTCGGCATGCGGGTCTTTGAACGGGTCAGCGGTGTAGACGCCATCGACCTTGGTCGCTTTGAGCACGACGTCGGCATCGATTTCGATTGCACGCAGGCAGGCTGCCGAATCCGTGGTGAAGAACGGATTACCGGTACCGGCGGCGAAAATCACCACGTCCTTGGAGTTCAGGTGACGCATGGCTTTGCGGCGATCATAGTGATCGGTCACGCCAACCATGGAGATGGCCGACATCACGATGGCCGAGATATTGGCACGTTCCAGCGCGTCGCGCATGGCCAGGGCGTTCATCACAGTGGCCAGCATGCCCATGTGGTCACCTGTCACCCGATCCATACCGGCTTTGCTCAAGGCTTCGCCGCGGAACAGGTTGCCACCGCCGATCACCAGACCGACCTGTACGCCGATGCCGACCAGCTGGCCGACTTCCAGCGCCATCCGATCCAGCACTTTTGGATCGATCCCGAACTCTTCCGAGCCCATCAGGGCCTCGCCGCTAAGCTTGAGTAGAATGCGTTTATAGCGAGCCTGATAACCACTGCCCTGCTGAGCCATTGCGAATCTCTCCTGCGGCGTATTAAAAATTCTTTGCGAGCTGTTTACAGCTGGCGTTCACTCTAGCTTGGCGCTGCTTCAGCGCCATCGGAACATGGCTTTGTAAGTCAGTTCCAAGTGGAAACCAATAAAAATTGGCAACCCCATCTGAAAAGAGGCTGCGCGCGTAAGCGGGCAGCCTCTTTCGGGCGACAGTTGAAAAACCGTCTTATTGCTTGGCGGCAGCCAGCTGGGCAGCAACTTCTTCAGCGAAGTTGTCGACCGGCTTCTCGATGCCTTCGCCTACTTTGAAGTAAGTGAAGGAAACGATTTCTGCGCCGGCTTTCTTGGCCAGCTCGCCAACCTTGACTTCAGGGTTCTTGACGAACGCCTGCTCAACCAGGCTTGCTTCTGCCAGGAACTTGCTGATACGGCCCTTGACCATGTTCTCAACAATGTTTTCTGGCTTGCCTTTGATCTTCTCTTCGTTCAGCTGCAGGAACACAGCTTTTTCACGCTCGATCGCTTCATCCGAAACTTGCGAAGGCAGCAGGAACTCAGGGTTGCTTGCAGCTACGTGCATCGCGATGTCTTTGGCCAGCTCGACGTCACCGCCTTTCAGGACAACAGCAACACCGATCTTGTTACCGTGCAGGTAGGTGCCGACAACGTCACCCTCTACGCGGACCAGACGACGGATGTTGACGTTTTCACCAACTTTAGCAACCAGAGCTTCACGAGCCGATTCCTGAGCGGCGATCAGCGGAGCTGCATCGGTCAGGTTCTCGTCGAAGGCTTTTTCTACGCTGGCAGCAACGAAGTTCTTGAAGTCATCTTGCAGGGCCAGGAAGTCGGTCTGCGAGTTGACTTCCAGCAGCACGGCTGCCTTGTCGTTCGATTTGATGGCGATTGCGCCTTCAGCGGCAACGTTGCCCGCTTTCTTGGCAGCCTTGATCGCGCCCGAAGCACGCATGTCATCAATGGCTTTTTCGATGTCGCCGCCAGCCTTTTCCAGGGCTTTCTTGCAGTCCATCATGCCTTCGCCGGTACGCTCGCGCAGTTCTTTGACCAACGCTGCAGTAATTGCTGCCATTTTCAAATTCCTCTTGGATAGGTTTTCAACCATTCCACCCGATCGAACGGGCGTTCAATTCTTCCCGAACCAGCTTGTAGCCGCTGCACGTTACAGATGCTGTAGCTGCGCTGCCGACAAATGGTTTTCGAGGTGGCAAAAAGGGGGCCAAGCCCCCTTTTTGCTTACTGAGTTAACGCCAGGGCGCTAATTACTCAGCTGCAGCCTGAGTTTCTTCAGCTGCGAATTCTACAGTGCCGCCAGCAACATTGTTGCGACCGCGGATTACTGCGTCAGCCATCGAACCCATGTACAGCTGGATAGCGCGGATTGCGTCATCGTTGCCTGGGATGATGTAGTCAACGCCTTCCGGGCTGCTGTTGGTGTCGACAACGCCGATTACCGGGATGCCCAGCTTGTTGGCTTCGGTGATCGCGATGCGCTCGTGGTCAACGTCGATCACGAACAGTGCGTCTGGCAGACCGCCCATGTCCTTGATGCCGCCCAGCGAACGATCCAGCTTTTCCAGGTCACGGGAGCGCATCAGCGCTTCTTTCTTGGTCAGCTTGGCGAAAGTACCGTCTTCGGCTTGAACTTCAAGGTCACGCAGACGCTTGATGGAAGCACGAATGGTTTTGAAGTTGGTCAGCATGCCGCCCAACCAGCGGTGATCGACGTACGGCGAACCGCAACGTGCTGCTTCTTCAGCAACGATCTTGCCAGCGGAACGCTTGGTGCCGACGAACAGAATCTTGTTTTTGCCCTGGGCCAGACGCTCTACGAAAGTCAGAGCTTCGTTGAACATTGGCAGGGTTTTTTCAAGGTTGATAATGTGAATCTTGTTACGCGCGCCGAAAATGTACTTACCCATTTTCGGATTCCAGTAACGGGTTTGGTGACCGAAGTGCACACCGGCCTTCAGCATATCGCGCATATTGACTTGGGACATGATAGTTCCTTGATAAGTCGGGTTTGGCCTCCACGTATCCCAATGACCAACCAGTGGCATAAAGCCAAAAGCACCCAGGTCATCGTGTCGACACGTGTGTGGATTTAAGCTTTTCGGAGCATCCCCGGAAAGCGGCGCATTTTATACCACAGGGTGCGCAGAAACGGAACCCGGAATCTGTATTCGCACCAAGGACATGGGCGCAGCCCCCTTGGAATCGGCCCCGAGCGCACCATTGTATAGAGAGAAGCGATGCACGCGGGCGCTGAATTGCGCCGTGCGTCTGTTAGAATCGCGTTTTTCAGGGTGGCCAATCGAACACCTGCCACCCTATTCGTATCAGCAAGCGCCGCCGAGCGCAGAGAGAGCCTGTATGACCGTCACCCTCAAAACCCCCGAGGACATCGCTGGCATGCGCGTCGCCGGCAAACTGGCCGCCGATGTGCTGGAAATGATTGCCGAACATGTCAAACCGGGCGTCACCACCGATCAACTGAACCAGATCTGCCACGACTACATCGTCAACGTGCAGCAAGCCATCCCTGCCCCACTCAACTACAAGGGCTACCCGAAGTCGATCTGCACCTCGATCAACCACGTGGTCTGCCACGGCATCCCGAACGACAAGCCGCTGAAAAACGGCGATACCCTGAACATCGACGTGACCGTGATCAAGGACGGCTACCACGGCGATACCAGCCGTATGTTCCACGTCGGCGAAGTGCCGGTCTGGGCCGAGCGTCTGTCGCAGATCACCCAGGAATGCATGTACAAGGCGATCGAGATCGTCAAACCCGGCTGCCGCCTCGGCGACATCGGCGAAGTTATCCAGAAGCACGCCGAGAAGAATGGTTTCTCGGTGGTTCGCGAATTCTGCGGCCACGGCATCGGCAAGGTCTTCCACGAAGAACCGCAAATTCTGCACTACGGTCGCGCCGGCACCGGCATGGAACTGAAGGCCGGCATGACTTTCACCATCGAGCCGATGATCAACCAGGGCAAGGCCGACACCAAAGTACTGGGCGACGGCTGGACCGCAATCACCAAGGACCGCAAGCTCTCGGCCCAGTGGGAACACACCCTGCTGGTCACCGACACCGGTTACGAGATCTTTACCCTGCGCGCCGATGACACCATCCCGCGCGTCTCGGCCTGATCCACACAACGTTCCCAGCCTTATAGAAGGAAAGCCAATCGATGCCGCAGGTGGATCCCGAACTCTTCGACCGCGGCCAGTTCCAGGCTGAACTGGCCCTGAAAGCGAGTCCTATCGCGGCGTTCAAGAAGGCGATCCGCCAGGCTCGCGAGGTGCTCGACACGCGTTTTCGCCAGGGTCGCGACATTCGCCGCCTGATCGAAGACCGTGCCTGGTTCGTCGACAACATCCTGCAAAAGGCCTGGGAGCAGTTCAACTGGAGCGAGGACGCCGACATCGCGCTGGTCGCAGTCGGCGGCTACGGTCGCGGTGAGCTGCACCCGTATTCCGACATCGATCTGCTGATCCTGCTGGACAGCGCCGATCACGAAGTTTTCCGCGACTCCATCGAGCGTTTTCTGACACTGCTGTGGGACATTGGCCTGGAAGTCGGTCAGAGCGTGCGCTCGGTCGACGAATGCGCCGAAGAGGCTCGCGCTGACCTCACGGTTGTCACCAACCTGATGGAAAGCCGCACCATTTGCGGCCCCGAGCGTCTGCGCCAGCGCATGCTCGACGTCACCAGCACCGCACACATGTGGCCGGCCAAGGAGTTTTTCCTGGCCAAGCGTGCCGAGCAGAAGGCCCGTCACCACAAGTACAACGACACCGAATACAACCTGGAACCCAACGTCAAAGGCTCGCCCGGCGGCTTGCGGGATATCCAGACGATTCTGTGGGTGGCCCGGCGTCAGTACGGCACCCTGAACCTGCGCGCCCTCGCCGGCGAAGGTTTTCTGGTTGAGAGCGAAAACGCCCTGCTCGCCTCCTCCCAGGAATTCCTCTGGAAAGTGCGATATGCGCTGCACATGCTCGCCGGTCGCTCGGAAGACCGCTTGTTGTTCGATCATCAGCGCACCATCGCCGGCCTGCTCGGTTTTGAAGGCGACGACGCCAAACAGGCCGTCGAAAACTTCATGCAACAGTATTTCCGCGTGGTAATGAGCATCGCCCAGCTCAGCGACCTGATCATTCAGCATTTCGAGGAAGTCATCCTCGCCCCGGAAGACGAAGCGCCGCCGCAGCCGATCAACTCGCGCTTCCAGCTCCACGACGGCTATATCGAGGCGCGCAACGACAACGTGTTTCGCCGCACGCCGTTCGCCATGCTCGAAATATTCGTGCTGATGGCCCAGCAGCCGGAAATCAAAGGCGTGCGCGCCGACACCATTCGATTGCTGCGGGAAAACCGTCACCTGATCGACGACAACTTCCGCAACGATATTCGCAATACCAGCCTGTTCATCGAGCTGTTCAAGTGCAAGATCGGCATCCACCGTAACCTGCGCCGGATGAACCGATACGGCATTCTCGGGCGCTATCTGCCGGAGTTCGGCTTTATCGTCGGGCAAATGCAGCACGACCTGTTCCACATTTATACGGTCGATGCGCACACGCTGAACCTGATCAAGCACCTGCGCAAATTGCAGTACACCCAGGTCTCGGAGAAATTTCCGCTGGCGGCCAAGCTCATGGCCAAACTGCCCAAGCCCGAACTGATCTACATGGCGGGCCTATATCACGACATTGGTAAAGGCCGGCATGGCGATCACTCGGAAATCGGCGCGGTCGATGCCGAGGCGTTCTGCCAGCGTCATCAACTGCCAGTGTGGGACAGTCGCCTGATCGTCTGGCTGGTGCAGAACCATCTGGTGATGTCGACCACCGCCCAGCGCAAGGACTTGTCCGACCCGCAAGTGATCCACGACTTTGCCTTGGCCGTCGGCGACGAAACCCGCCTCGATTACCTCTACGTGCTGACGGTGGCCGACATCAACGCGACCAACCCGACGCTGTGGAATTCGTGGCGCGCCAGCCTGTTGCGCCAGCTCTACACCGAGACCAAGCGCGCCTTGCGCCGTGGCCTGGAAAACCCGGTGGACCGCGAAGAGCAGATCCGCCAGACCCAAAGCGCCGCGCTGGATATTCTGGTGCGTGGCGGCACCGACCCGGACGATGTCGAGCAGTTGTGGGCGCAGTTGGGCGATGACTATTTCCTGCGCCACACCGCCGGCGACGTGGCCTGGCACAGTGATGCGATCCTGCAGCAACCGGTCGATGGCGGGCCGCTCGTGCTGATCAAGGAAACCACCCAGCGCGAGTTCGAGGGCGGCACGCAGATCTTCATCTATGCACCGGACCAGCATGATTTCTTCGCCGTGACCGTGGCCGCGATGGACCAGCTCAACCTGAACATTCACGACGCCCGGGTCATCACCTCGAGCAGCCAGTTCACCCTCGACACCTACATCGTGCTCGACAACGAAGGCGAATCGATCGGCGACAACCCGGCACGGGTCAAGCAGATCCGCGAAGGCCTGACCGAAGCCCTGCGCAACCCGGACGATTACCCGACGATCATCCAGCGCCGCGTGCCGCGTCAGCTCAAGCATTTCGCCTTTGCGCCGCAGGTGACGATTCACAACGATGCGCAGCGTCCGGTGACGGTTCTGGAATTGACCGCCCCGGATCGCCCGGGACTGCTGGCGCGGATCGGCGGGATTTTCCTTGAGTTCGACCTGTCGCTGCAGAACGCCAAGATTGCGACCCTCGGCGAGCGGGTCGAAGACGTGTTCTTCATCACCGACGCCCACAACCAACCGTTGTCCGACCCGTTGCTGTGCAGCCGTTTGCAGGATGCGATCGTTGAGCAACTGAGCGTCAATCAGGAACCCGATATCAAACTGTCGCGCCTCAGTATTTGATGGCGCCCCGGATTCAAATGGCTTTGCGAGAGACCCTGCCCCAATGAACAACGCTCTGAACCAGCTCCAGCCGTACCCGTTCGAAAAGCTCCGCGCCCTGCTCGGCACCGTAACGCCGAACCCGGAAAAACGCCCGATCGCCCTGTCGATCGGCGAGCCGAAACACCGCTCGCCAAGCTTTGTCGCCGAAGCGCTGGCGAACAGTCTGGATCAGATGGCCGTGTACCCGACCACCCTCGGCATCCCGGCGCTGCGTGAAGCCATTGGCGGCTGGTGCGAGCGTCGTTTCGGCGTGCCGAGTGGCTGGATCGATCCGGCGCGCAACGTATTGCCGGTCAATGGCACCCGCGAAGCGCTGTTCGCGTTCACCCAGACCGTGGTCAACCGTGGCGACGACGCGTTGGTGGTCAGCCCGAACCCGTTCTACCAGATCTACGAAGGCGCCGCGTTCCTCGCCGGGGCCAAGCCGCATTACCTGCCGTGCCTGGACGAGAATGGTTTCAACCCGGACTTCGATGCCGTTTCGCCGGACATCTGGAAGCGCTGCCAGATCCTGTTCCTCTGCTCGCCGGGCAACCCGACCGGCGCGCTGATCCCGGTCGACACCCTGAAGAAACTGATCGCCCTGGCCGACGAGTACGATTTCGTGATCGCCGCCGACGAGTGCTACAGCGAGCTGTACTTCGACGAACAAACCCCGCCGCCGGGCCTGCTGACTGCCTGTGTCGAACTGGGCCGCAAAGACTTCAAGCGTTGCGTGGTATTCCATAGTTTGTCCAAGCGTTCCAACCTGCCGGGCCTGCGCTCCGGGTTCGTCGCCGGCGATGCCGACATCCTCAAAGGCTTCCTGCTGTATCGCACCTATCACGGCTGCGCGATGCCGGTACAAACGCAACTGGCCAGCGTGGCGGCGTGGAATGACGAAGTGCACGTTCGCGCCAACCGTGCGCTGTACCGCGAGAAATTCGATGCGGTGCTGGAGATCCTCAGCCCGGTGATGGACGTGCAGCGCCCGGATGGCAGCTTCTACCTGTGGCCGAACGTGCAAGGTGATGACGCAGCGTTCTGCCGCGATCTGTTTGAGCAGGAGCACGTGACCGTGGTGCCGGGTTCGTACCTGTCCCGTGACGTCGATGGCGTCAACCCAGGTGCCGGCCGTGTGCGCATGGCACTGGTCGCGCCGCTGGCCGAATGTGTCGAAGCCGCTGAACGGATTCGCGCATTCATCACTCGCCAGAAGTAAATCGTCGTGCCCGCATCAGGCAATCTTGTGCGGGCATCACGATGGATTATTTCACCTGCCCCAGATTGGCCTCACTCAAATCCAGATCGGCCAACACTTCTCTGAGGACGTCATCACCGATCTGGTGATGACGACTGAGGTTATAGAGTTCCAGACGCTGCGCCCTGAGCGCTTTCAGGCGCATGCGACGCTCGAGTAAATCCATTTGAAACGCGAGGGCCTGGGCTTCGGCGGAGTCGTTGAAGACATCCAGCTGATGACGATACTCGGACATGATCCGCGCCTTCAGCTCGGCCGACAAAGCAGCCTGAGCGGCGTCCTGCGGGGTGATCTCCTCCGTTTCAAGCGCATGAATCGCCGCTTCTGCGGTTTTGCGCCAGGCATCGCGCACTTCCTGGCGCCGCTTGTCGTCCGGGCTTTTTTCAATCCCGCGCAACAACAGCGGCAGCGCGATGCATGCCGAAATCAGCGACAACAGAATCACCCCGGCGGCGATGAAAATCAGCAAGTCACGCTCGGGAAACGCATCCGCGCCCATCAACATCGGCACCGACATCACGCCGGCCAGCGTTACTGCACCGCGCACACCGCCGACAGTCAGCAGCCAGCAAGAGCGTGCGGTCGGGACTTGCGTCAGCTCGCCCTTGCCACGCAAGCGGCGCAACAGCACCGACAAACGCCAGATGCTTTGCACCCAGATAAACCGCAGCAACACCAGCGCGAGGAAAATCGCCACGACATCCAGGCAGCGGTAGAACAGTGTTGGCCACAACGTCGGCTCGTGACTGACCACGGCTTTGATGATGTCCGGCAATTGCAGGCCGAGCAGCAGGAAGATCAAACCGTTGAAAGCAAACTCCAGCAGCGACCAGACGCTGCGATTGAGCAAGCGCGTGCTGGTCTGCCGGGGCAACAGATCGAGCCAGCTCTGCATCATCCCCGCCGCCACGGCCGAGAGAATGCCTGACACGCCAAGGCGTTCGGCCAACACGTAAGCCGCGAACGGCAACAGCAACATGAACACCACGTGCGTCGCCGGATCATCCCAGCCACGGGCGATCATCCACGCCCGCAAACGCCCGACCAGCCAGCTCAAGGCCACACCGACCGCCAACCCGCCAAGCGCCACCAGGACAAACGTCAGACTGGCGTTGGTCAGCGAGAACACGCCCGTGATAGCCGCCGCCAGTGCGAACTTGAACGTCACCAGACCCGAGGCATCGTTCATCAGTGCCTCGCCCTGCAAGATATGCATGAGCGGGGTCGGCAAGCGGTTTTGCGAAATGGCCGAAACGGCGACCGCGTCCGTCGGCGACAACACCGCCGCCAAGGCGAAGGCCACCGGCAACGGAATTGACGGCAACAACCAATGAATGAAGTACCCGGCGCCGACCACGGTGAACAGCACCAGCCCGACGGCCAGCGTCAGAATCGGCCCGCGCAGCTGCCAGAACTCGCGTTTGGGCATGCGCCAGCCATCGGAAAACAACAGGGGCGGCAAGAACAGAAACAGGAACAATTCGGGATCGAGGGCAACGTGCAGACCGAGGGTCGGCCAGGCGAGCAAGGCGCCGGCGGCGATCTGGACCAATGGCAGCGGCAACGGGATGACCCGTCCGACCAGCCGCGAGACGCTGACCAGCATCAGCAGGATCAGGACGGTGTAAGCGGTTTGCATAAAGCGGAAATCTCAGACAATCGACAGCGTTGAACTGCCATATTAGCCGCTTAGGATGGATCTGACCGTTGCACCTATGTCGCACTGCTGCAACGCAGTCTCCTTGTGGGAGCGAGCCTGCTCGCGAATGCGCTCCGTCATTCAACAGAGATATTGCCTG
The DNA here is from genome assembly GCF_031931925.1 of Pseudomonas sp. rhizo66. NCBI lineage: Bacteria > Pseudomonadati > Pseudomonadota > Gammaproteobacteria > Pseudomonadales > Pseudomonadaceae > Pseudomonas > Pseudomonas sp. rhizo66. The sequence goes on from NZ_JAUJWZ010000003.1 coordinate 183,178, forward strand.
ATACGGCCCCTTCGCGAGCAGGCTCGCTCCCACAGGTTTTGCAGCGTTACGACAACCGTGGCCGACGAAACCGTTTGGTCATGGCATAATCCGACACCATTTTTCTCCAGCACCTGTAAAGGGGGCGATTCCTTGACCGTTTCAAGTAAAACGTTGCACCTTTTCGGCATCAAAGCCTGCGACACCATGAAGAAGGCGCGCACCTGGCTCGATGAACACGCTGTCAGCTACGACTTTCACGATTACAAAACCGCCGGCATCGACCGTGAACACCTGACCCAATGGTGTGACGAACACGGCTGGCAAACGGTGTTGAACCGCGCAGGCACGACCTTTCGCAAACTCGACGACGAACGCAAAGCCGATCTCGACCAGTCGAAAGCCATCGAACTGATGCTCGCTCAACCCTCGATGATCAAGCGCCCGGTGCTCGATCTCGGTGACCGAACCCTGATTGGCTTCAAGCCAGACATCTACGCGGCCGCACTCAAATAAGCAGCCCGTCACTTATTGCTAGAGGTATTCACATGTCCAACTCCCTGTTCAGCATCGCCTTTGGTGTCGGCACTCAAAACCGTCAAGGCGCCTGGCTGGAAGTTTTCTACGCCCAGCCACTGCTCAACCCGTCGGCCGAACTGGTCGCTGCCGTTGCGCCGATCCTCGGTTACACCGAAGGCAACCAGGCCATCACCTTCACCACCGCCCAAGCGGCGCAACTGGCTGAAGCCGTGAAAGGCATCGACGCCGTGCAAGGCAAGCTGCTGACCCGTCTGGCGGAAAGCCACAAGCCGCTGGTCGCCACCCTGCTGGCCGAAGACGCGCAACTGACCTCGACACCTGAGGCCTACCTCAAGCTGCACCTGCTGTCGCACCGTCTGGTCAAGCCACACGGCGTCAGCCTGGCCGGCATCTTCCCGCTGCTGCCGAACGTCGCGTGGACCAGCCAGGGCGCCATCGACCTGAGCGAACTGGCTGAACTGCAACTGGAAGCGCGTCTGCGTGGCGAGCTGCTGGAAGTGTTCTCGGTGGACAAGTTCCCGAAAATGACCGACTACGTGGTTCCGGCTGGCGTGCGTATTGCTGACGCGGCACGTCTGCGTCTGGGCGCTTACGTCGGTGAAGGCACCACCGTGATGCACGAAGGCTTCATCAACTTCAACGCCGGCACCGAAGGCCCGGGCATGATCGAAGGCCGCGTATCGGCTGGCGTGTTCGTCGGCAAGGGTTCGGACCTGGGCGGTGGTTGCTCGACCATGGGCACCCTGTCGGGCGGCGGCAACATCGTGATCAAGGTCGGCGAAGGCTGCCTGATCGGCGCCAACGCCGGTATCGGCATCCCGTTGGGCGACCGCAACACGGTTGAGTCGGGCCTGTACGTGACCGCCGGCACCAAGGTTGCGTTGCTCGACGAAAACAACAACCTGGTCAAGGTTGTGAAGGCGCGCGAGCTGGCCGGTCAGACTGACCTGCTGTTCCGTCGCAATTCGGAAACCGGTGCTGTGGAATGCAAAACCCACAAATCGGCGATCGAACTGAACGAAGCGCTGCACGCTCACAACTAAGCAGCACATTGATAACCTGTGGGAGCGAGCTTGCTCGCGAAGCTTTTAGCGTCCTCGAGGACGCCTTCGCGAGCAGGCTCGCTCCCACAGTGTCTTGTGTACATCCCGCCCAAGTTCACAGGGCTGAACAAATGATGATTCCCTCCCCGTGGCGTGCCGATTTCCCGGCCATCGCCGCGCTGCAACGGCAAGACCAGACTTATCTGGACAACGCCGCCACCACGCAAAAACCCCAAGCCCTGCTCGACGCACTGACGCATTACTACGCCAACGGCGCGGCCAATGTGCATCGTGCGCAACACCTGCCCGGCGCTCACGCGACGCAGGCGTTCGAGGACAGTCGGCTGAAGGTGGCCCAGTGGCTGAATGCCGGTGACAGCGGGCAAATCATCTTCACCCACGGCGCCACCAGTGCGCTGAATCTCCTGGCTTATGGCCTGGAATCTCTTTTTCAACCGGGCGATGAAATTGTCATCAGCGCCCTGGAGCATCACGCCAACCTGTTGCCGTGGCAGCAACTGGCGCAACGGCGCAGTCTTAAACTGGTGATCCTGCCGCTGGACGCCGACGGCTTGATCGACCTCGCCGCCGCTGTGCATCTGATCGGCCCGCGCACGCGGTTGCTGGCGGTCAGTCAGTTGTCCAACGTGCTCGGTTCGTGGCAGCCATTGTCGGCGTTGCTGGGCATGGCCAAGGCGCAGAACGCGCTGACTGTAGTCGACGGCGCACAAGGCGTTGTTCACGGTCGGCATGACGTGCAGGCGCTGGGTTGCGACTTCTATGTGTTTTCCAGCCACAAGCTCTACGGCCCCGATGGCCTCGGCGTGCTGTTTGGGCGCAATGCTGCGCTTGAGCAACTGAAGCCATGGCAATTCGGCGGCGAAATGGTCCTGGAAGCCAACTATCACGACGCGCGTTTCCGCCCGGCGCCGCTGGGGTTCGAGGCGGGTACGCCGCCGATTGCCAGTGTGATCGGCCTCGGTGCGACGCTGGATTATCTGTCGGGTCTGGATCAAGACGCGGTGTCCGCTCACGAAGCTGCGCTGCATGACTATTTGCTGCGCGGCCTCGCCGCCCGTAACGGCATTCGCTTGCTCGGCAAGCCGCAATTGGCGCTGGCGAGTTTTGTCGTTGACGGTGTGCATAACGCTGATTTGGCGCACTTGCTGACCGAACAAGGCATCGCCGTGCGCGCCGGGCATCACTGCGCGATGCCGCTACTCAAAAGCTTTGAACTGGCCGGGGCGATTCGGGTGTCGCTGGCGCTGTACAACGACTCGGAAGATCTGGAGCGTTTCTTTGAAGCACTGGATCAGGCGCTGGAGTTGTTGCGATGAGCTTGCCGGTTGAAGCGGCTGAGGCGCTGCAGATCTTTCAGAACGCGGCTGGCTGGGAACAACGGGCGCGGTTGTTGATGCAGTTTGGTGATCGTTTGCCGGCGCTGGATGACGCGGATAAGTGCGACGCCAACCGGGTGCATGGCTGTGAGAGTCAGGTGTGGCTGGTTGGGGAATTGCGCGACGGCCATTGGCAATTTGCGGCGAGTAGCGATGCGCGGATGATTCGCGGGTTGGTGGCGTTGCTCTTGTTGCGGGCAAATGGCTTGTCGGGCGCTGATCTGAAGCAAATTGATTTGCCGGACTGGTTCAATCAGCTCGGCCTTTCGCGGCAGCTATCGCCATCGCGCAGCAATGGCCTCAATGCAGTGCTCCAGCGAATGAATGAGTTGGCTGGTTAATCGCCATCGCTGGCAAGCCAGCTCCCACAGGGTTCTATGGTGTTCATAGATGCAGTGAACTTACCCAATACCTGTGGGAGCTGGCTTGCCAGCGATGAGGGCATAAGCCCCAGCATCAAGCCTGAGGTTTAACTCGGTCAGCCGGACGCCGAACCCCCGCAACAATCTTGTCCACAGCCTTGGTCGCCGCGACCATGCCGAACGTGGCCGTGACCATCATCACCGCGCCAAACCCACCGGCGCAGTCGAGCTTCACGCCATCACCGACAAAACTCTTCTGCAGGCAAATGCTGCCATCCGGTTTCGGATAACGCAGTTGCTCCGTGGAAAACACGCACGGCACGCTGTAATGACGGGTTACGGTACGCGAAAAGCCATAGTCGCGACGCAACGTCGAACGCACTTTCGACGCCAACGGATCGTTGAACGTGCGGTTGAGATCGCACACCTGAATCAGCGTCGGATCAATCTGCCCGCCCGCCCCGCCAGTGGTGATGATCTGGATCTTGCGGCGTTTGCACCAGGCGATCAGCGCAGCCTTGGCGTTGACCGCGTCGATGCAGTCGATCACGCAGTCGATGTTCGGCGTGATGTATTCGGCCATGGTCTCGCGGGTAACGAAATCCGCCACCGCGTGCACCGTGCAATCCGGATTGATCCCGCGCAGGCGCTCGGCCATCACTTCGACCTTGGGCTTGCCGACGGTGCTGTCCAGCGCGTGCAACTGGCGGTTGGCGTTGCTGACACAGACGTCATCGAGGTCAAACAGCGAAATCTCGCCGACGCCACAGCGGGCCATGGCTTCCGCTGCCCAGGAACCGACGCCACCGACGCCGACGATCGCCACATGGGCCGCGCGCAAACGCTCCATGCCTTCGATGCCATACAAACGGGCGATGCCTGCAAACCGCGGATCTTCTGTACTCATGACCATTACCCCAAAAACCGGCGCGCATTATAGGGCTACACAGCGACAAGTTTTAAGCTTCAAGCTACAAGTGTAAGAACTTAAGTCAAAGTCGGCTGCCCAATGTCGGGCATTTCCCTGTCTGATGTACGACTTGCGAACTGCCGGTGTAGGATGCGCGCCCCTCGGGCGTCTAGCCGACCGATCCTCCGTTCCACAGCCTTTGGAACCCGAAATAGCTATGTCATCGCGTAAATTTGGACTCAACCTGGTGGTGGTTCTGGCAATCGCCGCCCTGTTCACCGGTTTCTGGGCGCTGATCAATCGCCCGGTCTCCGCGCCGAACTGGCCGCAGCAGATCTCCGGTTTCTCCTATTCGCCGTTCCAGCAGGGACAATTCCCGCAGAAGGATCAGTATCCGTCTGACGACGAAATGCGCCGCGACCTGGAGATCATGAGCAAGCTGACGGACAACATCCGCATCTACTCGGTCGACGGCTCCTTGGGAGACATCCCGAAACTGGCTGAGGAGTTCGGTTTGCGGGTCACCCTCGGCATCTGGATCAGTCCGGATCAGGAGCGCAACGAGAGGGAAATCACCCGCGCCATCGAACTGGCCAATACCTCGCGCAGCGTTGTGCGTGTGGTAGTCGGCAACGAGGCGTTGTTTCGCGAAGAGATTACCCCTGAGGCCCTTATCGTTCTGCTGGACCGAGTGCGCGCCGCCGTCAAAGTACCGGTCACCACATCCGAGCAATGGCACATCTGGGAGAAGTACCCGCAACTGGCGAAACACGTCGATCTGATCGCCGCCCACATTCTGCCGTACTGGGAGTTCATTCCGGTCGACAAGGCCGGCCAGTTCGTTTTCGATCGTGCCCGCGATCTGAAAAAGCTGTTCCCGAAAAAACCGCTGCTGCTCTCCGAAGTCGGCTGGCCGAGCAACGGCCGCATGCGCGGTGGCGCCGATGCGTCGCCGGCGGATCAGGCGATCTACCTGCGTAACCTGGTGAACAAGCTCAACCGCCAAGGCTTCAACTACTTCGTGATCGAAGCGTTTGACCAACCGTGGAAGGCCAGCGACGAAGGCTCGGTCGGCGCCTACTGGGGCGTGTTCAACGCCGCGCGCCAACAGAAATTCAACTTCGAAGGCCCGGTGGTGGCGATTCCGCAATGGCGTGTGCTGGCCGTTGGCTCGGTGGTGCTGGCCCTGCTGTCGCTGACCCTGCTGATGATCGACGGCTCCGCGCTGCGCCAGCGTGGGCGGATCTTCCTGACCTTTATCGCGTTCCTCTGCGGCTCGGTGCTGGTGTGGATCGGTTACGACTACAGCCTGCAATACAGCACGTGGTTCAGTTTGACGGTCGGTTTCCTCTTGGCGCTGGGTGCGCTCGGGGTGTTTATCGTCTTGCTGACGGAGGCCCATGAACTGGCCGAAGCGGTGTGGATTCACAAGCGTCGGCGCGAGTTCCTGCCAGTCGAGGGCGACTCCAGCTATCGCCCGAAAGTCTCGATCCACGTACCGTGCTACAACGAGCCGCCAGAGATGGTCAAACAGACCCTCGACGCACTGGCCGCCCTCGATTACCCGGACTACGAAGTCCTGATCATCGACAACAACACCAAGGATCCGGCGGTGTGGGAACCGGTACGCGATTACTGCGAAACCCTCGGCCCGCGCTTCAAGTTCTTCCACGTCTCGCCTCTGGCCGGTTTCAAGGGCGGCGCGCTGAACTACCTGATTCCACACACCGCCAAGGATGCCGAAGTGATCGCGGTGATCGACTCCGATTACTGCGTGCACCCAAACTGGCTCAAGCACATGGTGCCGCACTTCGCCGACCCGAAAATCGCCGTGGTGCAGTCGCCGCAGGATTACCGCGACCAGAACGAAAGCACCTTCAAGAAGCTCTGCTACGCCGAATACAAAGGCTTCTTCCACATCGGCATGGTCACTCGAAACGACCGTGACGCGATCATCCAGCACGGCACCATGACCATGACCCGGCGTTCGGTGCTGGAAGAATTGGGCTGGGCTGACTGGTGCATCTGTGAAGATGCCGAACTCGGCCTGCGCGTGTTCGAAAAAGGCCTGTCGGCGGCGTATTACCACGACAGCTACGGCAAGGGTCTGATGCCGGACACCTTCATCGACTTCAAGAAGCAGCGGTTCCGTTGGGCGTACGGCGCGATCCAGATCATCAAGCGCCACACCGGCAGCCTGCTACGCGGCAAGGACACCGAGCTGACCCGTGGCCAGCGCTATCACTTCCTCGCGGGCTGGTTGCCGTGGGTCGCGGACGGCATGAACATCTTCTTCACCATCGGCGCGCTGTTGTGGTCGGCGGCGATGATCATCGTGCCGCAACGGGTCGATCCGCCGCTGCTGATCTTCGCGATCCCGCCACTGGCGCTGTTCGTGTTCAAGGTCGGCAAGATCATCTTCCTCTATCGTCGCGCCGTCGGCGTGAACCTGAAAGATGCGTTCTGCGCGGCATTGGCCGGGCTGGCGTTGTCGCACACCATCGCCAAAGCGGTGCTGTACGGCTTCTTCACCAGCAGCATTCCGTTCTTCCGCACGCCGAAAAACGCCGACAACCATGGCTTCTGGGTGGCGATTTCCGAAGCCCGGGAAGAGCTGTTCATCATGCTGCTGTTGTGGGGCGCGGCGCTGGGGATCTTCCTGGTCAACGGCATGCCGAGCAACGACATGCGTTTCTGGGTGGTGATGTTGCTGGTGCAGTCGCTTCCTTATCTGGCGGCGCTGATCATGGCGTTCCTGTCGTCGCTGCCGAAACCGGCGGCGGCACCGGAGCCGGCAGCCGCATAATCGGTAACGGATAACGTCAAACGGCGGCCTTCGGGCCGCCGTTTTGCTTTAGAATGACCGCCTTTTTCAATGCCAACAAACTCGGTAGGAGCTGCCGAAGGCTGCGATCTTTTGATCTTGCTGTTGATTTTAAAAAACAAAATCAAAAGATCGCAGCCTTCGGCAGCTCCTACAGGTTTACCGTGCGCACCCGGAGTTATTTACATGACGGCCCACGCCGACCTTTCGCCGACCCTCCAACTCGCCATCGACCTGATCCGCCGTCCGTCCGTGACGCCGGTCGACGCCGATTGCCAGAAGCAGATGATGCAGCGCCTGGGCGATGCCGGTTTCAACCTCGAACCGATGCGCATCGAAGATGTGGATAACTTCTGGGCCACCCACGGCAACAACGACGGCCCGGTGTTGTGCTTCGCCGGCCACACCGACGTGGTGCCGACCGGCCCGGTCACGGCGTGGCAGATCGACCCGTTCAACGCCGTGATCGATGAACACGGCATGCTCTGCGGCCGTGGCGCGGCGGACATGAAAGGCAGCCTGGCGTCGATGACCGTCGCCGCTGAGCGTTTCGTCGCCGACTACCCGAACCACAAAGGCAAGGTCGCGTTCCTGATCACCAGCGACGAAGAAGGCCCGGCGCACCACGGCACCAAGGCTGTGGTCGAGCGTCTGGCAGCACGCAACGAGCGTCTGGACTGGTGCATCGTTGGCGAACCGTCGAGCACCACTCTGGTCGGCGACGTCGTGAAAAACGGCCGTCGTGGCTCGCTGGGCGCCAAGCTCACCGTCAAAGGTGTTCAGGGTCACGTGGCCTACCCGCATCTGGCGAAGAACCCGATTCACCTCGCCGCTCCGGCCCTCGCTGAATTGGCCGCCGAGCATTGGGATCACGGCAACGATTTCTTCCCGCCGACCAGTTTCCAGATCTCCAACGTCAATTCCGGCACCGGCGCGACCAACGTGATTCCGGGTGATCTGGTGGCGGTGTTCAACTTCCGGTTCTCCACCGAATCGACCGTCGAAGGCCTGCAGAAACGCGTGGCTGACATCCTCGACAAGCACGATCTGGACTGGCACATCGACTGGGCGCTGTCCGGCCTGCCGTTCCTCACCGAACCGGGCGCGCTGCTCGACGCGGTGTCGGCGAGCATCAAGGACATCACCGGTCGCGAGACCAAGGCGTCCACCAGCGGCGGCACCTCCGATGGCCGTTTCATCGCGACCATGGGCACGCAAGTGGTTGAACTGGGGCCGGTCAACGCGACCATTCACCAGGTCAACGAACGCGTGCTGGCGGCCGATCTCGATGTGCTGACCGAGATCTACTACCAGACCTTGATCAAGTTGCTCGCCTGATGCTTGCTTGCCCCATCTGCAGTGAACCGCTGAATGCGGTGGACAATGGCGTGGTCTGTCCTGCCGGCCATCGCTTCGACCGTGCGCGGCAGGGTTACCTGAACCTGTTGCCGGTGCAGCACAAGAACAGCCGCGATCCTGGCGACAACCAGGCTATGGTCGAAGCACGCCGGGACTTCTTGAACGCCGGGCATTACGCGCCGGTGGCCAAACGTCTGGCCGAACTGGCAGCGAGTTATGCGCCGGATCGCTGGGTCGACATCGGTTGTGGCGAGGGTTATTACACCGCGCAAATCGCCGAGGCCTTGCCGAACGCTGACGGCTACGCACTGGACATTTCCCGTGAAGCGGTCAAACGCGCCTGCAAAAGAAATCCGGCGATTAGCTGGTTGATCGCCAGCATGGCCCGCGTGCCGTTGGCGTCGGGCAGTTGTCAGTTTCTCGCCAGCGTTTTCAGTCCGTTGGACTGGGACGAAGCCAAGCGTCTGCTCAGTGTCGGCGGCGGTCTGATGAAAGTCGGCCCGACCAGCGGCCACTTGATGGAACTGCGCGAACGCCTGTACGACGAAGTGCGCGAGTACACCGACGACAAGCATCTGGCCCTGGTGCCGGAAGGCATGGCGCTGGCGCACAGTGAAACCCTGGAATTCAAGCTGACGCTAAACAAGCCCGAGGATCGCGCCAACCTGTTGGCGATGACACCCCACGGCTGGCGCGCCAGTGCCGAGCGTCGTGCGGCGGTAATCGAACAGGCCGAGCCGTTCGTGACCACCGTGTCGATGCGCTACGATTATTTCGTTCTTCAATAACTTTTGGTTCCGGGCGAGTGCCCGGGGCCGGCTAAATCCGCGAATGGATTTTTCAGACCCGCAGTGAGGACATCCATGCGCCAACCGGACATCGAGATTTACCTGAAAGACGCCGACGTCGACCACAAGGCCATTTCCGCCTGGCTCGGCGAAGCACTGGGCCCGTGCAGCGACTGGGTACAGAAAGGCCAGACTTACAAGTGCACGGCCGGCAACGTGCCGGTGACCTGGCTGCCGAAAGCCGTGGGCAAGTGGAACAGCCTGTACCTGGAAAGCGACCAGACGCCATGGGACGACGACATCGCCTGCGCCCGCGCAGCCTTTGCTGCGCTGAACGTCGAAGTGCGTTGCGCACCGGGCACATGGGTTGAAGAAGAAGGTGAGGAGACAGCGGATCGCTGGATTCGCATCAGCGCAGACGGTGAAGAAGAAATCACCTGGAAAACCGCCTAAAAGCAAAAGATCGCAGCCTTCGGCAGCTCCTACAGGGTCATGTGTACACCCGTAGGAGCTGCCGAAGGCTGCGATCTTTTGATCTTCAAGGTTACAGGCCTACAACATCCTCAGCCTGCAAACCCTTCTCGCCAGTAATCACTGCGTATTCTACCTGCTGGCCTTCGGTCAGCGACCGGTGCCCTTCGCCGCGAATCGCGCGGTAGTGCACGAACACGTCCACCCCGTCTTCGCGCTGGATAAAGCCGTAGCCCTTGGCGTCGTTGAACCACTTCACGTTGCCGGTTTCACGTGTTGCCATCTGTTCATACTCCTTTTTTATTATTGAACAGGCTTTTCGCAGGAAAGCCTTAGAGGAACGTCAGCCTGCGTCCGACGTCCATACAAGGGCCCCGGCGACAGACCGCCGAGTATATGACAGGTGCGAAAAGTCTCAACAGGAGATTACTTCGCCGCTTTTTTGCCGATTTTCGGTGAATACGGCAAACTGTCGACCGCCCGAGCACTTGCTCGGTTTTATTCACTCACGCAGAAGCCGTATGACCCGTTCCCCGTTCCGCCGTCTAGTGTTTGGCACCTTGCGCCGACTGTTGTACCTCTGGGTTCGCTCGGAGACGATCAACCAGTCGTCGCTCACCCTCAACCTCGACCGCAGTCGTCCGGTGTTCTACGTCCTGCAAAACCCTTCGCTGACCGATCTCGCCGTGGTCGACACAGAATGCACCAAGGCCGGCCTGCCGCGCCCGGTGCTGCCGGTGTCAGTGGGTTCGCTGATCGAACCGGCGGCGTTTTTCTACCTGACGCCGGATCCGGACTGGCTCGGTCGCCAGGACAAACGCGGCGCACCGCCGACCCTGACCCGACTGGTCAGCGCCCTGACCCAGAACGCTGCCGAAGACGCGCAGATCATTCCGGTCAGCGTGTTCTGGGGCCAGTCGCCGGACAGCGAAAACAGTCCGTGGAAGCTATTGTTCGCCGACAGCTGGGCCGTTACCGGGCGCCTGCGTCGCCTGCTGAGCATCATCGTCCTCGGGCGCAAAACCCGCGTGCAGTTCTCCGCACCGATTCACCTGCGCGAGCTGATCGAGCACAACAAGGGCCACGAACGCACCGTGCGCATGGCCCAGCGCATCCTGCGGGTGCACTTTCGCAATCTGAAAGCCGCCGTCATCGGCCCGGACATTTCTCACCGCCGTAACCTGGTCAAAGGCCTGCTCAACCAGCCGCTGGTCAAGCAAGCGATCCTCGATGAAGCCGAGCGCGAAAACATCTCCCCGGAGAAGGCCAAGGCCCAGGCCCTGCGCTACGGCAACGAGATCGCCTCGGACTACACCTACACCGCGATCCGCTTTCTGGAAGTGGTGCTGAGCTGGTTCTGGAACAAGATCTACGACGGCATCAAGGTCAACCACATCGAAGGCGTGCAGAAGGTCGCCCAGGGTCACGAAGTGATCTACGTGCCTTGTCATCGCAGTCACATCGACTACCTGCTGCTCTCGTACCTGCTGTTCCGCAACGGCCTGACCCCGCCGCACATCGCCGCCGGGATCAACCTGAACATGCCGGTGATCGGCAGCCTGCTGCGCCGTGGCGGCGCGTTCTTCATGCGCCGCACGTTCAAGGGCAATCCGCTGTACACCTCAGTGTTCAACGAATACCTGCATACCCTGTTCACCAAAGGCTTCCCGGTCGAGTACTTCGTCGAAGGCGGCCGCTCGCGCACCGGGCGCATGCTGCAGCCGAAAACCGGCATGCTCGCGATCACCATGCGCAGTTTCCTGCGTTCGTCGCGGATGCCGATCGTATTTGTGCCGGTGTACATCGGTTACGAGCGCGTGCTGGAAGGTCGCACTTATCTCGGCGAATTGCGTGGTGCGAGCAAGAAGAAAGAATCGATCTTCGACATTTTCAAAGTCATCGGCGCGCTCAAGCAGCGTTTCGGTCAGGTTGCGGTGAATTTTGGTGAGCCGATCAAACTGGCGGAATTCCTCGACGCCGAGCAACCGGACTGGCGCCAGCAGGAACTTGGCCCGCAGTACAAACCGGCGTGGCTCAACGAAACCACCAATCGCCTCGGCGAAAAAGTCGCGCAGCATTTGAACGAAGCGGCGGCGATCAACCCGGTCAACCTGGTGGCGCTGGCGCTGCTGTCGACCACGCGTCTGGCGCTGGATGATCGCGCCATGGCGCGGGTGCTGGATCTGTATCTGGCGCTGCTGCGCAAAGTCCCGTACTCGCCGCACACCACGCTGCCGGAAGGCGACGGCCGCGCGCTGATCGAGCATGTGAAAGACATGGACCTGCTCGCCGAGCAGAACGACGCGTTGGGCAAAATTCTTTATCTGGACGAGCAGAACGCCGTCCTGATGACCTACTACCGCAACAACGTCCTGCACATCTTCGCGCTGCCGGCGCTGCTGGCGAGCTTCTTCCAGAGCACCTCGCGCATGAGCCGCGAACAGATCCTGCGCTACACCCGTGCGCTGTATCCGTACCTGCAATCGGAGCTGTTCATTCGCTGGACGCTGGACGAACTGGACAGTGTGGTCGATCAGTGGCTGGACGCGTTCGTCGAACAAGGCCTGCTGCGTTTCGAGAAAGACGTCTATCTGCGCCCGGCACCCAGCTCGCGGCATTTCGTCCTGCTGACGCTGCTGTCGAAGAGCATCGCCCAGACCTTGCAGCGCTTCTACATGACCGTGTCCTTGCTGCTCAACAGCGGCCAGAACAGCATCAGCGCCGAAGAGCTGGAAGACCTCTGCACAGTCATGGCCCAGCGCCTGTCGATCCTCCATGGCCTGAATGCCCCGGAGTTCTTCGACAAGAGCCTGTTCCGCCACTTCATCCAGACGATGCTCGACCTCGACGTGCTGCGTCGCGACGAGGCCGGCAAACTGAGTTATCACGAGCTGCTCGGCGAGCTTGCCGAAGGTGCAGCCAAACGCGTGTTGCCGGCAGAGATTCGCTTGTCGATCCGCCAGGTCGCACTGCATCGCAGCGAAGACGCTGCAGACCAGGTCGTCGCCCAACCCGAGGCCTGATGCAAACCTGGTGGGAGCGAGCAGGCTCGCTCCCACATTGAAAAGGAGATTTTCCATGAAAAAACTGACTCTGCTTGCCGCCGCCACGTTGCTGAGCGCCTGCCAATCGACCACACCTGCCGGCAAGGTCGGCCTCGACGGTGAAGTGTTCTATCTGCAGCGCATCGCCCTGCCACCAAGCGCGACCCTCAGCGTCAGCCTGCAGGACGTTTCGCTGGCCGACGCGCCAGCCGTGGTGCTGGACGAGCAAAAAGGCCCGGTCAAAGGTCAGGTGCCACTGCCCTTCCACTTGAGCTACGATCCGGCGCAGGTCAAACCCGGCCACCGTTATTCGGTTAGCGCGCGCATTGAAGTCAACGGTGAGTTGATGTTCATCACCACCGAAAACCACGCCGTGAAACTAGACGGCAACGACCCGCAGCCGCTGAAAATCCGCGTCGACGCCGTTCGCTGATTCATTGTCCGCAACCCTTCTCCGCAACAAGGAAGCCGCCATGCTCCGCCCTACCCTTCGCTTCGCCGGCCTGTGCGCAGGCCTGATGATCTCCGCCAGCGCCATGGCATTGTCGCTGAGTGACCTGTCGCAAAAAGACGCCACCGGCGGTCTCAAGGATGCCCTGACCCAAGGCGCGCAAATCGCCGTCAAGCAACTGGGCACCCCCGGCGGCTTCAGCAACAACCCGGACGTGAAAATCGAACTACCGGGCAAACTCGGCAAAGCCGCGAGCAAGATGAAAGCCTTCGGCATGGGCGCCCAGGTTGAAGAACTGGAAACCGCGATGAACAAGGCTGCCGAATCCGCCGTGATCCAGGCCCAGCCAATCCTCGTCGACGCCGTGAAGAAAATGAGCGTGGAAGACGCCAAAGGCATCCTCAGCGGCGGCAAGGACTCGGCCACGCAATACCTCGACAAATCCAGCCGCGAACAGATCCGCGCCAAGTTCCTGCCGATCGTCAAACAGGCGACTGACAAGGTTGGCGTAGCGCAGAAGTACAACTCGTTCGCCGGTCAGGCTGCTGCGTTTGGCGTTGTCGATGCGAAGAGCGCCAACGTTGAAAACTACGTCACCGAGCAAGCGCTGAATGGCTTGTTCGAAATGATCGGCAAACAGGAAGAAACCATCCGCCAGAACCCGGCTGCTGCGGCGACCAGTTTGGCGAAGAAGGTGTTCGGCACGTTGTAATGTGCTGAACGACAAAAAGCCCGCTGACCTTTACCGGTTCAGCGGGCTTTTTTGTGGGCGTCAGTTTTGCGGATCGACTTGATCGAGGACGCGATTCACCGACAGCTCAGCGAGGGAAATCATCTGCTGAATACCCAGAAGCTGACTACATGTCGGGCCATTCAGGGTGAACGCCAGTTCGCTGGCCATGATGTTGGCTGAGGCCAGGGTTTCACAGGCGTGAGCGAGTAATGTTTCGGAATCGACTTCGGGAAGGACGGTAAAAATTGTGCTGGGATGGCTGACGGGTTTGGGGGGATTGGGTGTGGTTTTGAACATGGCGAAATCTCCTGAAGTAGTGGAGCCGCCACCGTTCGCTGCGAAACGAAAGTTAGGTGGCAGCTGTACGCAGGTTCGCAGACCGGGACTTCAGGCACCCGGCATACCCGAAGGTATCCCGCGCACAACCGCCATGACACAGGCATAAAAAAGCGCCCGCTTTCGGATGGTGGACGCTGTGCGTCTGACGTTTAACCGGGCTGCGAAACCCGGTCGCTGATTTTTGCAGCGACAGACCTAGCCTAGAGATCGCGCTTCCGACGGACAACCTGAAAACCTTGTGGGAAGGTTCTGTATTTTCGCAACACGGTTAAACAATTTTGCCTGTCCGATCGTCATCGCCAGCAGGGTCACTCCTACAGTTAAATGGAGTACACCTGCAAAAAACGGGTCGGCTGTCAGGCCGCCTTCGCGAGCAGGCTCGCTCCCACAGTTGAATTGAGTACACCTGCAGAAAACAGGTCGGCTATCAGGCCGCCTTCGCGAGCAGGCTCGCTCCTACAGTTGGATTGAGTACACCTGCAGAAAACAGGTCGGCTGTCAGGCCGCCATCGCTGGCAAGCCAGCTCCCACAATTGGATTGGGTGTATGCAGGTAGAGATTGGGCGGCTGTCAGGGCGTCATCGCAAGCAGGCTCACTCCCACAGAAGAGCAAGAGCAGACCGCTTCTGCTCCTCACCACTCAACAGGATGAGCGTTAGCTCGGCTGCAGCTTTTGATCTTGATCTGAAGGCCCGTCGGCAGGCTGAGTGGAGGGATTGATCCGGGGGTGGGAGCGCAGCGACCGTTCGACGAAGTCGAACACATCGAGAGGAGGTGCAGCGAAGCAAACCGTAGGCGATGCCCCCGGATCGATCCCGGAGCGAAGGAACCCCGAGCCTCAGCGAGCGGGCCGAACGTCAGGGCAAAGCCTTTTGGGTTACCTTTTCGGCGTTTGGAAAAGGTGACTCGCCGTAAGGGCGAAACCGCCAGCAGCAACACCCGCACAAACGGATATTCACCCAAACCCCAAGAACATGGTCGGCCCAAAGGCCGCCACGTCACAAAAGAATCAAGCGTCCTTACGCACCCTGAACCAGGCCGCATACAACGCCGGCAAAAACAACAGCGTCAACGCGGTCGCAACAATCAACCCCCCCATGATCGCCACCGCCATCGGCCCGAAAAACACACTGCGCGACAACGGAATCATCGCCAATACCGCCGCCAGCGCCGTCAACACAATCGGCCTGAAGCGTCGAACCGTAGCCTCGATAATCGCCTGCCAAGGCTTAAGCCCCGAAGCAATATCCTGCTCGATCTGATCCACCAGAATCACCGAGTTACGCATGATCATCCCGGACAACGCGATGGTCCCCAACATCGCCACAAACCCGAACGGTTGCCGAAACACCATCAAAAACAGCGTCACCCCGATCAACCCCAACGGCGCCGTCAAAAACACCATCGCCGTGCGCGAAAAACTGCGCAACTGCACCATCAACAGCGTCAGCACCACGACGATGAACATCGGCACCCCGGCATTCACCGACTTCTGCCCACGCTCGGAATCCTCCACCGTACCGCCGACATCCAACAGATAACCATCGGGCAACTCGGCGCGAATCGAATCCAGCGTCGGCATGATCTGTTTCACCAATGTCGCCGGCTGCTCCTTGCCATAAATATCCGCCCGCACGGTCACGTTCGGCAGGCGATTGCGGTGCCAGATAATGCCTTCCTCAAAGCCGTATTCCAGCGTGGCAATCTGCGACAACGCCACACTGCGGCCGTTGTCCGTCGGCACCGCCAGACTCGGCAGCAACGACAACTCGGTACGCTCATGCACCGTGCCGCGCAGCAGAATCTCGATCAATTCGTTGTCTTCGCGATACTGGCTGACACTCGACCCGGTCAACGAACTCTGCAGGAATTTCGCCAGATTGGCCGTACTCACACCCAACGCCCGCGCGCGATCCTGATCGATATTCAGGTACACGACCTTGCTCGGCTCTTCCCAATCCAGATGCACATTGGCCACGTGCGGATTCTCGCGAACCTTGGCCGCTACTTGGCGCGCCAAAGCACGGACCTCTTCGATGTGTTCACCGGTGACGCGGAACTGCACCGGATAACCAACCGGCGGACCGTTTTCCAGGCGCGTAACCCGCGAACGCAGCGCCGGGAATTGCTCGTTGAGGGTTTCAATCAACCAACTGCGCAGCGCTTCACGCTCCTCAATGGTTTTCGCCAACACCACAAACTGCGCGAAGCTCGCCGCCGGCAACTGCTGATCAAGCGGCAGATAAAAACGCGGTGATCCGGTGCCGACATACGCCACATAGTTATCAATGCCGGCGTGATCCTTGAGCATCGCTTCCAGACGTTTGACCTCGCCAGTGGTATTGGCCAGCGACGCGCCTTCGGCGAGTTTCAGATCGACCATCAACTCCAGTCGATTGGAGGCCGGGAAAAACTGCTGCGGGACGAAACGGAACAACATCACCGAAGCGATGAACAGCCCCACCGTCAGTACAATCACGGTTTTGCGGTGCGCCACGCACCACTCCACCAGCCGCCGAACACGCTGATAGAACGGCGTGTCATACGGATCAGCCTGACCATCGCCGGTACCGTGTTTGGCCGCGTGAATTTTCGCCAGATCCGGCAGGAGTTTTTCCCCCAGATACGGCACGAACATCACCGCCGCCACCCAGGACGCGAGCAAGGCAATGGTCACCACCTGGAAGATCGAACGGGTGTATTCGCCAGTGCCGGATTGCGCCGTGGCAATCGGCAAAAAACCGGCGGCGGTGATCAACGTACCGGTGAGCATCGGGAACGCGGTGCTGGTCCAGGCGTAGCTCGCTGCTCGGATGCGATCAAAGCCCTGCTCCATTTTGATCGCCATCATTTCCACGGCGATGATCGCGTCATCCACCAGCAAACCCAACGCCAACACCAACGCGCCAAGGGAGATCTTGTGCAGGCCGATGCCGAGGTAATACATGCAGGCAAAGGTCATCGCCAGCACCAGCGGAATGGTCAGCGCCACGACCATGCCGGTACGCACGCCGAGGGAGAAGAAGCTCACCAGCAAGACAATCGCCAGCGCCTCGACCAGCACCTGGACGAACTCGCCGACCCCGGTTTTCACCGCCGCCGGCTGATCGGAAACCTTACGCAATTGCATGCCGGCCGGGAGGTTTTTCTGGATGCGCGAGAACTCGCCTTCCAGCGCTTTACCGAGCACCAGAATATCGCCGCCATCCTTCATCGCCACGGCCAGACCAATCGCGTCTTCGCCCATGAAGCGCATGCGCGGCGCCGGTGGATCGTTGAACCCGCGACGCACATCGGCGACATCGGAGATACGGAACGTACGATCGCCGACGCGGATCGGAAAGTTCTTTATCTCCTCGACTGTCTGAAAATTCCCCGAGACCCGTAGCTGCAAGCGCTCGCTACCGGTTTCGAAGAACCCGGCGGTAGAGACCGCGTTCTGCTCTTGCAGCGCCTGTTGCACTGCCGCCAGCGGCAAGCCGAGGGTCGCCAGTTTGACGTTGGACAGTTCGACCCAGATCTTCTCGTCCTGCAAACCGAGCAAGTCGACCTTGCCGACATCCTTGACCCGTTGCAGCTGGATCTGGATGCGATCGGCATAATCCTTGAGCACCGCGTAATCGAAGCCGTCACCGGTCAGCGCATAGATATTGCCGAACGTGGTGCCGAACTCATCGTTGAAAAACGGCCCCTGAATATCCGGCGGCAAGGTCTGGCGAATATCACTGACCTTCTTGCGCACTTGATACCAGAGGTCAGGGATTTGCTTGGAATGCATCGAGTCGCGGGCAATGAACGTGACCTGCGATTCACCGGGGCGCGAGAACGACACGATGCGTTCGTATTCGCCGGTTTCCATCAGCTTCTTTTCGATGCGTTCGGTGACCTGACGCGAAACTTCCTGCGCGGTCGCCCCCGGCCAGCGAGTCTGGATCACCATGGCTT
Source organism: Pseudomonas sp. rhizo66 (assembly GCF_031931925.1). Lineage (NCBI taxonomy): Bacteria > Pseudomonadati > Pseudomonadota > Gammaproteobacteria > Pseudomonadales > Pseudomonadaceae > Pseudomonas > Pseudomonas sp. rhizo66. Next base: position 201,363 of record NZ_JAUJWZ010000003.1, read on the forward strand.
TGAACGTGAACGGTGGGTCCTCACTCTGGCCGAGTTTTGTGTAGGACAACGCACCGACGATGGCCAGAAGAAGCATCAGGAACAGTACGATCTGGCGATTACGCAACGCCCATTCGGAAAGGTTGAAGCGCATCGGGGCTTACTCCTTGTTCGCCAGATTGACCACGCGATTGGAGCGATCCACCGGACGCACCTGCTGACCTTCGAGCAACACATGCACGCCGGCAGCCACCACCCAGTCGCTGGCGTTCAAGCCTTCGAGCACCGGCACGGTTTTCTCGCCGAACGGGCCGATGCGTACCGGGGTTTTCTTCAAAGTATTGTTGGCGCTGACGACCCAGACGTAGGTCGCGCCGTTTTCGGCAGTGAGTGCCGAGAGCGGCACCGAGAGGGAAACGCTGTCGGCCGATTGCACAAACACCCGGGCGCTCTGGCCCAGTTCGGCCGGGACTTTGCCGCTGGTAAAGGAGATGCGTGCGGCGAAGGTGCGCGAGCGCGGATCGGCGGCGGGCGACAGTTCGCGGATCTGCCCGGCAAAGCGCTGGTTCTGTTGCGTCCACAGCTCGACCGTCACTGGCTGACCGACCTTGAAGCGCCCGAAGCTTTGTTCCGGCAGGCTGATCAGCACTTCGCGCTCGCCGTCGGTGGCGAGGGTAAACACCGTTTGCCCAGCGGCAACCACCTGACCGACTTCCACCGAACGCTTGGCCACCACGCCATCCTGCGGCGCACGCAGCACCGCGTAACTGGCCTGATTGGTCGACACGTTGAATTCAGCTTTGATCTGTTTAAGGCGGGCTTCACCGGAGCGGTAAAGGTTTTCGGCATTGTCGTAAGCCGAGCGGCTGACCATCTGCCGATCCATCAAGGTCTTGTAGCGATCACGCTCGGCACGCACCAGATTGAGATTGGCTTCGGCGGCAGCGACCTGGGCGCGGGTGGCTTCCAGTTGCAGGCGCACGTCCTGCGGATCGAGTTCGGCGAGTGGCTGATCAGCCTTCACGCGCTGACCTTCATCGACCAGTCGTCGGCTGACTTTGCCGCCAATGCGGAAGGCCAGATCGGGCTCATAGCGGGCGCGCACCTCGCCCGGATAACTTTCCATGGCCTGTGCCGAAGGCTCTGGCTGCACCACCATGGCCGGTCGCACGGTGACTTGCGTCGCCTCTTCCTGACCGCATGCGGACAACAAAAACGCCAGACTGACTGGCAACGCAAAGGGCCACGTGAGGTGCAGTGCATGACGGAACATGGTGACGGACCTTTCGCTAATGGTGCTTGGAATAATTATACTGGCGGGTATGTTATTAATAGCAAACTCACCAGTCCAGTATTAAAAGCGAAGAATGTCGAACAATCTTTCAGCTCCAAACGGTCCGGGCCGCCCCAAGGATCTGGCCAAGCGCCAGGCAATCCTCGACGCGGCGAAAATCCTTTTTCTGAGTCATGGCTACGCCAACACCAGCATGGACGCGGTGGCCAGCGAGGCGGGCGTGTCGAAGCTGACGGTGTACAGCCATTTCAACGACAAGGAGACGCTGTTCTCCGCCGCCGTGGTGGCCAAATGCGAGGAGCAATTACCGCCATTGTTCTTCGAATTGCCCGAAGGCATTGCCGTGGAAAATGTGTTGCTGAACATTGCGCGCGGCTTTCATCACCTGATCAACAGTGATGAATCGGTGAATCTGCACCGCTTGATCATGGCGCTGGGCAGTCAGGATCCGAAGCTGTCGCTGATCTTCTTCGAGGCGGGTCCGCAGCGCATGGTGCAAGGGATGGAGCGGTTGTTGACGCGCATTCACGAAACCGGCGCGCTGAGCATCGATCTGCCGCGCAATGCCGCCGAACATTTCTTTTGCCTGATCAAGGGTGCGGGGAATTTTCGATTGTTGTATGGCTGTGGTGAGCCGTTGACTGAAGAGGCAGCGGAAAGCCATGTGCAGGAAGTTGTAGCGTTGTTTATGCGCGCCTATCGGCCCTGATTTCTGCGGCGTCGGCACTGACGCCATCGCTGGCAAGCCAGCTCCCAAAAGGATTCGGGTGTAATCACAAATTCTGTGCACACCACTGAACCCTGTGGGAGCTGGCTTGCCAGCGATTGGCGCGACTCGGTATTAAGCCTTGAGCGCTTTCTTCGGGTAAATGTCATAGCGGCTGGATTTGCCATCCAGCGCATGACTCGGTTTCGGCCCATCAATACACGGCGCCTTGCGCGGGCGCTTGACCACTACTCGGTGCGTGGCCAGGGCCAAAGCGGCCTGCAACAGCGCCGGTGCATCCGGATCATCGCCCACCAGCGGCCGGAACAAACGCATTTCCTTCTTCACCAGTGCGGTCTTCTCGCGATGCGGAAACATCGGGTCGAGATAGATCACCTGCGGCGGCTCACCTTCCCAGTTCTGCATGACCTCGATGGAATTGCCTTTGAGCAATTTCATCCGCGCCACAATCGGCGCCACGTCGAAATCTTCCGCCGCCCGCGCCAGACCATCCTCCAGCAACGCGCCAATCAGCGGCTGGCGCTCGATCAGGCTCATCTCGCAACCGAGGCTCGCCAGCACGAACGCATCCTTGCCCAACCCCGCCGTGGCATCCAGCACTCGCGGGCGCACACCTTGAGCGATGCCGACAGCCTTGGCGATCATCTGCCCACTGCCGCCGCCGTATAAACGCCGATGTGCCGCGCCGCCCTCAACAAAGTCGACCCGCACCGGCCCCGGTGCGTCCGGGCCGAGCTGCTGCAGCTGCAAACCCTGCTCGCCAACCTGCAAGGCAAACTCGCCGTCCGCCACTTCACGCGGCAATCCCAGGCGTTCAGCCCACTGCTCGGCTTGCGCTTCAAACGTCGCGCCGAGGGCTTCGACATGGATGCGGCAGGCCGCAGGTTGCTCGATCATGGAAAACACGCTCAAAAATTCAAGGATCGGCAAAAACCGCCGATAATTCATTCAACGCGCATTTTGCCAGAGCTGAGCGTCAACCGAAAAAAATGTCAGGCATTCTTCCCACATCGATTGGCTACATCTCGCCCCATGGCGACTTTAGCCGTCACAACACTCAAGCACTGAGCGGCGTCAGTCACCTGTGGCAGGATTTCTTTGCCCAGGCGATGGCCGAACAGACGAGTGAAGTGGTGCCTGCCTGCGGTACATTTCCGCCGGTTGACCTGAGCAGCCCGGAAGAGCCGACCATCGGCAGCGAGTTGCACGCGCACATCGTCAGCCAGCGCGAGTGCGATGTGGTGGAAACCGAAGTGCGTCCGCCAGAACCATTGTTCCTGCCGATCGCCGAATTTGAAATGGAATTGCTGGACAAGCCATTCCCACCGTTCCCGCCAGAAGAACTCAAGGCTCAGCAAGCCCAACAGGATTTCGACAGCAGCTGGGTGCGCCCGGTAGTGATCAACAATGGTCAACCCGTTCCAGAGCCTGGCCCGGCGCCGCAGAAGAAGCCGCTGTACTTGCCGATTGCCGAATTCGATCTGGATCTGCTGCAGAAGCCTTACCCGCCGTTCCCGCCGGAAGAAATCGTCGAGCAACAGAAAGCCCTGGACTTCGATAACGGCTGGGCGCGCCCGATCGTTCTGCAGAACCTGCGTCTCGCCGCCTGACCCTCAGCGACACACGCTCCAGCGTCCGACATCGACATGAAAGTGATTGCGATGGGCGGCGTTGTAATCCGGACTCAACACCACACTGAACGCCTCGCAGGCGCCATCGCGCAGCTGACGCAGAAACTGCGCGTCCTGATTTTGCTTCGGCCAGTCCTTGAGCACGCTGACCGTGCGGCCATCCGCCAGGCGAAACCCGGCAATATCCAGAGCAGCGGCGCTGGCATGGCGACTGAGCGCCCCGCTTTCGCGGTTGTAGACATTGCGACAGGCGAAGCTGCCGAGGTGATCTATCCGCGCGACCTTCTGCCCGTAAACGGATTGTGCGGCGGGTTGCAGCGTGTGTTGTTCAAACATCGCGTAAGCCACCGCCAACGGACAACTGGCGAGGAAACTGCTGCTCAGCGCCACCTCGCCGCCCTGCACACGCAAGGCGCCGATCAGCGGGCACTTGGCGTCGGGACTATCGGCTTGCCGTGTAACGCGCAGATCGGAACTGCTCAAGGCCTGGGCACAGAGTTCGGGGTCACTGCGTAAGCGCATCAGTTTGTAGCCGGTCAGCCAGTTGGGCGAGGCCTGCACATCCAGCGGCGCCCACGGATTCCACTCGGGCGGCACGTCCAGCCAACCGCGCCAGACACTGATCAACGCACCGCCAATGATCAGCAGCACGGTAAGCGCAATCCACCGCCCCATGCTCAGCCCTTGAAGAATTGATTGGCCTTGGCGTACGGCATCGACTGCGCGGTAAAGCCGAAGGTGCCGGAATGCTGGATCTCTTCAGCGGCGCGGAAGAACTCACCGAACGCCGCCAACGCCAGCGCCGAACCGGTGCTGATACGCCGCACCCCCATTTCTTGCAGCTCTTGCACGGTCAGTTTCAAACCGCCGGACATCAAAACGTTGACCGGTTTCGGCGCCACCGCGCGCACCACGGCGAGTACTTCTTCGGCGTTGCGCAAACCCGGCGCGTATAACACGTCAGCGCCAGCCTCGGCGAAGGCCTGCAAGCGGCGAATGGTGTCGTTGATATCGGGATTGCCGTGCAGATAGTTTTCCGCACGCGCAGTGAGGATGAATGGGAATGGCAGCGTGCGCACAGCGGCGACGGCGGCTTCGATGCGCGCCACGGCGTGTTCGAAGCAATAGATCGGCGCATCCGCGCGGCCCGTGGCGTCTTCGATCGAACCGCCGACTGCGCCGGCCTCGGCAGCACGCAGCAAGCTTTTCGCGGCCTCGCCCGGGTCATCGGCAAAACCGTTTTCCAGATCCACCGCCACCGGCAGATCGGTAGCGGCGACGATGGCGCGGACATTGGCCAAGGTCTCATCAAGACTCAGCGCGCCATCGGCCTTGCCTTGGGAAAACGCATAACCGGCGCTGGTGGTCGCGAGGGCCTGATAGCCGAGGCTGGCGAGCATTTTTGCCGACCCGGCATCCCACGGATTGGGAATGACGAAAATCCCCGGACGTTCATGCAGGGCTTTGAAGGCGTGGGCTTTACGGGCTTGGGCATCCATCGGCAGGCTCCTGAGCAGGAAAAAAATCCGCCTCAGAGCAGGCCAAGTTGCTCCGCGGCGGGTTCTCTGTATAGCTCAGGCAGCGCTGGCAGGCCAGGCAAACGTTGCATCAGTTGTGCGTGAAAACGTTGCGCCAGCTTTGCAGCCAACAGGTTGTCGGCCGTATGAAGGAAGATGTACGGCGTGCGCCCCTCTTCGATCCACTCGGCGATTTTCGCCACCCACGGCAGCAGGAACGTGTCGTTGGCCTCGAGCTCAGGATGGCCAATGAAGCGCACTTGCGGAAACTGGGTGAACGCTGCCGGGCGCGTCGGCACTCGCGGCTTTTTCGATTGCGCGTGGATCACCGAGGATTCGGTCGACAAGCAACTGAACAGCGCACGCGGGTCGAGGCAGATGCGTTCCACGCCTCGGTCCAGCAGCAGGCGATTAAGCAGACGTTCGCTCTCGCCCTTGGCAAAGAACTGTTCATGGCGCACTTCCACTGCCAACGGGCAATCCAGCGCATCAATGAATGCCGTCAGTTCCGGTAGCCGCTGCGGCGTAAAGCTTTTCGACAGTTGCAGCCATAGCGGCGAAACGCGTTCACCGAGGGGCTTGAGTAATTGCAGGAAGGTCTCGGCGGCGGTCAGTTGATCGCGCAGATCACCGCTATGGCTGATGTCGCCGGGGAATTTGGCGGTGAAACGAAAGTGCTCGGGCATGACCTCGGCCCAACGCTGCACTGTGGCGGGCGACGGGCTGGCGTAGAAGGTCGTGTTGCCTTCAACGGCGTTGAATACTTGCGAATAGAGACCGAGGAATTCGGAGGTTTTGGCATCTACCGGGTACAGATACTCGCGCCAGGCGTTTTCGCTCCAGGACGGGCAACCGAGGTAGTAAGGCAGATCCATCAGATGTACAGATCGAGGCCCAGCACGTCTGCATCCCAATCGACAAAACCGGCAGTGCTCAGGTAGCTGGCGAGGGCCATCGCTACACTCTTTTTCATCGCACGGTGATAGATCATGTCTTGCTGACGGGCAGGCAGATTGCTCAGGCGTTGTGCCGAGGCTTTGGCAGCGCGGGCGGCCAATTGCGCTTCAGTCGGGAATTCCAGCTCGCCGTCGATATCGTCGACGGATTCATCCAGCGCTGCATTGCCTTTGCGAGGCTTGCGCTTGATGGGGTAGGACTGAGAGGAGAGGCCGTCTATACGCATAATTTCATGCTCGGTATCGATGATGGCAATTTAGCGGCACTTGACCGACTTAGCAAACTGCCGAGTGATAACTAGAACACATAAAGCGCAAAAGGTTTAAAGCGAGGGGCGGAAACTGACGATTGGTGTTTTGAAAATCAAAAGATCGCAGCCTTCGGCAGCTCCTGCAGTTGGAATGTGATCCCTGCAGGAGCTGCCGAAGGCTGCGATCTTTTAAAGGCTCAGCGGGCCTTGGGGGTGGCGACTTTATCGCGCAGGTAAACCGGTTGCGCGTCATCCGCCGGGATCGACTCACCGCGCTCCCAGGCAAAACGCGCCAGAGTCAGCAAGTCTTCAGCGTGGGGCAGCATGCCGGCGTCGGAGCCCGTCAGTTTGACCGCAATACGCTCGCCATAGCCCCAACCCGTGCCAGCACCGAACCAGTCGCCACTGGCATCAGCCGGCAGCGCGGCGACTTCCGGTGGCAACACCGCTTCAGCGCCAACCAGACGCATCTCCCCTGTCGTCTCGCGGTAGCAGCCCCAATACACCTCATCCATCCGCGCATCGATGGCCGCTGCGACCTGGCTCACACCGTGCTCGCGCAACGCACGCTGCGCCAGCACCGCGAGGTTGGACACCGGCAACACCGGCCGATCGAGCGCAAACGCCAGCCCCTGCACCACGCCAATGGCGATCCGCACACCGGTAAACGCACCCGGCCCACGACCGAAAGCAATCGCATCGACCGCCTGCAACGTGGTGCCGGCGTCTGCAAGCAATTGCTGGATCATCGGCAGCAGCTTCTGCGCGTGCAGGCGCGGGATCACCTCGTAATGGCTCGTGACCTTGCCGTCATGCAGCAAGGCAACGGAGCAAGCTTCAGTCGCGGTGTCCAGGGCCAGCAAGGTGCTCATCGATGTTTCCAAAACAGGTGTGGGAAAAAGGGCGTCAGTATAAACAACTACGGCCCGCAAGCGGGCCGTAGAAGATGAAGCGTTTTTTTAGCTCAGTGCTTCAAGCACTTTGCCGGTGATCGCTTCAACCGAGCCAACACCTTCAACGTGGCTGTACTTCGGTTTGCCGTTGGCAGCCGACAGCTCTTTGTAAAACTTCACCAGCGGTTTGGTCTGCGAATGGTAAACCGACAGGCGATGACGCACGGTTTCTTCAGTATCGTCCTTGCGCTGTACCAGCTCTTCGCCGGTGATGTCGTCTTTGCCAGCGATTTTCGGCGGGTTGTAGACGATGTGGTAAACGCGGCCGCTGGCTTCGTGAACACGACGACCGGCGATGCGTTGAACGATTTCTTCGTCTTCAACAGCGATTTCAACCACAGCGTCCAGCTCGACGCCGGCGGTAACCAGTGCTTCAGCCTGCGGAATGGTGCGCGGGAAGCCGTCGAACAGGAAGCCGTTGGCGCAGTCAGGCTGAGCGATACGATCTTTTACCAGTGCGATGATCAGGTCATCCGACACCAGGCCGCCGGCATCCATGATGCTCTTGGCTTGAACGCCCAGTGGCGTGCCAGCCTTGACCGCTGCACGCAGCATGTCGCCGGTGGAGATTTGCGGAATGCCGAATTTTTCGGTGATGAACTTAGCCTGAGTACCTTTACCGGCCCCGGGAGCTCCCAGCAGAATGACGCGCATTAGATGTGCTCCTCAATTTTTTTATAAAAAGCTTTTACAAAACAAGGGATTCGCCGCTTGGGACGAATCCTGAAAATACGGGTCGTGGCCGCACAAACGGCCAAAGGCTGATCAAGATACACAGCAGGCTGCGCCCACACAAGACGCCAAAAGTCGGAGAAACCGGCGCCCCCCGCCACCTTGCGACGCGGTAACCCAAGTCGCAACCCCATCATTAACTGTCGCCTGGCGGCACTTTCCGCCGTCAGGCAAAGCGGCATCCGGTGCAGGTTGCCGGTGCCGCGCGCCACGACAAAAACGTTAGCCGGTATTTCGCAAACCGGCGGCAATCCCCGCCACAGACACCAGCAACGCCTGTTCCACCGGGCTGCCCTGCTCGACATCCTGCTGCCGCGAACGGGCCAGCAGTTCGGCCTGCAATAGATGCAGCGGGTCGAGGTAGGTGTTGCGCAAACGGATGAATTCAAGGGTGTCAGGGCTATGTGCCAGCAGCTGCGACTGCCCGGTCAGGCCGAGCACCACGGTGCACGCCTGCGACAATAGGTCGCGTAACTGCGCGCCCAATGGCAGCAGATCTGGTTCGACCAGACGCTGATCGTAGGACAGCGCAATATCCGCGTCAGCCTTGGCCAGCACCATCTCCAGCATGTCGATACGGGTGCGGAAGAACGGCCACTGCTCGCGCATCTGCCCAAGCAACTCGCCTTCACCGCGCTCCAGCGCCTTGCTCAACGCCGATTCCCAGCCGAGCCACGCCGGCAGCATCAGCCGCGTTTGTGTCCAGCCGAAAATCCACGGAATCGCCCGCAGGCTTTCAATGCCGCCGGCGCGGCGTTTGGCTGGGCGACTGCCGAGCGGCAAGCGACCCAATTCCTGCTCTGGAGTGGACTGGCGGAAGTACTCGACGAATTGCGGATTTTCCCGCACGACCTGGCGATAAGCGCTGACACCATCAGCTGCCAATTCATCCATCAGATGACGCCATTCGGGCGTTGGCGGTGGAGGCGGCAGCAATGTCGCCTCAAGCACCGCCGCCAGATACAGATTGAGATTTTGCTCGGCGATGTCCGGCAGGCCGAATTTGAATCGAATCATTTCCCCCTGCTCGGTGGTGCGGAATCGTCCCGCCACCGAACCTGGCGGTTGCGACAGAATCGCCGCATGCGCCGGACCACCGCCACGGCCCACGGTGCCGCCGCGACCGTGGAACAGCAGCAGTTCGACTTGTTGCTCGCGGCAGATCTCCACCAGGCGTTCCTGCGCACGATATTGCGCCCAGGCCGCCGCCGTGGTGCCAGCATCCTTTGCCGAGTCGGAATAACCGATCATCACTTCCTGCGGGCCTTGCAGCCGTGCGCGGTAACCCGGCAGCAGCAACAAGCGCTCCATCACCGGCCCGGCGTTATCGAGGTCGGCGAGGGTTTCAAACAGTGGCACCACGCGCATCGGCCGCAGCACGCCGGACTCTTTGAGCAGCAGTTGTACGGCGAGCACATCGGAAGCTGCACCGGCCATGGAGATCACGTAGGAACCGAGCGAAGCGCCCGGTGCGGCTGCGATTTCCTTGCAGGTGTTGAGCACTTCGGCGGTGTCGGCGGACGGTTTGAAATGTGCTGGCAGCAATGGCCGGCGGTTGCTCAGTTCGCGGGTCAGGAAGCTGATGCGCTGCTCTTCATCCCAGTCTTCATAGCGACCAAGGCCGAGGTAATCGGTGATTTCAGTCATCGCCGAACTGTGGCGCGACGAATCCTGGCGCACATCCAGACGCACAAGGAACAGGCCGAAGGTCACCGCCCGACGCAAGCAATCGAGCAGCGGACCATCAGCGATCACGCCCATGCCGCACTCGTGCAGCGAGTTGAAGCACAGCTCCAGTGGATCGAGCAGGTCGCGGTTGTTGTGCAAGACATCGGCCGGCGCTGGCGTTGGTGCAGTCAGCGCGGCGTGTGCCCAGTTGCGCGTGGCGCGCAGGCGTTCACGCAGTTGCTTGAGTACCGCACGATAGGGTTCGGCGCTGTCGCCGGCCTTGGCTTTGAGGGCATCGCTGGCCTGCTGCATCGACAGTTCGGCAGCCAAATGATCGACATCGCGCAAGTACAGATCGGCGGCCATCCAGCGCGCCAGCAGCAACACTTCGCGGGTCACTGCAGCGGTGACGTTGGGGTTGCCGTCACGGTCGCCGCCCATCCACGACGCGAAGCGGATCGGCGCAGCTTCGAGCGGCAGGCGCAGGCCGGTCGCTTCATACAACGCCTTGTCGGCCTTGCGCATATGGTTGGGGATCGCTTGCCACAGCGAATGTTCGATCACCGCGAAACCCCACTTGGCTTCATCGACTGGCGTCGGGCGCGTGCGGCGGATTTCTTCGGTGTGCCAGGCTTCGGCGATCAGACGTTGCAGGGTGTTTTGAATCTGTTCGCGTTCGGCTGTGGTCAGGTCGCGATGGTCCTGCGCGGCGAGTTGCCCGGCGATGGCGTCGTACTTCTGGATCAGCGTGCGCCGCGCGACTTCGGTCGGGTGCGCGGTCAGCACCAGCTCGATTTCCAGCCGCGCCAGTTGCCGCGCCAATGATTCGGCGCTGTGGCCTTCATTGCGCAAACGCGCGAGCAATTGCGGCAGTACACGGGATTCGAACGGCGCCGGTTGCGACTCCTCGCGCCGATGAATCAACTGGTATTGCTCGGCGATGTTCGCCAGATTGAGAAACTGGTTGAACGCCCGCGCCACCGGGAGCAATTCGTCTTCGCTCAATTGATTGAGGCTGGCGCTCAGTTCGGCGTCCATCGAGCCACGCCGGTCAGCCTTGGCGCCCTTGCGTATCTGCTCGATCTTGTCGAGGAAGGCCTCGCCGTATTGATCTCGAATGGTGTTGCCCAGCAGCTCTCCGAGCAGGTGAACGTCTTCGCGCAAGCGTGCATCAATATCGGTCATCAGCAATTCCCCAGCAGTAATCCGGACGGCTTAGAAACGAGTGCATGACCTAGAGAGTGCCGCTCTACGACGCTTCTTACAAGCAGCCGACGAAGGGACGTTAAACCTTGTGCGTGAAAGCTAGTCTCAACAGTAAGCCGCACAACGGCTTGTCGCCGGCACTGCCGGACACTCACCCAGACCTGCCATGAGCAGGTGCGAAATGAGGTCATCATGAAAATTCGTGAACTCGCCCAGCATTGGGAAGAAAACGCCAAGGGTCGCCTGACCGACACTGGCTACGCGATTCATCTGGACGTTGAAGCCGCTGCGCGTCTGGCAGCGATTACCGAGATGTACCCCAAACGTCATGTTGAAGAACTGCTTGGGGAACTGATTGGCGCGGCGCTTGAGGAATTTGAGGCAAGCCTGCCGTATGTGAAGGGGTCGACCGTGGTGGCGACCGATGAAGAAGGTGATCCGCTGTACGAAGACGTCGGGCCGACCCCGCGTTTTCTGGCCCTTTCGCGCCGGCATTTGCATGACCTCTCGGCCACTGCCGACAAACAGAAACACTGACACCCAATTGCTTTAAACCTGTGGGAGCTGGCTTGCCAGCGATGGCGTCAGTTCAGTCACCGTGGTATTGAATCTGACGGCCCCATCGCTGGCAAGCCAGCTCCCACAGGACCGTATTTCCCCTCAAGAATCACGTTGTTTTTACCCGCGCGTACCACTCCATCCCGCCAAAGTTCCCGTCCCAGAGCCTTGTCCATTCGGTCAAATTTTTTTTTGGCGATAGGCCATCTTTTCTGAACTTTTGAAAAATCCCGCCGGTCGGAACCAGTAACCACGCCTGGAACGAGCGTTTCAATTCGCGTTGACAAGCGATGCTTTCGGCTCCTCGACCAGGATGGATTCAGTTGTTTTCAGGAGATGCCTAATGGAGTTGAAGACCATGAAAAACCAAACCTCGTTTACCCACCTGCGCGGTCTGAAACTGGCCGCTCTGGCCATCGGCACCAGCTTCGTACTGGCCGGTTGCGCCGGTAACCCACCAACCGAGCAGTACGCCGTGACCCAGTCGGCTGTGAACAGCGCTGTCAGCGCCGGCGGTACCGAGTTTGCTGCCGTCGAGATGAAGCAAGCGCAGGACAAACTGAAACAAGCTGAAATCGCCATGCACGACAAGAAGTATGACGAAGCTCGCATCCTGTCCGAGCAAGCCGAGTGGGACGCTCGCGTCGCTGAACGCAAGGCTCAGGCAGCAAAAGCCGAACAGGCTGTGAAGGATTCCCAGAAAGGTGTTCAGGAACTGCGTCAGGAAAGTCAGCGCACCGTGCAGTAAGCGCGCATCCCGACCGCAAAGCTGAATCTCTTACCGATAGAAAGGACGACAAATTATGCGTAAGCAATTGATGATTCCCGCTCTCCTCGCTGCAAGCGTTGCTCTGGCTGCCTGCTCCACCCCGCCTAACCCGAACCTGGAGCAGGCGCGCACCAACTACGCCGGCCTGCAAGCCAACCCGCAAGCGAGCAAAGTCGCGGCGCTGGAAACCAAAGACGCCAGCGATTACCTGGACAAGGCCGACAAGGCTTACCTGGACAAGCAAGACGCGGCCAAGGTTGACCAACTGGCTTACCTGACCAACCAGCGTGTGGAGGTGGCCAAGCAGACCATCGCCCTGCGCACCGCTGAAAACAATCTGAAGAACGCCGCCGCCCAACGTGCCCAGGCGCGTCTGGATGCGCGTGATCAGCAGATCAAACAGCTGCAGGACAGCTTGAATGCCAAGCAGACCGATCGCGGTACGCTGGTGACTTTTGGTGACGTGCTGTTCGCCACCAACAAGGCCGACCTGAAATCCAGCGGTCTGGTGAACATCAACAAACTGGCGCAGTTCCTTCAGGAAAACCCGGATCGCAAAGTAATTGTCGAGGGTTACACCGACAGCACCGGTGCTGCTTCGTACAACCAATCGCTTTCTGAGCGTCGTGCGACTTCGGTGCAGGTTGCGCTGATCAAGATGGGCGTAGATCCTTCGCGCATCGTGGTCCAGGGTTATGGCAAGGAATATCCGGTTGCCGATAACGGCAGCGTTTCCGGCCGTGCGATGAACCGTCGTGTGGAAGTGACCATTTCCAACGACAACCAGCCAGTGATGCCACGTTCGGCGGTCAGCTCGAACTAAGCCCCACGCAGTAACACAGAAGCCCCGCCTGAGTGATCAGGCGGGGCTTTTTCATGCGAGTGTGAAATGTGATTGCTCAATATCCATGAGGCTTTTCACCTTAAGAAAGCGATGTCTACTGTCAACTCTGACAGTAGACGAGGATGCTTTCGTAGAAGAGGCTGTTACCTGTCATCCCTCCCATGACAAGGAAGCCGCCAATGAAACAATCACTCATCGCTATCGGGTTGTTGTCGACACTAATACATGCAGCGAATAGCTGGAGTAACCCGCCGCCCCAAGCTGAACGATTACTCGATCCGGATGACATGATCATCAGCACCGATCCTGAAGCGCTCGTTCCCGTGAGAACACGTCCGATCACAGGCTTTCAAAAGGTATTACTGGTGGTCGGGCACTGGTCTGGCGAGCCGGGCCTGGACACCAAAAAAATTGCTGAGCAAACCGTCTCAACGCACTGGAACTCCTTGCGCTCTTATATCCTGTCCGCGTCAGGCAATAAGCTGAAACTGGAGGGCACACAAATTGAAGCTGATTTCGGCCCGAAACCTGTGACCTGTAGTGCCTCAGGCAGTCTTGATGCGGGGCGCAAGGCGGCACTTGCACAGAACATTGATCCTGCCGCTTTTGCGTTCTTGTTTGTAGCTGTTCCTTGTGGCGGGGGCGCAATCGCTACTGTGCCGGGAAGCTGGATTTGGGTTAAAGGTATGCCGGGCTCGCCGCATGTCTGGAAGCACGAATTCGGCCACAATCTGGGTTACCTACATGGTGGCACCTATACCAAATGTGCGGTGAGTAACGACATTGTTCAGGCTCCTGAAGAGTGCAAGCAGGTAGGGTATGGTGATACTGGAGATTCAGTATCTGGCGGCGCAACACTCTATCCGGCAATTAACCGATGGTTTTCCGGCTGGCTAGATGACTCACAAGCCGCCGTGATCAACAAGACAGGTCTGTATCGACTGGGCGTACTTGGAGGGGCGGGACCTCAACTTTACCTTCTCAATCGACCGACAGAACCGCAGTTGATAACGCTTGAGTACCGCCAACCGACACCCTTCAATGAATTTGCCGCCACCGATAATCGCGTGACCGGCGTCTGGGTCAGATACTCGTCATTGAACGGGACAGTGCGCAACGTACAACTGGATGCCACGCCAGAGACTGCCACAACGGACGATCCTACCCTGCAGCCAGGAAGGACGCTGGAAGACGCGACGGCAAAAATCAAAGTCAAAGTCTGTGCGACGGATAAGGCTGGTGCATCGCTCGCAATTGCAATCAATGGACAAGGCCTCCCGTATTGCACAACGACAGTCGTGCCACCACTGGTCATGACACCCGAGCAGAACGCTACAACAACGCTGAAACCCTTGATCACTGGAACGGCGCGACCGGGAGCAACGATCAAGGTAGCAGAAGCCGCAACCCCGGAGAGTTTCTTCGCAACAGCTATCGCGGATGTACAAGGCAGGTGGTCAATAACCGCTCCTACCGATAGGCCGTCAGGCTCCAATGCACTTGTGCTTCGGCAGTACTTTGGCGACAGAGTCTCGGGGCCGTCCGAGCAGCGTTTATTCAACGTTGTTGATATCGTGGATGTGCCTCCCCCGGTTATCTCTACGCCAGTGGAAAACACTGACTCCGGTTACAACCCTTTGCTTTCAGGCACAGCATTGCCTGGCGCCCATATTCGCGTAACCCGCGTTTACGGCCCTTACGAAGTACTGGCGGAAACAGACGCTGATGCCTATGGCAAATGGTCAGTGCGAAGTGTCTGGACCTTACCCTCAGGGCCTTTTTCCATGACAGCCTGGCAAAGCATTGATGGTAAGCGCTCGCCGTGGAGTGCCAATCGAACAATCAAGGTAATTGATACGCTCGACGCGCCAGTCATAGAAACCCCACTAGAGGGTAGTGACAGCGGTCAAAACCCTCTGCTCTCCGGCAAAGCTCTTCCGGGCGCACATATCCGTGTGTCCAAGGTCTACGGCCCTTACGAGGTACTGGCGGAAACAGACGCCGATGCCTATGGCAACTGGTCGGTGCGAAGTGTCTGGAGCTTACCTCCGGGAACTTTTTCCATGACGGCATGGCAAAGCATCGACGGTAAGCGCTCGCCATGGAGTGCTAATCGAAAAATCACGGTGACAGCCGGCCCTTAGCGGTAGAAGGTCCGTCGTTCAAAGATGGCGAGGCTTTTTTGGTGGGAGCTGAAATCGCGGCCCCTCACCCCAGCCCTCTCCCGAGGGAGAGGGGGCCGAATGGGGGGTGTTCAGTAGCGGCGTCGACCTGAAAGTACTTCGCCGAATCCATAATCAACGCAATCTTTCAGGTCGGCGTAACTCGCAAGAACAACTCGATCAGTCCCCTCTCCCTCTGGGAGAGGGTTAGGGTGAGGGCTGGTCCTGCAGAATCACTCCTCCAGCTTCTGCGGAGTCTCCTCACCCATGCAACGCACGGCTTTTTTCTGTGCGTTGATCAACACACCGGTCAAACCTTTCTGCTCGGTATCGAACAATACCAGCACGCCATCAATGCACTGCGCCACTTGCGGCGCCGGGTCGAGGGAGACTTTGTAGTCTTCGCCCGGCACGGTCTTGAGCATGGTGAATTCGTTGAGCAGCAACGCATCCTCGGGTTTGGCGAAGTGCAGGTAGCCGTAGTACCACAGCGCCCCGACGGTGCCGAGGATGCTGCAGATACCGGTGATGATCAGCGGGATGGCGTTACGTTCTTCAGTCATTGCGGACTCTCGTCTTCAGAATTCGGAGGTTGCGGGTAATTGGGGATTTCGCCGAGGCGGCGCAGGCCGTTGAAGTGCTCGGGATCGTCGAGGTAGCGCAGCATCACTTGGCGCCACACCGGGTCGCCGAAGGTTTGCACATGGCCGCCACGGGTCAGTTGCAGCACGCGCGGCGGCGGCGCCGCTTGATACAAACGAATGCCGTTGGACAGCGGCACCAGCGGATCGTCGATGCTGTGAAAAATCAGTTTCGGCACACCGTTAAGTTGCGGCATCGAGTTGATCGCGCTGTCGCCATCGGGCACCAGCCACGACAGCGGCACCTGGAACGGCCAGGTCAGCCACGAGGTGCTCAGCGCATACTGGCCGACGCTGCGGTAACTGGCGGGCACGCCGTCGAGCACAAAAGCCTTGAGCTGTTTCTGCCGCTCGGGATGCTGCACCAGCCAATGCACCGCCATCGAACCGCCAAGGCTCTGGCCGAGCAGAATCAGCGGCTTGCCTTTGACCTCGGGCGCCTTGTCCAGCCAGGCGAACGCGGCGTCGATGTCCTGATAGATCGCCGGCAGGCTCGGTTTGCCTTCGGACAAGCCATAACCGCGATAGTCGACCAGCAGCACTTGATAGCCGTTTTTCGGCAGCCACCAACTGCCGCCCAAGTGCATCGGCAGATTGCCGCCGTTGCCGTGCAAATGCAGGACGGTGCCTTTGACCTCGACGCCGGGTTTAGCCGCTAGCCACCAAGCGTTGAGCTTCAAGCCATCGGCCGTGACCAGGGTGACAGTGCGGTATTCGAGTTTGGCTTTTTCCGGGGTGAAAATCTGGCCGGGTTCGGGGTAGAACAACAGGGAACTGCAACCGCCAAGGGTCAGGAGCAGGCAAAAGATGCCGAGGATTCTCATCCGGTGAAACCTCGCGAAGGAAATTGGCAAACAAACGATTCAGAGAAAAACAAATAACCCTGTGGGAGCTGGCTTGCCAGCGATGGCGGTGGGTCAGCCAACATCAATATTGACTGACAGAATGCAATCGCTGGCAAGCCAGCTCCCACAGGGGATTGTGTTCGGGTCAAAGGATATTGGAGTAGTCGGCTTCGATCCGGTCCAGGCTCAAATGGTTGAGGAAGTTGGAGAAGCACATCCACGCCGACAACGCATTCAAATCGCGGAACTGATCCGGCAGGTACTTCGGTGGCACCACCAATCCTTCATCCACCAACTGACGCAAGGTACGCATGTCTTCCAGCGTGGTCTTGCCGCAGAACAACAACGGAATCTGCTCAAGCTTGCCCTTACGCACGGCCAACTGAATGTAGTTGTAAACCATGATAAAGCCCTTGAGGTAGGACAAGTCTTTGGTGAATGGCAGACCGGTCGGCGTCGAGCCACGGAAAACCCGACTGGCGTTGCCGTAACTTTCCGCCATCTCGAAGCCCTGCTCGCGGAAGAACTCGAAGATCTGCAGGAAGTCGGCGCCCTCCTCGACCATGTGAATGGCGCGGGTGCGATTGGTCAGTTTGCGCAGGCGGCTCGGGTAGGAGGCGAAGGTGATGATCTCCATCAAAATCGCCAGGCCTTCCTGGGTCACCGTCGACGACGGTGGGCCTTTGGACAGGAAGGTGCAGATCGGCTGGTTCAAACCGTTGAGCGTGGTGCCGACGTGCACCAGACCTTCGTGGACTTCCAGCGCGCGCACGTCGCGGTTGTTGAACATCGCGTCGGTGCGGATCTTGATGTAGTCAGCGCCCGCCGCTGCGTCAGCAACGATGCCGTCGGACTCGAAGACGCGGATGGTTTCCTCGGCCTCGCCAAAGACTTTGTTCAGACGGGTTTGCAGCAGATGCACGGCGTCCTTGGCGGTGAGGATCTTCGGCTCGTCCTTCAGATCGCCACGGCCATCGATGTTGTTCAGGTAGTCGGACATCATCAAGCCGAGGTCGGCCAAGGTCGGGTCGCCAGCGTGAAACGCATCGGAGGCGGCGCCGTACAGCTCTTGCGAGATCAGGCCGAAATCCTCGGTGCCGCGCGCTTCGAGCATGCGCACCACCATGCGGTATTCCTTGCACATGCGCCGCATGATCTGCCCGACCGGGTTGAACTGGCCGAGCTGGCGAGTAATGTCGCGCTCGATGTTCTGGAATTCCAGTTTGACCTTGCTCGAATCGAAGGTCAGCGGCCGATTGAGGTAGTAGTCGCGATCGACGGCGGGCATTTCCTTGCCCTTGGCCTTGAGAAAGCCCTTGCGAATGTTCTCGTCCCACTTCACCGCATCGAGGACGCGAATCGGTGTCTGCGCCAGCACAATGCGATCGGACAACATGCGTATCGTCTGCTGGTAATCGTCCACCCGGAACTCCTGTAGAAAACTGAATTATTTGCCGCTGGCCTGACGCTGGTAACGCACGGCTTCAACGAAGACATCGGAATTGGCCGGATCGTCGAGGTAAGCAAAGACCTGGTCGAGGTTGCTGTCGACTTGCACGCCGTCGCCATCGTCGGTCTGGAAAGCCTGACCGTCGAGGGTTTTCTGTTTGATTGCTTGATTGATCTGCTCGAGATCGAGGTTGTAGACCACCAGTTCGCGTTTATCGGTGAGCTCGAAACCGGCGATGGTGAAGTGGCCGCCGAAGCGCGCCGGCACCTTCGCCGACAGATACCAGCGGCTGCCATGACGCGACACGGTGAAGGGATAGGCTTCGCGTTCGTGGGGTTTGGCCTTGAAATAGGTCACGGCCTGGTAGCGGCTATTGCCCAGTCGCGTCAGCTCGAGATTCATCGGCTCGCCCCAGGCATTGGTGCTCGACCATTTGCCGAGCAGGCCCTTGGGCGCCGGGTCACTGGCGGCCAATGGCTCCTTGAAGGTCACCAGACAGCCACTGAGCAGCAGGAACGACAAGGCGATCAGCACGCCACGCCAGGCTTTCATTCAAAACTCCCTATGAATCTGAAACACCTTTCCCCTGTAGGAGCTGCCGAAGGCTGCGATCTTTTGATCTTGGTCTCTAAAAGCAAGATCAAAAGATCGCAGCCTTCGGCAGCTCCTACATTGGGATCGGCGTCAGGCGGCAACGATTGCGTTACACCGACGCGAGCACCAGGTGCATATAGCGCGTCAGGATGCCGAGCATGTCCTCTTCGGCCAAAGGCTCGGCATTGAGCAGGCCCTGATATTCCATCCGTCCGATAATCGCCGTCAACACCTTGGCATCCTGTTGCGGTTCACGCGAGCCCAATACCTGAAACAACTGGCAAGTGCCCTGCAACAGAATCTGCTGATGTGAACGCACCAGAATCGCCAGACGCGGGTTGAGCAACGCTTCCTGACGGAACGCCTGCTCGGCCATCAAATGCTCGCGACGGTTGACCAGTTGACGATGCACGTAGTCGGCCATCAACCGCGCAATGTCGTCGGCCAGTTGCGAGCGCGACTCGGGGCTGCCGTCGCCGCTGACCACCATCTCGCGCAGCAGACCTTCGTTGTTGATCCACAGTTTGGCCATGTACGCCGCGCTGCGCTCGACATACTGGGCGAAGGTATCGGTGAGCAGATCGTCGATATCCTTAAAGTAATAGGTGGTCGCCGACAGCGGCACTCCGGCCTCGGCCGCCACCGCGCGGTGGCGCACGGCACGCACGCCGTCACGCACGACAATGCGCATCGCCGCGTCGAGAATGTCCTGTCGACGCTGCTCACTGCCCTGTCGGCTGGCCTTGCGACCCTGGTACTGAACACTTTCAGCGACCGCAGTGGCGATACCCGCTGCACCCTCTTGAGCTATTGCACCCATCACGACAGAACTTCCTCTGCTATTGCAAAATTAACCAATTGATACATTTGTACCAGACAGGCAATAAAAAGCCGCCTGTTTTAGGCGGCTTTTTAACTGAAACGTTTACGCTTGCGGTCGCATGTGCGGGAACAGGATCACATCGCGGATCGACGGCGAGTTGGTCAGCAACATCACCAGACGGTCGATGCCGATACCTTCACCGGCCGTTGGCGGCATGCCGTACTCCAGCGCACGGACGAAGTCAGCGTCGTAGTGCATGGCTTCGTCGTCGCCAGCGTCCTTGTCGGCCACCTGCGCCATGAAGCGCTCGGCCTGGTCTTCCGCGTCGTTCAACTCGGAGTAGGCGTTGGCGATTTCACGGCCGCCAATGAACAGCTCGAAGCGGTCGGTGACGTTCGGGTTGTCGTCGTTGCGACGGGCCAGCGGCGACACTTCGAACGGGTACTGAGTGATGAAGTGCGGCTGCTCCAGCTTGTGCTCGACCAGCTCTTCGAAAATCATCACCTGCAGCTTGCCCAGACCTTCGAAGCCCAGCACCTTGGCGCCGGCCTTCTTGGCGATGGCGCGGGCCTTGTCGATGTCGTTCAGGTCATCGGCGGTCAGCTCAGGGTTGTACTTGAGGATCGAGTCGAACACCGACAGACGCACGAACGGCTCGCCGAAATGGAACACCTTGTCGCCGTACGGCACGTCGGTACTGCCCAGCACCAGTTGCGCCAGTTCGCGGAACAGTTCTTCGGTCAGGTCCATGTTGTCTTCGTAGTCGGCGTACGCCTGGTAGAACTCCAACATGGTGAATTCAGGGTTGTGACGGGTCGAAACGCCTTCGTTACGGAAGTTGCGGTTGATTTCGAAGACCTTCTCGAAACCACCAACGACCAGACGCTTGAGGTACAGCTCTGGCGCGATACGCAGGAACATTTCCATGTCCAGCGCGTTGTGGTGGGTTTCGAACGGCTTGGCTGCGGCGCCGCCCGGAATGGTCTGCAGCATCGGCGTTTCGACTTCAAGGAAGTCGCGCTTCATCAGGAAGCTGCGGATGTGCGCGATCACTTGCGAACGCACGCGGAAGGTCTGGCGCACGTCTTCGTTGACGATCAGGTCAACGTAGCGCTGACGATAGCGCTGTTCGGTATCGGTCAGGCCGTGGTGCTTGTCCGGCAGCGGGCGCAGCGACTTGGTCAGCAAGCGCACGCTGGTCATTTCAACGTACAGGTCGCCCTTGCCGGAACGCGCCAACGTACCTTCGGCGGCAATGATGTCGCCCATGTCCCAGGTTTTCACCGCGGCCAGGGTGTCTTCGGACAGGGTTTTACGGTTGACGTAGACCTGGATGCGACCGGTCATGTCCTGAATCACCATGAACGAGCCACGGTTGAGCATGATGCGACCGGCAACCTTGACCGGGATTGCAGCCTCTGCCAGCTCTTCCTTGGTCTTGTCCGCGTACTGTTTTTGCAGAGCATCGCAGTAGTTGTCGCGGCGGAAGTCGTTCGGGAAGGCGTTGCCCTTGGCGCGCTCGGCAGCCAGCTTTTCCTTGCGCAGCGCGATCAGGGAGTTTTCTTCCTGTTGCAGGGCTTGCGGGTCGAGTTGTTGGTCGCTCATGTCTTTAGATATTCCATCAGGTTCGTTGCCCCCGGGCCTTGCAGCCCGGGGATCGCCAGCAGGCTGGCTCCTACAGGGATCGCGTTGCAGCAGCGATCCTGTGTGCGTCTTTTACAGCCCCGATTTCAGGCTGGCTTCCAGGTAATCGTCGATATCGCCGTCGAGTACCTTGTCGCAGTCGCTGCGTTCGATGTTGGTGCGCAGATCCTTGATCCGCGACGCATCGAGCACGTACGAGCGAATCTGGTGACCCCAGCCGATGTCGGACTTGGTGTCTTCCAGCGCTTGCGACGCGGCGTTGCGTTTCTGCATTTCCTGCTCGTACAACTTGGCCCGCAGCATTTTCATGGCGGTGTCTTTGTTGGCGTGCTGGGAACGTTCGTTCTGGCAGCTGACCACGGTGTTGGTCGGTACGTGGGTGATACGTACGGCCGAGTCGGTGGTGTTTACGTGCTGACCACCGGCACCGGAGGAACGATAGGTGTCGATCCGCAGGTCTGCCGGGTTGATTTCGATTTCCACCTTGTCGTCGATCTCTGGCGAGACGAAAACCGCAGAGAACGAGGTGTGGCGACGGTTGCCGGAGTCGAACGGGCTCTTGCGCACCAGACGGTGCACGCCGATCTCGGTACGCAGCCAGCCAAAGGCGTATTCGCCCTTGATGTGCACGGTCGCACCTTTGATGCCGGCGACTTCACCGGCCGACAGTTCCATGATGGTCGCGTCGAAACCGCGTTTATCCGCCCAGCGCAGGTACATGCGCAGCAGGATGTTGGCCCAGTCCTGGGCTTCGGTGCCGCCGGAACCGGCCTGGATGTCCAGGTACGCGTTGTTCGGGTCCATTTCATGGCTGAACATGCGGCGGAATTCCAGCTTGGCCAGATTTTCCTCGAGACGGGCCAGCTCGGCGACGACATCGCCCACTGCGCCTTCGTCGTTTTCTTCGACGGCCATGTCCAGCAGGTCACGGCAATCGGCCAGACCGCCGTTCAGTTCATCGAGGGTATCGACGATCTGCGCCAGCGCAGCGCGCTCGCGGCCCAGTTCTTGGGCGTATTCAGGTTTGTTCCAGACACTCGGATCTTCAAGCTCGCGATTGACTTCGGTCAGACGCTCATGCTTTTGATCGTAGTCAAAGATACCCCCGAATAGTTTCGGAGCGCTCGGACAGGTCCTTGATGGTGTTCAGGATCGGGTTGATTTCCATGACGGGCAGCACTCGTTGGCGAACTTTTGAAAGCCGGCGAGTATAACGTAATCAGGCTGTCACGGCAGCCCGTCTGGCGGGTGTGGGGATCATTAAACCCTTGTGCCCTCACCCTAACCCTCTCCCAGAGGTAGAGGGGACCGATTGGGGGATATTCGGGAGGTACGCCGACCTGAAATGGCCTTGCCGAATCCGGAACTGCCAAGCTTGAAGATCCATAATCGACTCGTTCGATCAGGTCGATGTACAGCGCCAGACACCTCCGTCGGCCCCCTCTCCCTCGGGGAGAGGGCTGGGGTGAGGGGAAAGCCGTTATTCGATGCCGACCTGGTTACGGCCATTGTTTTTCGCCAGGTACAACCCACGATCCGCCGCCGAAATCAGCAACCGGCAATCGCTGCCCGACTGCGGCACCATCGTCGCCAAACCAATACTAATCGTCAGGCTCGCCCCTTCCGCCGGGGTGTTGTGCGGGATTTTCAGCGAGGCCACGGTCTGGCGCAGTTTCTCCGCGACCAGCCGCGCGCCGCCCGGCGAGGTGTTCGGCAGCACCAGCACAAACTCCTCACCGCCATAACGCGCCGGCAGATCCGACGGCCGTGCGCTGGCCTCACGGATCGCCGTGGCGACCTTGCGCAGCGCTTCGTCGCCTTCAACGTGGCCAAAGCTGTCGTTGTAGGACTTGAAGTAATCGACGTCGATCATCAACAGCGACAACTGACTCTGTTCCCGCAGCGAGCGGCGCCACTCCAGTTCCAGGTACTCGTCAAAGTGGCGGCGGTTGGACAGCCCGGTCAGGCCATCGGAGTTCATCAGCCGTTGCAGCACCAGATTGGTGTCGAGCAATTGCTGCTGGCTGACCCGCAGCGCGCGGTACGCCGCGTCGCGCTGCAGCAAGGTCATGTAGGAACGCGAGTGATAGCGGATGCGCGCCACCAGTTCGATGGTGTCCGGCAGCTTCACCAGATAATCGTTGGCGCCGGCGGAGAACGCCGCGCTCTTGATCAGCGGGTCTTCCTTGGTCGACAGGACGATGATCGGGATGTCCTTGGTCGCCGGGTGATTGCGGTATTCGCGCACCAGGCTCAGGCCATCGAGGCCGGGCATCACCAGGTCCTGGAGAATCACCGTCGGCTTGATCCGCACCGCTTGGGCAATGGCCTGCTGCGGGTCGGAGCAGAAGTGGAAGTCGATGTTTTCTTGATTCGACAGCCCACGGCGCACCGCTTCGCCGATCATCGCCTGATCATCCACCAACAACACCATGGCGGCGTTTTCGTCGGTTTTAATGTCGTCGATCTGTAAGTCATTCATGGGCGGTCACCTGTGTACTGCGGGGGCCAGGATTGCGGATAAACCTGTTCATTTGGGAAAAATCTCCAGCAATCGTGGCGCTATCTTTTCCAGTGCACGGATTTCAACCGCGGCATCAATCGCCGCGGCAGCCTTGGGCATGCCGTACACCGCACTGCTTTGCTGATCCTGCGCGATGGTCAAATAACCCTGCTGACGCATGAGCTTAAGCCCTTGCGCGCCGTCGCGCCCCATCCCGGTCAATAAAACCCCGATCGCGTCACCATTCCAATAACTGGCGACACTCTCGAAAAACACGTCGATCGAAGGACGATAGATCTCGTTGACCGGCTCGGCGGTGTAGGCCAGCGTGCCGTTTTTCAACAGGCGAATGTGGTGGTTGGTGCCGGCCAGCAGCACGGCGCCGGCCTGCGGCGGCTCACCTTCACGGGCCAAACGCACATCGAGGCCGCTGGCGCTGGCCAACCATTCGGCCATACCGGCCGCAAAGACCTGATCGACATGCTGCACCAGCACCATCGCCGCCGAGAAATCCTTGGGCAAGCCTTTGAGCAACACCTCCAGCGCCGCCGGCCCGCCTGCCGATGAGCCGATCGCCACCAGTCGCTGACACGAAGCGGAACTGCGCTGGGCCGTCGGTGCCGGCCGGGAACGTGTGGGCTTCTCGCCGATCAGCCAGCCGATATTGAGGATCTTGCGCAACAACGGCGCCGCCGCTTCCTGGGCATTACCGGCGCCGAGGGCTGGAGTGTCGACCACGTCCAGTGCGCCGTGGCCCATCGCTTCGAAGACCCGGTGCACGTTCTGCTGCCGGTCGACGGTGACGATGACGATCGCGCACGGGGTTTCGGCCATGATCCGGCGGGTGGCTTCGACGCCGTCCATCACCGGCATGATCAGGTCCATCAGGATCAGATCCGGGGTATTTTCGGCGCACAGTTGCACCGCCTCGGCACCATTGCGGGCGACCCAGACCACCTGATGCGCCGGCTCGAAGGCCAGCGCCCGGCGCAGGGCTTCGACCGCCATGGGCATGTCGTTGACGATGGCGATCTTCATGCCCGCGCTCCTCCGATCAGCTCGACCACTGCGTCGAGCAGGGCGTCGTCATGAAAACTGGCTTTGGCCAAATAATAGTCGGCGCCGGCATCGAGGCCACGACGGCGGTCCTCTTCACGGTCCTTGTACGACACGACCATCACCGGCAGCGATTGCAGGCGGTTGTCACGGCGCAGCAGGGTGACCAGTTCGATGCCGTCCATACGCGGCATGTCGATGTCGGTGATCAGCAAATCGAAGTCCTCTGAACGCAGCGCGTTCCAGCCGTCCATGCCGTCCACCGCCACTGCGACGTCGTAGCCGCGATTGAGCAGCAGTTTGCGTTGCAGCTCGCGCACGGTCAGCGAGTCGTCGACCACCAGCACCCGCTTGCGCGCCGCCTCGGCGGCCTGATTGCCATGACGGGCGATGCGCTCAAGGCGTCCGGTATTGAGTAGTTTGTCCACCGAACGCAGCATGTCTTCGACGTCGACGATCAGCACCACCGAGCCGTCGTCGAGCAAAGCACCGGCGGAGATGTCCTGCACTTTGCCCAGACGCTCATCGAGTGGCAAGACCACCAGCGTGCGCTCGCCGATGAAACGCTCCACGGCAACGCCATAAACCGCATCGCGCTCGCGGATCACCACGACTTTCAGGGTTTCGCCACTGTTCTGGCTGGCCGGACGATTCAGTAACTGGCTGGCCGCCACCAGCCCGACGTGCTGGCCTTCATGCCAGAAATGCTGACGGCCCTCGACCTGCACAATGTCTTCCGGCGCCAGATCACACATGCGTTCGATGTGCGCCAGCGGGAAGGCATACGCCTCTTCGCCAACTTCCACCACCAGACTGCGCACCACCGACAAGGTCAGCGGCACTTCCAGATGAAAGCGACTGCCCTCGCCCGCCGTCTGCTCCAGCACCACGGCCCCGCGCAACTGGCGAACCATGTGTTGAACGGCATCAAGGCCAACGCCCCGCCCGGATACTTCGGTGACGGTGTCGCGCAGGCTGAAACCGGGCAGAAAGAGGAAGGTCAGCAGTTCTTCCTCGCTCAGTTGCGCAGCGGTTTCGGCTGGGGATAACTGCCGCTCGACGATGCTGCGGCGGACCTTTTCCAGGTCGACACCATTGCCGTCATCGCTTAATTCCAGCACCAGCAGTCCAGCCTGATGCGAGGCACGCAGGCGGATCAGGCCTTCTTCCGGTTTGCCCTTGAGCAGCCGTTGCTCAGGGGTTTCGATGCCATGATCGACCGCGTTGCGCAGCAAATGCGTCAGCGGTGCTTCGAGCTTTTCCAGCACATCGCGGTCGACCTGAGTCTTCTCGCCTTCGATCTCCAGGCGTACCTGTTTGCCGAGGCTGCGGCCCAGATCGCGAACCATGCGCACCTGACCGGTAAGCACATCGGCAAAGGGCCGCATGCGGCAGGCCAACGCCGTGTCGTAGAGCACTTGCGCGCGCTGGCTGGCCTGCCAGGCGAATTCATCGAGTTCGGCGTTTTTCTCGCTCAGCAGTTGCTGGGATTCGGCGAGCAAACGGCGCGCGTCTTCCAAGGCCTCCAGCGCCTCCAGACTCAGCGCGTGTTCCTTGAGGTGGACGTTGAGGTTTTCCAGCGCGCGCAGGCCGTTGTTCTGCATGCGTTTGAGGCGCTGCATGGTCGCCAGATGTGGTTTGAGGCGCTGGGTTTCCACCAGCGACTTGCTCGACAGATCGAGCAGGCTGTTCAGGCGTTCGGCGGTGACCCGCAGCACCCGCTCGCCACCCTCAGTGGTGCGTTTGCTCTTGCGTGGCGCCGGTTCGGACGCTTCGACCGGGGTTTCGATGATCGGCGCTGGCGCAGGTTCAAATACCGGCGGCGCTTCAAGTTGCAACTCGGCCATCGGCGGCGAAACGAACGCTGCCGGCGGCGTCGACGGATCAAGCAAGCTCGCCATCAACGCCACATAAGCTTCAATATCGCTCGGCTGCGGCGCATTGGCCGGGGTGGCGATGCGCATCAGCAAATCGGTGCCCTGCAACAGCGCATCGATGTGTTCGGGGCGCAGCAGCAAGCGCCCTTCCTGGGCGCTGACCAGGCAATCTTCCATGACATGAGCGACGCTGACGCCGCTGTCGATGCCGACAATTCGTGCCGCGCCTTTGAGCGAATGCGCCGCGCGCATGCACGATTCGAGTTGATCGGCCTGGGTCGGGTTACGCTCCAGCGCCAGCAACCCGGCACTGAGTACTTGGGTCTGCGCTTCGGCTTCGAGGCTGAACAGCTCAAGCAACGAGGCATCGCGCATTTGCTCGGGGGTCATGTGAGGCTCCGGGTCACGGCGGACAGCAGCTGTTCTTCATCCAGCCAACGCAGGCTGCGACCGCGATATTGCAGAACACCACGGGTGTATTTGGCACTGGCTTGCGCGCCGGACTGCGATGCCGCATCAAGAATGCGCTCATCAATGGCATGAATGCCGTCGACCTCATCCACCGGCACCACCACCGGCCCGCCATGGGCGGCGATGATCAACATGCGCGGCATGATGCGCACACCTGTGGCCGGCGCGGCGTTGCCATCCAGATCGAGCAATTCAACCAGTGACAGGCACGCCACCAGTGCGCCACGCACATTGGCCACGCCGAGCAAGGCCCGCGAGCGCTGGTGCGGCAACGAGTGGATCGCCTGCAGCGGCGCGACTTCGACGAGACTGCGCGTCGCCAGCCCCAGCCATTCTTCGCCGAGCCGGAACATCAGCAGCGAGCGGGTTTTCACATCGCTTTCCACGGCGATCGCCACCGGATCGCGCTCGTCCTGCTGCAACGCATAACGGTCAAGCAGGCGCGTGGCGGCGGCGGAATACACCGAGCAATTGCGGCAATGAATATGCTCTTCCAGCAGCGGACAGGACTTGTCGCCATGAATGCCGATGCGGTTCCAGCAATCGTCGATGGCCCGGGCGTCTTCGTGGGTGACGTTCAAGGTGTCGGACGGGATCATCGTTTACGCTCACTGTCGGCGGTGCGGCCGCTGCGGGCGGCGCGCTCCTGCAATCGTCTGGCACCCGCCGTGTCGCCCTGGGCCTGCAGCAACGCGGCCAGGTGCATCAACGCTTCGGGGTGTTGCGGTTCGAGGTACAACGCCTTGCGGTAAAAGCCCTGAGCTTCGAGGGTCAGGCCGGCGACATCGCTGAGCAAGCCGAGCCAGTAAAACACCTGAGCCACCGGTTCATGGCTGCGCAAATACTGGTCGCAGGCGGCGCGGGCCTCGGCACTTTTGCCTTCGTTGGCCAGCGCGGCGATGTTGGCCAGCAGGGTCGCGGCGTCCGGGTTCGTGCTTTTGCGGGTAATCGGTAGCGGCCTCACGGCGGCAAACGGTCGATTGCGCACCACTGGGGGCGGCGTACTGCGTGGCGGTTGGCTGACCGGCACCGCGATCGGCTTGGGTGTCGGCAGCGGTTCGGGGTGCGGATCGCTGTGGCGGCTGAAGGCAAAGGATTGCGGGATACCGATCGAACGCATGCCCAAGCGCCCGAGCAGACTGCCCTCGGCCGGGCCGATAAACAGCACGCCATCGAAATGCGTCAGGCGCTTGAGCACCTCAAACACCAGTTTTTGCGTCGGCTGATCGAAATAGATCAGCAGGTTGCGGCAGAACACGAAATCGAACGCCGGCTCGCTGGCCAACAGCGTTGGATCGAGCACATTGCCGACCTGCAAACGCACCTGTTCACGCACATCGTCATTGACCCGATGGCCTTCCTGCTCAGCCGTGAAATGCCGGTCGCGAAAGTCCAGATCCTGCCCGCGAAACGAATTTTTGCCATACAGCGCACGCCGCGCCTTCTCCACCGACAGCGGGCTGACGTCCATGCCATCGACCTTGAACTGATGCGGCTTGAGCCCGGCATCGAGCAAAGCCATGGCGATCGAATAGGGTTCTTCACCGGTGGAACACGGCAGGCTGAGGATGCGCAGTGCGCGCATGTTGTTCAGCTCAGCGAGACGATTGCGCGCCAGTTTGCCCAGCGTGGCGAAGGATTCCGGATAACGGAAAAACCACGTCTCCGGGACGATCACTGCTTCGATCAGCGCCTGTTGTTCGTCTCGCGAGCCTTGCAGCAATTGCCAATACTCATCGGCATGCACGGCTTGCGAAAGCGTCGTGCGCTGGCGCACCGCCCGCTCGATGATTGCCGGCCCCACCGACGTCACATCGAGGCCGATGCGTTCCTTGAGAAAATCGAAAAAGCGCTGATCGCTGCTCATGACTGCGCCTCAAGCTGCGCCGGATTCAGCGGCGGATCGGGGAACAGCAAGCTGCGCACGGCGTCATCGAGCAAGTCATTGACCCGCACCCATTGCACCAAGCCCTGGGCATCTTCGCGCACCGGGCCGAGGTAAGGCGCCTCGCGGTTGGCGAGGCCGTAAGGCTGAAACTCCTGCGGATGGCAGCGCAGGGTGTCGGTGGCCTGTTCCAGAATCAGCCCCAGCCATTGTGCGGGCTGCGCTTCATCCGGCCGGTAATTGACCAGCACCAGACGGGTGCTGGTGCGCGCCTCGGCGGGCTGGCCGAAGGTCAATGCGCTGAGGTCGATCACCGGCACCACCGCACCGCGATAGGCAAACACCCCGGCGACCCACTGCGGCGCCCGCGCGATCGGCTTCAACGGCAAGCGCGGCAGCACTTCCGCCACGTCGGTGGCGCGCAAGGCGTAGCGTTCGCTGCCAATGCGAAACAGCAGGAACAACGCCGGCTTCGCCACCTGCGCGGCGCTGCGTTTGGCGAGGATTTCGCTCATCAGACTTTGAATCGCGAAACGCCGCTACGCAGCCCAACGGCCACCTGGCTCAGTTCGTCGATGGCGAAACTGGCCTGACGCAGCGACTCGACGGTCTGGCTGCTGGCGTCACCCAACTGCACCAGCGCGTGGTTGATCTGCTCGGCGCCGGTGGCCTGGGCCTGCATGCCTTCGTTGACCATCAACACCCGCGGCGCCAGCGCCTGCACCTGATGGATGATCTGCGACAGCTGCTCGCCGACCTGCTGCACTTCGGACATGCCGCGACGCACTTCTTCGGAGAATTTGTCCATGCCCATCACCCCGGCAGACACCGCCGACTGGATCTCGCGAACCATCTGCTCGATGTCGTAAGTGGCCACGGCGGTCTGATCCGCCAGACGCCGCACTTCCGTGGCGACCACGGCAAAACCGCGACCGTATTCACCGGCCTTCTCGGCTTCAATCGCAGCGTTGAGCGACAACAGGTTGGTCTGGTCGGCGACCTTGACGATGGTCACCACCACCTGATTGATGTTGCCGGCCTTCTCATTGAGGATCGCCAGTTTGGCGTTGACCAGATCGGCCGCGCCCATCACCGAGTGCATGGTGTCTTCCATGCGCGCCAGGCCTTGCTGGCCGGAACCGGCCAGCACCGAGGCCTGATCGGCGGCGGTAGACACTTCGGTCATGGTGCGCACCAGATCGCGCGAGGTGGCGGCGATTTCGCGGGACGTCGCGCCGATTTCGGTGGTGGTCGCGGCGGTTTCGGTGGCGGTGGCTTGCTGTTGCTTGGAGGTGGCGGCGATCTCGGTCACCGAGGTGGTGACCTGCACCGACGAACGTTGCGCCTGAGACACGAGCGCGGTCAGCTCGGTCATCATGTCGTTGAAGCCGGTTTCGACGGCGCCGAACTCGTCCTTGCGGTCGAGGTTCAGGCGCGAACTGAGGTCACCGGTACGCATGGTTTCGAGGATCTCCACGATACGGTTCATC
Organism: Pseudomonas sp. rhizo66; assembly: GCF_031931925.1. Taxonomy (NCBI): domain Bacteria; kingdom Pseudomonadati; phylum Pseudomonadota; class Gammaproteobacteria; order Pseudomonadales; family Pseudomonadaceae; genus Pseudomonas; species Pseudomonas sp. rhizo66. Next base: position 231,889 of record NZ_JAUJWZ010000003.1, read on the forward strand.
GGCGCCATGATCGCGCGCATCAGCAACAAACCGCAGAGGCCTGCGGCGAGTACGGCGACCAGCAGGGAAATGAACATGCTGACTTTGGCAGCCGCCACGGCATCGTCGATGTTGTTCATGGCCTGATCGGCGACTCTCTTGTTCTCGCCGATGATGTCGTTGAGCTTCATGCGCCCGGCGTACCAGGCTGGCGTCAGCTTTTCGTGGAACATCCTGACCGCGTCCGCTTCCAGGTTGCGCTTGTGCAGGTCCAGCACGGCATCCTGAATCTGGAGATAGGCGTCGTGGTACTTCTCGAACGCGGCGAACTCGGTCCGGTCCTCGTCGGTCGCCATGGTCTTGCGATAGTTTTCCATCTGCTCCTGCAAACGCGCCTCGAACGCCTTGTAGTCCGCGGCGTCCTCGCTGGAAACCCCCTGACCTTCCTTGAGTCCGAGCAGTTCTTGCGTCTGCAGATAACTGTCGACCCAGGCGCCACGGATCATCGAGCTGTAATAGACGCCGGGAATCGCGTCATCACGCACGCTGTTTTCACTGGCCTCGATCTTCAACAGGCGTGAATACGAAACGACGACCATCAGCAACATGATGGCGATAATCACCGCAAAGCTCGCCAAAATACGTTGGCGCAACGTCCAGTTCTTCACAGTGATTCCTCGTGCCTGATCGAAATGCGGGGAGTATAGCCGAGGGCGGTGTTTCATTTATAAGACGCTTTTTCACCCTCGGGCCTGTCCGGTGTGGTTAGCGGGAAGGCTCTGGGGTGGGACTGTCCGACAATTGCGAGTGAGCGTGCCAGTGGGGTAATGGCAAAAAGGGGCGATAGATCGGCCATTGCCGCCGGTGTGCGGCGGAAAATGCCTTCGCGAGCAAGCTCGCTCCCACATTGGAACGCAATCCCCTGTGGGGCCGAGCTTGCTCGCGAAGGGGCCAGCCGGGTTTACACCGATGCGATGCGCACCTGCTTCTCCAGCTCCACCTTCAACCCCGGCTCCAGCTTCAACTGCCGCGCCAGTTCATCCAGATAGCTCTTCTCCATAAAATTCTCCTCATCCACCAACATCACGCTGGCGATGTACATTTCTGCCGCCATCTCCGGCGTACTCGCGGCGCGGGCGACGTCGGTGGGGTCGAGGGGTTTGTTGAGTTCGGCGTGCAGCCAGTGTTGCAACTCCTGATCGTTATCGAGCTTGGTGAATTCACCTTCGATCAATTCGCGCTCGCGATCATCGATATGGCCATCGGCCTTGGCGGCAGCAACCAGGGCTTTAAGAATGGCCTGACTGTGTTGCTCGGCTTGTGCCGGTTGCAAGCGGTCGAGGGTTTGCGGTTCGCTTTGTGGGGCGGTGCCTTTTTGCGCGTTGTAGTTGCCGTAGGCTTTGTAGGCCAGTACACCCAGCGCGGCCAGCCCGCCGTAGATCGCGACTTTGCCGCCGACCTTGCGCACTTTCTTGTTACCAAGCAGCAAGCCCATCGCGCCAGCCGCCAGTGCACCGCCGCCGGCGCCCGACAGAAGACCACCGAGGCCGCCAGAGCCAGAAGAGCCGCCGAGCAAACCGCCCAAGCCACCGCCAGCCGGTTTGTTCTGCGTTCCGCCAGCCTTGTTCTGCAACAGATCCTGGCCAGACTTGAGTAGCTGATCAAGCAATCCACGGGTGTTCATGTTCCGCCTCCAAAACAGGGGTTATCCGGATCTATAAGGCCCTCAGCCTAGTTCGAAAGTGCCCCTGCCCGGCCTGCGAGTGTGCTTCCAGATGTTGCTTGCACATTTGACTTGCAGATTGCCGCTCACAGCTAACCTCTAAAAAAACGATATACACTCAAACCAATCTATAAAAACCGCCCACTGGGTACCTCTTCTCATGATGAACCTGCGTCAGATCCATCACTTCATCGCCGTGGCCGAGACCGGTTCGATCTCCGCCGCCGCGCAAACCGCGTTCATTTCCCAATCGACCCTGACCCTGGCCATCCAGCAATTGGAAGAAGAAATCGGCGTCAGCCTGTTCAGATGATGGTCGCCTGGAAAATCGCCCCGGCGCTGGCTGCCGGTAATACCGTGGTGCTCAAGCCGTCGGAACAAACCCCACTGACCGCGTTGCGTCTGGCCGAACTGGCGTCGGAAGTCTTCCCGGCCGGTATTCCTAGGCTCGCGATGAAATGGTCATCGGCAGCCGCCTGCTGAAAAAGATTTCTCCTACCACCGAAGTACCGGTTGCCGCACTGTTCGTGTCCGGCGTCCTGCCGGCCCTGATCATCGCCCTCGGCTTCTTCCTGCAAGACGCCGTGGCCACCATCGTCAGCTTCGCCGCCATCGGCATCTACCTCGCGTTCAAGATGATCGTCCTCGTCGCCCTCTACGCCCGCAGCAAAGGCTGGAAACCGAGCGGCAAATTCACCCTCGGCGCACGGGGCTGGCCAGTGAACGTCGGCGCGCTGGTATATGGCGTTGGCGCAATCATCAACATGGCCTGGCCACGCACGCCGGATGCGGCTTGGTATGTGAACTATGCGATGGTGTTGAGCACGGTGATCGTGATTGGCTTGGGGCTGGTTTATATGTGGATTGGCAAGCCGTATGACCATGGCAAGGCGCCGGCTGGGGATGCCTGGAAGGTGAGTCGCTAAGAGTTTTTGACCTCGGCACCGACAAGGTGCCGGGGTTCAGGAAAGCCGAGAAAAACCATCAAAAAGAAAGCTCTGCCTGATCGTGCTTCAACAGGGAAATACGGTCGAACAGTTTGATTTTTTCGTTGGCTTTTTGCTTGGCGTGATCAGACATGAATGCAATCAATTCTTCGAGCTGACTGACGTCTCCGACCACTTTGAATTCCTTTTCCTTGTTGACGAAAACAAGCGACTTCTTCTTTCTCGACAACAATTCAATGACATTGCTGAGCGTGCCGGTGCTCTTTGCATCCCAGATCATCAAGCCGTAGTCAGCCGCTTCAGCCATGACGACGTCTTTTTCAGTGAAGAAAGCTCTCGAGCCTTTGGAATGCTTGGAGTCGACTGTTCTGGCGGGCCACTGCCCTAGGTTGTTCCTCGGTGCCGAGCCACTGCAGAACACCGTGGTTCTGGATCGTTCGAGGCTCAACAGGTACTCCTGAATGGAGGTGTCGGCGCCACCTGCATCACCCACTACCACCTCAAAATCAGACGCAACGATATTATTGATACGCTCTTTGACCTTCGGATCAAGGTTCTTGATGTTGATAGAGCCGGCAATAAATACAGTCGTCATTGAGTTCACTTCCAAGTTAGCGCTGCTACGTAAATCTTCCCTACCTTTGGATATTTACGTAAAACAGCGCAGGCCGCGTCCATCGACGCCCCGCTATCAAACAAATCATCTACAACCAAAACATTCCAGCGCCCATCTGTAGTGATTTCATCATTGACGCTGAAACTGTCTCCAATCGCAGCAACCTTGTCTGCTTTCGAATGCAAATCCTTGAGCGACTTTCCGGTGGCTGCTTTTCGAAGCAAATCCGAGAAAACCGGCAGTCCAGTAATTTGTCCCAACGCCAAGGCAACCTCAGTTACGGGTTGTCGCTGACGAATATTTGAAGCTGGCATAGGCACTACAAAACCTACCTGATCCAATTTCGGGAACACATTTGTCGCTACCGCTTGGGCGAGTGGGCCGACCTGAGTCCAATCCTTCTGGTATTTGAGCTGGTAGGTCGCCTCGCCTATCTCAGTGCGCTGATTATCGAAGCACGGATGTCCGCGATCATCGTTGCCAAGAAAGGTACTACTTACCATGTGTTTGTCCAGCACCCAGCCCTGATCCCATGGGCCATTGATCTGTTTGAGGGATACCTTCATTGAATTCTCCATTCCTTTGAACCCTGAAACCAAGAGCTGAGCATCTGTAGCGATGCGCAAGATTCAAACAAATAACGGAAAAAACACTGGTTAGGGGCGGGTTCGCTGGCACCAATGCAAAAACAGGCATCTCCTACAGATACGACCCTCAGAGATAAAACCTCTTTCCTACAGAAGGAATCGATAGAGCCGACTTGGCGTCGTAGGTTGCTAGCCGATAGGCTTTCTCTCGGCGGCGAAATCAGCAGCCCGGTGTCGGAGCCGGAGTAAATATCAAAACGGCGTGACCGCACTCATTTGAGTGGCGGCTCTATTCTCAATATTGGAGTCGACAAATGCCTAACCACGTACAAATTCCTTCTGAAAACTCCGCTTTCTTCACCCCCACCGCCTTCACCCGCCACAACCGCTTCCTCCACGCCTTCATGCAAGACCACGAAGCCTGGTTCTGCGTCCAGGATCTCGGTCGCTTGATGGGCTACCCCCTGAACGAACGCCTCACCCTGAAACTTGATCCCGACCAGCGCCGCAATGTGCTCTTGCGCAAGGACGGCGAAATCATCGATTGCGCGATGGTCAGCGAGTCCGGCCTGTTTGCCCTGCTCGCCCATCACTTCGTCCCGGAAAACCGACACTTGCGCCAGTGGCTGAGCCATGAAGTCATCCCGATGCTGCGCGAAACCCAATCAAGCCCTGTGGAAAACCACCCGAGCCTGAGTTCGATGCGTTGGGCAGGCGTCACCGTGCCGTTGCTGCACTGGCAACAGCAGGCGTGGGTCAAATGGCGGGATGTGCCGGAGTTGATGCACGGCCAGCGGCCGTATCCAGTACTGGGAACGTGTAGCTGATCCAAATAAAAAGGGGCGGACCTTTCAGGCCGCCCCTTTTTATGTCCACTCAAAACCGCGAAACACTCCGCATCGCATCCACCAGATAGCGCATCGCAATCCGGTCCCCTTCTGACAGCTCTCGATAACGCTCCACCAGTTTCACTTCGTCGGAGCTCAACCGACGTCTTTTGCGACCGCTGCCGAGGCAGGGAAAGATGCCCAACATTTCGGTGATGCCTTGTATTTTTGCCATGGACGATGTCCTTCTCTAATACGTCAAAGAACTGCTAAACCACCACATCGCCCTGCCCCTTACAGCAGTGTCGTGTGCCTTACCGGCTCTTTTGGCTGCACCGGTCATGTCCATAGAATAGAAATTAAATCGGCGCTGAAAAGCGGTTTTTAGAGTAATTAGTCGAAAAAAGCAGATATGCCGTGTAAATCAGAACGCCCTGTCAGATTTTTAACCGACATGTCTTGTTTCATTGACACACTTACGCGGTGAATCAACGAATTTTGCATTGCGAGCGAACCGTTTAAGCTAGCGGGCATCTGTTAATAGTCCGTTGCGTTTGGCCGAAGGCTTGTCCGAACCGTTATTTCTGATCCAGCACGTGCCAGGAACGGCGCGGGATTGCTCACGACAGGTTGTATTTATGCACCGCAGGAATTTGCTCAAAGCGTCCATGGCCATTGCGGCTTACACCGGTCTTTCGGCCACCGGCCTGCTGGCCACCCGTGCCTGGGCGGCCAATGGCGGCGCCGCCGATGGCGAGGCGCAGGCCTTCGACTTCGAAGCGCTGAAGCGCCAGGCCAAGCAACTGGCCGGCAACGCTTATCAGGACACCAAACAGGTGCTGCCACCGACCCTGGCGACCATGACCCCGCAGAACTTCAATGCGATCCGCTATGACGGCGAGCATTCGCTGTGGAAGGAGAACAAGGGTCAACTCGACGTGCAGTTCTTCCATGTCGGAATGGGTTTCCGTCAGCCGGTGCGCATGTACAGCGTCGATCCCAAGACCCGCACCGCCCGCGAGGTGCATTTCCGCCCGGCGCTGTTCAACTACGAAAACACCTCGGTCGACACGCAGCAGTTGAAAGGCGATCTGGGTTTTGCCGGGTTCAAACTGTTCAAGGCACCGGAACTCGATCGTCATGACGTGGTGTCATTCCTCGGCGCCAGCTATTTCCGTGCGGTGGATGCGACTGGCCAATATGGCCTCTCCGCTCGCGGCCTGGCGATCGACACTTACGCCAAGAAGCGCGAAGAATTCCCCGACTTCACCAAGTTCTGGTTCGAGACCCCGGACCAAAACGCCACGCGCTTTGTCGTCTACGCGCTGCTCGATTCGCCGAGCGCGACCGGTGCCTATCGCTTTGACATCGATTGCCAGGCCGAGCGTGTGGTGATGGAAGTCGACGCGCACATCAACGCGCGCACCGCCATCGAACAACTGGGCATCTCGCCGATGACCAGCATGTTCAGCTGCGGCACTCACGAACGCCGCATGTGCGACACCATTCACCCGCAAATCCACGATTCGGATCGCCTGGCGATGTGGCGCGGCAACGGCGAGTGGATCTGCCGCCCGCTGAACAACCCGGCGACCCTGCAGTTCAACGCATTTGCCGACAAGGATCCGAAGGGTTTCGGCCTGGTGCAGACCGACCATGAGTTCGCCAACTATCAGGACACTGTCGACTGGTACAGCAAGCGCCCGAGCCTGTGGGTAGAACCGACCACCGCGTGGGGCGAAGGCTCGATCGATCTGCTGGAAATCCCGACCACCGGCGAGACCCTCGATAACATCGTAGCGTTCTGGACACCGAAAAAGCCGGTGGCTGCCGGGGATTCGCTGAACTATGGCTACAAGCTGTACTGGAGCGCTCTGCCGCCGGTGGGCACGCCGTTGGCCCGCGTACACGCGACCCGTTCCGGCATGGGCGGCTTCACTGAAGGCTGGGCACCGGGCGAGCATTACCCGCCGGTCTGGGCGCGTCGTTTTGCCGTGGACTTCACTGGCGGCGGTCTCGAGCGCTTGCCGCAGGGCACCGGGATCGAGCCGGTAGTGACGTGCTCGAACGGCAAGGTGCAGGATTTCAGCGTGCTGGTGCTGGATGACATCAAGGGTTACCGGATCCTGTTCGACTGGTACCCGACCAATGACAGCGTGGAGCCGGTGGAACTGCGCCTGTTTATTCGCACCAATGACCGCACGCTGAGCGAGACCTGGTTGTACCAGTACTTCCCGCCGGCGCCGGACAAGCGTAAGTACCCTTGAGGATTTGAGGCGCCTGCACGGGCCTCATCGCTGGCAAGCCAGCTCCCACAGTGATGGGTGTTGATCACAGATTTTGCGTACGCCACCAAATCTATGGGAGCTGGCTTGCCAGCGATGGCGGCAGCATCGCAGCGAAAGACAAACAGACAAAACAAAGCCCCGGCCATCACTGGCCGGGGCTTTTTGCTTTACTACCCACTCAATCGCGCAGATCCGACTCATGAATCGGCTGATCCCGATGAGTCGCGCGCTGATACTGCGCCGGCCACACCGCTTTGCGTCCCCCCAGATCATCGTCGGCATGCAGCGGCCAGTACGGATCACGGAGCAGTTCTCGGGCGAGGAAGATGATGTCGGCCTGACAGGTGCGCAGAATGTGCTCAGCCTGCGCAGGTTCGGTAATCATTCCGACAGTGCCGGTGGCGATGCCTGACTCCTTGCGTACGCGTTCGGCGAAGCGCGTCTGATAACCCGGCCCGACCGGAATTTCCGCGTTGGCCGCCGTACCACCCGACGACACGTCAATCAGATCCGCGCCAAGGCTGTGCAGGCGTCGCGCCAGCTCCACGGTTTCATCCGGGTTCCAGCCGTCCTCCACCCAGTCGGTGGCCGACACGCGGACAAACACCGGCAATTCCTCAGGCCAGACGGCCCTCACCGCTTCAGTTACTTGCAGCACCAGCCGAATACGATTTTCAAACGAACCACCGTATTGATCCCGGCGCTGATTGCTCAACGGCGAAAGGAACTGATGCAGCAGATAACCATGCGCGGCATGCACTTCAACCACACTGAAACCGGCCTTCAGCGCACGTTTGGCGGCATCGACGAACGCTTGAATAACATCGGCGATCTGCCCTTCATCCAGCTGTTTCGGTTGCGTGTGCTGTGGATCGAAAGCAATCGGCGACGGCCCGACCGGAGTCCAGCCGCCATCATCGGGTTTGACGCTGCCGTGCTTGCCGATCCACGGCCGATGAGTGCTGGCCTTGCGCCCGGCGTGGGCCAGTTGAATCCCGGCGATGGCGCCTTGGGCCGTAATAAAGCGGGTGATGCGTTGTAGCGGTTCGATCTGTTCGTCGTTCCACAGACCAAGGTCTTCGGCGGTGATCCGCCCTTCGGCCGTGACCGCTGTGGCTTCGGTAAATACCAGACCGGCGCCACCCACCGCGCGGCTACCGAGGTGTACCAGATGCCAGTCGTTAGCGAGGCCGTCGACGCTGGAGTATTGGCACATCGGTGACACGGCGATGCGGTTGGGCAGCGTCAGTTGGCGAAGAGTGAAGGGTTCAAGCAGCAGACTCATGGGGCACCTCTCAAATCAGTGGGCAGGCTCCAGGGTTCTGTTTGAATAGTCGACGAGTGACAGGAAAAAGGTACAGCACCCGCCCCCGCGGGCAAAAAATTCGACAAGACGTCACAAGGCCAATCAAGCAGTGCTTAGAGCCTAGTCGACAACGGGGGATCGCGGGAAATTCAAGAAAAGATCGTCCGATCGCGGCCCGAACCTTCGGCAGCTCCTACAGGAAACCGCATTCCCATGTAGGAGCTGCCGCAGGCTGCGATCTTTTGATCTTCAGCGCGGTTCGATATGAGCAATCATCAGTTGTACGGTCTCGTTGCCGCGAAACTCGTTAACGTCGAGCTTGTAAGCCAGTTCAACCCACTGAATCGTCGGATTCGGCCAGATATCGCGGTCGATACCAAACGCAATGCCATCCAGCTTCACCGAGCCACACTCGCTTTTCAGCACCACCTTCAAATGCCGCTCGCCGACCACGCGTTGCTCGACCAACTGAAACACGCCGTGAAACAGCGGCTCCGGGAAGTGCTGCCCCCAAGGTCCGGCATGACGCAGGGCCCGAGCCAGTTCAAGGTGGAATTCTTCAACCGCCAGCGTGCCGTCCGAGAGCATGCGCCCGGTCAGGTCTTCCTCGCGAAGCTGCCTGCGCACTTCAGCGTCGAAAGCCTCGGCGAACAGGGCAAAGTTCTCCTGCGGCAAAGTCAGGCCCGCCGCCATCGCGTGGCCACCGTACTTGGCGATCAGGTTCGGATGCTGCGCCGCCACCACGCTCAAGGCATCACGAATGTGGAAGCCTTGCACCGACCGCCCGGAGCCCTTGAGCAAACCATCACCGGCATCAGCAAAGGCAATGGTCGGACGGAAATAACGCTCTTTCATCCGCGACGCGAGAATGCCGATCACGCCCTGGTGCCACTCCGGATCGAACAGACACAGACCAAACGGCATCGACTCCACCGGCAAGTCCTTGAGCTGCGCCAGCGCCTCGCGCTGCATGCCCTGCTCGATGGATTTGCGATCCTGGTTCATACCGTCCAGTTGCGCGGCCATTTCCCGGGCCAGGTTGGCGTCGGCGGTGAGCAGGCATTCGATGCCCAGGCTCATGTCATCCAGACGCCCGGCGGCGTTCAGGCGCGGGCCGACGATAAAGCCGAGGTCGGTGGAAGTAATGCGCGCAGCATCTCGCTTGGCCACTTCAAGGATCGCTTTGATCCCCGGCCGTGCGCGCCCGGCGCGAATCCGCTCCAGACCCTGATGCACCAGAATCCGGTTGTTGGCGTCCAGCGGTACCACGTCGGCGACGCTGCCCAGCGCCACCAGATCAAGCAGTTCGCCGATGTTCGGCTGCGGCGTGTTCTCGTACCAGCCGAGACTGCGCAGGCGCGCGCGCAACGCCATCAGGACATAGAAAATAACGCCGACGCCGGCCAGTGCCTTGCTCGGGAATTCGCAACCCGGCTGGTTCGGGTTGACCAGCGCATCGGCCAGCGGCAGTTCATCGCCGGGCAAGTGGTGGTCGGTGATCAGCACTTTGAGCCCAGCCTTTTTTGCGGCCGCCACGCCTTCGACGCTGGAGATGCCGTTGTCGACGGTGATCAGCAATTGCGGCTCGCGGGTCAGCGCAACTTCGACGATTTCCGGGGTCAGGCCATAGCCATATTCGAAACGGTTCGGCACCAGATAATCGACGTGCGCCGCGCCCAGCAAGCGCAAACCGAGCATGCCGACGGTACTGGCCGTCGCCCCGTCCGCGTCGAAGTCGCCGACGATGAGGATGCGCTGGCGTTGCTCCAGCGCCGTCACCAGCAGGTCTACCGCTGCGTCGATGCCCTTGAGCTGCTGGAACGGGATCAACCGCGCCAGGCTCTTGTCCAGTTCCGCCTCGGACTGCACGCCCCGCGCCGCGTACAAACGGGTCAGCAAAGGTGGCAGGTCACCGAGAAACGGCAGAGTGGCAGGCAGTTGACGAGGTTCGATACGCATGGGGTGACGGAGACTTCTCTTGATTACGTGGGATTATTGCGGTGGTGACGCAGGATCAGCCGCGCTCACCTTGCAGCCATTGCAACTGGACTTCGTGCTGACCACGGTCGTCGGTGACGAAGATCGTCCCTTCGCTGATCATCACGTCCCACTTGATAACGCGGGGCATGTCCTTGGCCAGGGTTTCCAGCACTTCTTGCGGGACTGCAGCGATGTTGACGTTCTTCAGATTCTTGATCGCCGGGATCACTTTGGTTTCCCACACACGCAGGCTGCCGTAGGCCAGCAGGCTGGTGCGCTCGGTGCGACGCGAGCACCAGGTCAGACGGTCGGCATCGGGCTGGCCGACTTCGATCCAGTGCAGGACACGGTCATCCAGGCTTTTTTCCCACAGCGCAGGTTCATCCACGTCTGACAGACCACGGCCAAACGACAACTGCTCGTTGTACCAGAGTGCGTAGGCCAGCAGTCGCACGGTCATGCGCTCTTCGGTTTCCGAAGGGTGACGGGCGATGGTCTGCTTGACGCTCTCGTAGACACTGCGGTCGAGGTCGGTGAGGTTCAGTTCAAATTTGTAGGTAGTGGACGGCTGGGCCATGAACGGGCTTCTTGATACGAGGAAAGTCGGCAAGTCTAACCGATGCGGTAGGCAATCATCGAATTGATGGCGATCAAGCTGCGGCGTCTGACAGCCGGCTATGTTAAAACGCTGTATCTGCTTAGCCTTGTCCTACAGGATTCAGTATGCCGTTCGCCAACAAACCGCTCAGCGGTGTGAAAGTCATTGAATTGGGTACATTGATTGCCGGGCCGTTTGCCTCGCGCATTTGCGGCGAGTTCGGTGCCGAAGTGATCAAGATCGAATCGCCCGACGGCGGGGATCCATTGCGCAAGTGGCGAAAACTGTACGAAGGCACGTCGCTGTGGTGGTTCGTTCAGGCGCGCAATAAAAAGTCGCTGACGCTGAACCTCAAACACCCTGACGGTTTGGCGATCCTGAAAAAACTCCTCAGTGAAGCGGACATCCTCATCGAGAACTTCCGGCCCGGTGTGCTGGAAAAACTTGGCCTGAGCTGGGAAACCCTGCACGCCTTGAACCCGAAACTGGTGATGGTGCGCCTGTCCGGTTTCGGCCAGACCGGGCCGATGAAAGATCAACCGGGCTTCGGCGCGGTGGGCGAGTCCATGGGCGGTCTGCGTTACATCACCGGATTCGAGGATAGGCCACCGGTGCGCACCGGGATCTCCATCGGCGATTCGATTGCCGCACTGTGGGGTGTGATCGGCGCATTGATGGCGCTGCGTCATCGCGAAGTCAATGGCGGCACCGGGCAAGTTGTCGATGTGGCCTTGTATGAAGCGATTTTCGCGATGATGGAAAGCATGGTGCCGGAATTCGACGTGTTCGGCTTTGTCCGCGAGCGCAGCGGCAACATCATGCCCGGCATCACGCCCTCCTCTATTCACACCAGTGCCGACGGCAAACACGTGCAGATCGGCGCCAATGGTGACGCGATCTTCAAACGCTTCATGCTGATCATCGGCCGCGAAGACCTGGCCAACGATCCGACACTGGCCAGCAATGACGGGCGCGACAGTCGCCGCGACGAGTTGTACGGGGTGATCGATCGCTGGGTCAATTCATTGCCGCTGCAAACGGTGCTCGATCTGCTCAATCAGGCCGAAGTGCCGGCCAGTCGGATCTTCAGCGCCGAGGACATGTTCAGCGATCCACAGTACCTGGCCCGAGAGATGTTCCTGCAGGCCAAGCTGCCCGGCGGCAAAGATTTCAAGATGCCGGGCATCGTGCCGAAACTTTCTGAGACACCTGGCAGTTCAGAATGGGTCGGACCGCAACTGGGTGAACACAATGCGCAGGTACTTCACGATCTTGGCTACGACGAGCGACAGATCGCCAAGTTGCGCGAAGACGGAGCCATTTGAGCTGAAACGCCGGCAGACATCACACGCCAACCACGCCCATCAATGGTGGACGTGGCGGCTGTTCGGCTTGTTGTTTCTACTCATGTTGTCGAACGGCGCGCAGGCGAAACCGACGCTGATCTGGTTACTGCGCGACCTGCCGCCACTGACCATTTTCGAAGGCCCGAAAAAGGGCCTGGGTGTCATTGATCACCTTATGCCGATGCTGATTGCCGGCATGCCGCAATACGAACACAAGTTGATGCGAGTCAATCGAGCCCGCGGCATCCAGATGCTTCACGAAGCCTCCTTCACTTGCGACCCGTCGCTGATCTGGAGCAAGGAGCGCGCGCAATGGATCGCGTATTCCATCCCGACCTTCCGCGCCGTCAGTAATGGGCTGGTGGTGCGTCAGAAAGATCGCGAAGTGTTGGCGCCGTTTCTCGTGGAGGGTGAAGTCGATCTGGCATCGCTTCTAGCCAATGGCAAAGAGAAAATCGGAGTCGTGGCTGAACGCAGTTACGGTGAAATAGTCGATGACTTGCTACGCCAGGCCCCTAGGGACGCCCTGACCCTTCATTACGGCAACGACGCCCTGAACAATCTGCTGCTGATGCAGCGCCTGGGACGATTACAGGTGGTGCTGGGCTATTGGCCAGAAATTCGTTATCAGGCTCATCTGGCGCAAATCGCCGAAGACGAGTTGCTGTTTTATCCGATCCGAGGCACCGGTAAATACCTGTCGGGCTACATCGGCTGCTCCGACACACGCCAGGGCCGTCAGGCAATCAGCGAAATTAACCAACTGCTGCGCACTCTTCCCCACGATCAACTGAACCAGTTGTACGCCGACTGGCTGGACCCGGCGATGCGAAGCGACTACCTCGAGCAGGCCCGATCGTTCTTCGAGCAACAAGCGGCGCCATGAGCAAGTTGCAGGCAAAAAGAAACCCCGAGAAGTGGGGAGACGACTCGGGGTTAAACGTGGCCTACATAAAGACCAGTAGCAGCAAGCGACAAGCACCGGAGCACAATGCTTGATCCTGCTGTTACCGGGTCTGACTGACAGGAATGCAGGAAGGTTCCCACAAAAAATATTTCATCTTTACAGCGCCGCACGTTTGTCCAGCGCAGCGTTGCGCAATGCCGCGATTACACAGGGTTCCAGCCGTCCTTCCGCAATCAGAACATCGCGGTGCAAGCCGTCAACGACATCGGTCAGTTGGCGCTTGTCGGTCAGTTGTGCCTGATTGAATTCACGCTCTACCACAATGGCGCCGTGACTGTTCTTCAAGGTCACCCGGCATTCGCCATGGGAACCGCTTGGAGACAACGAAACCTGATACGGGCTCAGAGCCTCACCGAGCAATAGACTGATACTTTCCATCTCGATCTCCACTCAATAGTCCGAAAACTGTGTGCCTGGGGCGTGTTCACAATAAATGACCACCGGCCCGAGAAGAAAGTTCTGCATACCGAACGCCCCGTTTCTGGAGTGTCACCGGTCTGTCAGAGCATGCACGGCGAAGATGACAGAAAAATAACCGTACCCGTCAAACCTGCACGAGGGGTGAAGCGGCGCTCAAGTAACTGTCGAGCAGCCCGCGCATGAGCACCGCCGAGACCGGGGTTTGCAGGCGCCCCAGCAACCGCAGGTGGTGTTCACGCAGCAAAGGCTCGAGATCGTTCAACAGGCTTGGCGCGACCGCCCCCAGCAGGATCAGCGCACGCGCCTCACGCTGAGCCGCCAGATGATGAATCAGCGCCAGGCCATCGCCGCCCTTGAGTTGCGGGTCGCAAATGGCGATGTCCACCGCGCCGCGATGGCTCAGTGAAGACAGGGCCGATGCCAGCGAAGGCGCCGTCAGCACGTCATAGATGCCGATGGCGTTGAGCATTTGATGCAACGCCATCAGCTGGAACGGGTTGGGTTCAAGTATCAGGACTTTAAGCGAGCGCATAAGCGACCTCTGGAGAGACAATCGCGGACTCTCACCGCAGTTGTTGTCACTCTAGGGCAGCCGTCCTAAGCCTCCCATCGGAAAAGTAGCCGCGTCTTATAGGACATTTCCCATCTTCATTGCAGACATCGACACCCGCTCTCTGTGCGACGCTGGGTGATGTCCGTCCAGCCACCCAAAAGCCCTCGCAGTTTGCCGTCGGCGCTATAGAACGGCACCGTCCACTGATAGACCTCACGGGGACCACTCTTGAATTGCAATCGGCGTTTGCTGAAGCGCGATTTGCGTGTGCGCAACTGCACCATGAATTCGTCGTGCAGCATCAACGCCGTGGCTTCGGGCAGCGCGTCCACCTCGATCAGCAACCGTCCCAGCACCTGATCCAGCCGCACCGACAACGCCTCCTCATAGCTGCGATTGCACATGATCAGCCGTCCTTGCAGATCACGGACGAACACCGGATCCGGCATGGAGTCGATCAATGCATGCTGAAAGGCCAGCTGATCGCCCAGATCCTTTTCCGCCACGCGGCGCAATTTGATCACTGCCGTCAGACGCCGATTCCATATTAACGACAGCAGGCCGAACACGCCGAATCCGGCCATGCCCCAGCAACCCCATTCGAGCATCTGCTGCCAGATCGACGGCACGGGCGCCGGCGCAATACCTTCCAGCCATTTCAGGCGGATCGCGCGTAACTCGGCCGCGGGAAAGGCCTCAAGGGCCTTGTTGAGAATACTCAGCAGCACCGGCATGCCTTTGCGCACGGCGAGGTTATCGGCTTCCCACTTGCCTTCGACCAGACCGCCGACCTTGAGCAAACCCAAGGGGTAAAGCTGCGCGCCGATTTCGTTTTCGATGGTAGCGTAGGCATCACCGCTCTCGACCAGCGCCCGCGCCTCGGCGTAAGTCTTGACCGAGCGAATCTCGATTGTGGGAAAGTCACGCCTGATCATGTCTTCCAGCGCATGCCGGGCCGGCAGCACCAGCACCCGTTTGCTCAACTGCTCGAAAGATTCCAGGCGCGGCGCGTCAGCGCGGCCGACGAATACCCAGCCGGCGCCACCGAATGCGTGGCTGTAATCCAGAAACGCCTTGCGCTCTTCGCTCATGGCCAGGGTCGTACTGATATCCGCCGCGCCACTCGCCAGACGCTCAAGCATGTGATCGGTGGAAAACGACTCCTGATGCACGAATTGCAGCCCGGTCATCGCCGACACACGCTTGAGCACATCGTTATTCAAGCCGCTCCATTGCCCATGCTCATCCTGAAACAGATACAACGGGTACTGCACCGACGTCACCGTCACTTTGGGGTTGTCGCGAATCCACTCGCGCTCATGCGCAGCCAGTTCGATGGGCTGGACGCTGGATGCCATGGCATCGTTATTCAGCACCAATTGCGCTGCCACACTGCAGCGCATCAACCCCAGCAAACCGAACAGGAACACCCCAACCAGTGCCGGTTTCAAACCTCTATAAAACAGCATTGCCACTTCCTTCGTGATCGACTCACCCGTCCTTCGTGGGTGAAAACCCGAGCAGTGTGGCAGCAGAAACAAAAAAGCCCGTCAGGAGACGGGCTTCAAAATGTGACAGCTTTTACTGGCTTAAAGCGGCTTGCCGCGGTTGCCATGCTGGCTGACAAAGGCTTGCACGGCTTTCAGCTCGTTTGGCAGAACGGTGCAACGCTCGTTTCGCTCAAACAAATCAGAAAGATGTGCAGGTAGCTCGAGCGCTTTTCCTACACCGGCTTTCTCTACCGCGTCCGGAAATTTCACCGGGTGTGCGGTGCCGAGGATCACCATCGGGATATCGAGGCTACGACGGCATTCGCGCGCGGCCTTGACGCCGATGGCAGTGTGCGGATCCAGCACTTCACCGGTTTGCTCGTAGACTTCGGCGATGGTTTCGCAAGTCTGCGCATCGTCCACGGCCAGCGAGTCGAACAGTTTGCGCGCTTCGGTCCAGCGCTCTTGTTCGACGCTGAAACCGCCACCTTGCTTGAAGGTGTCCATCAGGCCGGCAATCGCCGCACCGTTGCGACCGTGCAGGTCGAACAGCAGGCGTTCGAAGTTCGACGAGACCATGATGTCCATCGATGGCGACAGCGTGGCGTGCAGGGTTTCCTTGACGTACTGATTGCCGCTCATGAAGCGGTGCAGGATGTCGTTGCGGTTGGTGGCGACGATCAACTGGTTGATCGGCAGGCCCATGTTGCGCGCCAGGTAACCGGCGAAGATGTCGCCGAAGTTACCGGTCGGCACCGAGAACGACACCGATCGCGCCGGGCCGCCCAACTGCAGGGCCGCGTGGAAGTAGTAAACGATCTGGGCCATGATCCGCGCCCAGTTGATCGAGTTCACCGCGACCAGACGCGTGCCTTTGAGGAAACTCTGGTCGGCGAAGCTGTTCTTGACCATTTCCTGGCAGTCATCGAAGTTGCCTTCGATGGCGATGTTGTGGATGTTCTCGCCGAAAATCGTGGTCATCTGGCGACGCTGCACTTCGGACACACGGTTGTGCGGGTGCAGGATGAAGATGTCGACGTTTTCGCAGTGCTTGCAGCCTTCGATGGCGGCCGAACCGGTATCACCGGAGGTGGCGCCGACGATCACTACGCGCTCACCGCGCTTTGCCAGCACGTAATCAAGCAGACGACCAAGCAGTTGCAGGGCGAAGTCCTTGAACGCCAGGGTCGGGCCGTGGAACAGCTCCAGCACCCATTCGTTGCCGTTCAGCTGACGCAATGGCGCGACCGCGCTATGGGCGAACACACCGTAGGTTTCTTCAAGGATTTTTTTGAAATCGGCATCCGGAATGCTGCCGGTAACAAACGGGCGCATCACCCGGAAAGCCAGCTCGTGATAAGGCAGGCCGGCCCACGAAGCGATTTCTTCCTGGGTGAAACGTGGCAGGTTTTCCGGGACGTACAGACCGCCGTCGGTGGCGAGACCGGCCAGCAGGACGTCTTCGAAATTCAGGGCCGGTGCCTGGCCGCGGGTACTGATATAACGCATAAGGACAAACCTTCGGTTTGGGCTTCAAGCCGTAAGCTGCAAGCTACAAGTGAAAAGCGGCTCTGCTTTTACTTGCAGCTTGAAGCTCGAAGCTTGCAGCTGCTTCTGTTTAGTTCAGGTGCTCGACGCGGATCCGTACAACCGGACCATTCACGCCGGCCAGCGCTTCGAGAGCAGCGATGGCATCGTTGATACGCTGCTCGACCACGCGGTGGGTCAGCAGGATCATCGGCACCAGACCGTCTTGCTCTTCGACTTCCTTCTGCATGATCGACTCGATGTTGATGCCGCGCTCCGAGAGGATGCTCGCCACCTGAGCGAGTACGCCCGGATGGTCCTTGGCCTGAATGCGCAGGTAGTAAGCGCTTTCGCAGGCTTCGATCGGCAGAATCGGATGGGCCGACAGCGAATCCGGCTGGAAGGCCAGGTGCGGCACACGGTTTTCCGGATCGGAAGTCATGGCGCGAACCACGTCGACCAGATCGGCGATGACCGACGAAGCGGTCGGCTCCATGCCAGCGCCAGCGCCGTAGAACAGCGTCGAACCGGCGGCGTCACCGTTGACCATCACCGCGTTCATCACGCCGTTGACGTTGGCGATCAGACGATCGGCCGGGATCAGCGTCGGGTGCACGCGCAACTCGATGCCGGCGGCAGTGCTGCGCGCCACGCCCAGGTGCTTGATGCGGTAGCCCAGCGCTTCGGCGTAGTTGACGTCGGCGGTGGTCAGCTTGGTGATGCCCTCGGTGTAAGCCTTGTCGAATTGCAGCGGAATGCCGAACGCAATGGAGGCCAGAATCGTCAGCTTGTGCGCGGCGTCGATGCCTTCAACGTCGAAGGTCGGATCAGCTTCGGCGTAACCCAGTGCCTGGGCTTCGGCCAGCACGTCTTCAAAGGTACGGCCCTTCTCGCGCATTTCGGTGAGGATGAAGTTGCCGGTGCCGTTGATGATGCCGGCGACCCAGTTGATGCGGTTGGCGGACAGGCCTTCACGGATCGCCTTGATCACCGGAATGCCACCGGCCACCGCTGCTTCGAACGCCACGATCACGCCTTTTTCGCGGGCCTTGGCGAAAATTTCATTACCGTGAACGGCAATCAGAGCCTTGTTCGCGGTGACCACATGCTTGCCATTCTCGATGGCCTTGAGTACCAGCTCGCGGGCAACGGTGTAGCCGCCCATCAGCTCTATAACGATGTCGATCTCAGGGTTCGTGGCCACTTCGAAGACATCGTTGGTAATCGCAATACCGGTCGTCTGGAACTGAGGCTTTGGCGTGCGCATGGCAATTTGTGCCACTTCGATTCCACGCCCGGCACGACGAGCAATTTCCTCGGCGTTGCGCTGAAGTACGTTGAAGGTACCGCCACCGACGGTCCCTAACCCACAGATGCCTACTTTGACCGGATTCACTGTGAACTCCCCATAAAACGGCCGACGCGGGGTCGGCCGGAAAACAACCGCGTGCTCGCGGCTCTCTATTGATGGCCCGGCGATGCGGCTGCCGGACCATGATCGTCACGGCTGACCGTGACGATGCGAATCACTTCGCGCCCAGCGCCAGTTTGGCGACTTGTGGCGCAGGCTGGTAGCCCGGAATCACTTGTCCGTCGGCCAAAACGATGGCCGGTGTACCGTTTACGCCGATCGACTGCCCCAGGGCAAACTGTTTGGAAACCGGGTTATCGCACTTGGCGGCCTTGATTTCCTTGCCATCGACCATTTTGTCCATGGCGGCTTTCTTGTCTTTCGAGCACCACACGGCTTGCAGTTGCTCATCTCCCGGCGAGTTCAGACCCTGGCGCGGGAATGCGACATAACGCACTTCGATGCCGCGCTTGTTCAGCTCAGGCACTTCGGCGTGCAGCTTGTGGCAGTACGGGCAAGTGGTGTCGGTGAACACGGTGATGTGCGATTTGGTTTCGCCCACGGCCGGGTAGACCACGGTTTCGGCCACCGGGATGGCATTGATCAGTTTGGAGATGCCCAGGCGTTCGGTCTTCTCGGTCAGGTTGACCGGTTTGCCGTCCTTGAGCTGGAACAGGTAACCCTGAACGATGTACTGGCCGTCGGCGCTGGCATAAAGCACGCGACTACCCTTGAGCTTGACTTCGTACATGCCTGGCAACGGGCTGGCGCTGATGCTTTCTACCGGAACCTCGAGTTCGAGTTTTTCCAGGCTTTGACGAATGGCTTTGTCGGCCGCGTCATCGGCGACGGCAAAGGTGCTGACCAACGCAATGGCTGCGGCGGCGAAAATCTGGGTCAGACGCATGAGAACTCCTGAAGGCGGACAAATGGAACGATCAGAACGCCCGTGCCGGAACACCGGGTCATAACCGTCCATCGTGCAAACCGGCAAAGCCTAACACATAAGGCCACGGTGGCCGAATGCGCCTGTCGCCATAGATCACACCGCTTTATGTAGGAGCAGCCGAAGGCTGCGATCTTTTGATTTTGTTTTTAAGATCAAAAGATCGCAGCCTTCGGCAGCTCCTACAGGGGGAGTATGGAGTTAACCTCTCGGGTGATGTTTGGCGTGCAGATCCTGCAATCGGGCGCGGGCGACGTGGGTGTAGATCTGCGTAGTGGAAAGGTCGCTGTGCCCGAGCAACATCTGCACCACGCGCAAATCCGCGCCGTGGTTGAGCAAGTGCGTGGCAAACGCATGGCGCAAGGTGTGCGGCGACAGCGACTTGCCGATCCCGGCAACCTTGGCCTGATGCTTGATCCGGTGCCAGAAGGTCTGGCGAGTCATCTGCTCGCCGCGCTGGCTGGGGAACAGCACATCACTGGGGCGGCCACCGAGCAATTCGCTTCGGCCGTCACGCATATAACGCTCGACCCAGACGATCGCCTCTTCGCCCATCGGCACCAGCCGCTCCTTGCTGCCCTTGCCCATCACCCGCAACACGCCTTGGCGCAGGTTGACCTGCTCCAGCGTCAGGCTGACCAGTTCGGTCACCCGCAACCCGCAGGCGTACAGCACCTCAAGCATGGCGCGGTCGCGCTGGCCGATGGCTTCGCTCAGATCGGGTGCCTTGAGCAGCGCCTCGACATCGGCTTCCGACAGGGACTTGGGCAGTGGCCGCCCCAATTGCGGCATGTCGACGCGCAATGTCGGATCGAGGCTGATCAGCTTTTCCCGCAGCAAATAGCGATAAAACCCACGCACACCGGAGAGAAATCTCGCCGTGGAACGCGGTTTGTAGTTCTGCTCCAGACGCCAGGCCAAATGATCGAGGATCAGTTCACGACCGGCATTGATCAGTTCGAGGTTTTTCTCCTGCAACCAGCCATTGAACAGCGCCAGATCGCTGCGATAAGCACCGCGGGTGTTATCGGACAGGCCTTTCTCCAGCCATAAAGCGTCGAGGAATTGGTCAATCAGCGGATGGTCGATGGCAGGCATGGGCGCTCAAGTCACACAGCCTCAAGGACTGTGCGCAAATGTAGAGTGAACTGTAGGAATGGGCGCTAGTCTTTCATAGCCCGCTAATTCAAGGAACAGGGAGCATCAATGAACGAGCAGCAAATTCTCATGGCATTTGGCGGGATCGGCGCGGCAGCACTGGGTTGCCAATGGCTGGCCTGGCGCCTGAAGCTGCCGGCGATTCTGTTTCTGTTGTTGACGGGCATTCTGGTCGGCCCGGTACTGGGCTGGCTCGACCCACAAGAGATGTTCGGGCCGCTGCTGATGCCACTGGTGTCGCTGGCCGTCGCGCTGATTCTGTTCGAGGGCAGCCTGACTCTGCATCTGTCGGAGTGGAAGGAGATCGGCAGCGTCGTTCATCGCCTGGTGACCATCGGCGCGATCTCGACCTGGATTGTCATCGCGGTCGCCACGCATTTTCTGCTCGGCTTCGACTGGATGCTGGCCATCCTGTTCGGCAGCCTGACACTGGTCACCGGCCCGACGGTGATCGTGCCGATGCTGCGCGTGGTGCGCCCGAAAGCCTCGATCGCCAATATTCTGCGCTGGGAAGGCATCGTCATTGACCCGATCGGCGCCCTCCTCGCCGTGGTGGTCTACAGCTTCATCATTGCCAGCGCTGAAGGGCATGGGCTCAAGCAGAGTTTGTTCACCTTTGGCGGCGTGATTCTCTGCGGCGCAGTGTTCGGCATTGTCGGTGGCTGGCTGCTCGGCACGGTGATCCGCCGGCAATGGCTGCCGGAGTATCTGCATAACCTCGCCTCGCTGGCGGCGGTGCTGGGGATTTTCATTGCCGCCAACGAAGTGATGCATGAGTCCGGCCTGCTGGCGGTGACGCTAATGGGCATGTGGTTGGCGAACATGAAGGGCGTGGATGTGCGGCACATCCTGCACTTCAAGGAAAACCTCAGCGTGCTGTTGATTTCCGGGTTGTTCATTCTGTTGGCAGCGCGGCTGGATCTGTACGCGCTGATCGGTCTGGGGCCGCTGGTGCTGATTCTGCTGTTGGTGATTCAGTTGGTCGCCCGGCCGCTAAACGTACTGCTCAGTACGGCGGGGTCCAGTCTGAGTTGGCGTGAGCGCGCATTGCTGTGCTGGATCGCGCCACGCGGGATTGTCGCGGCGGCAGTGTCGGCGATTTTCGCGATTCGCCTGCATGAGGCCGGGCACGAGGGTGCATTGCTGCTGGTGCCGCTGACGTTTGCGGTGATCATCGGCACCGTTATCCTGCAAAGTGCGACTGCGCGACCGCTGGCACGACTGCTCAAGGTCGCGGAGCCGGCGCCGAGCGGCTTCCTGATCGTCGGTGCCAACGGTCCGGCCCGGGAACTGGGCAAGTCGTTGCAGCAACTCGGGAGTCGGGTGCTGCTGACCGATTCGAGTTGGGAAAACATTCGCGCCGCACGCATGGAAGGTTTGCCGACCTACTTCGGCAACCCGGCCTCACAGCATGCTGACGCACATCTGGATCTGGTCGGGTTGGGGCATCTTTTGGCGCTGTCACCGTCGGGTGAGCTGAATACCTTGGCAGCGATGCGTTTCCGTCATGACTTCGGCCATCAGCGTCTGTTTGGGTTGGCCAGCGGTCAGGAAAGCCGTCGCAGTGACAAGCACCGCGCCAGCCTCGAGCATCGCGGCAATCAGTTGGGCAGCGAGGCGTTTACCTACGCGAAACTGGCCAGCCAGATGGGCCAGGGTGCCGAACTGTACAGCACGACGCTGACGGATGGCTT
This sequence comes from Pseudomonas sp. rhizo66, assembly GCF_031931925.1. Taxonomy (NCBI): domain Bacteria; kingdom Pseudomonadati; phylum Pseudomonadota; class Gammaproteobacteria; order Pseudomonadales; family Pseudomonadaceae; genus Pseudomonas; species Pseudomonas sp. rhizo66. The sequence goes on from NZ_JAUJWZ010000003.1 coordinate 254,192, forward strand.
TGGCTGGGAGGATTACCGCGCGCTGCATGGTAATCGTGCGACCTTGCTATTCATGCGTGATGACAGTGGCTGGGTGCATGTGGTGACGCCGGAGACTACGGTGAAGCCGGGATCCGGGTGGACAGTGCTGGCTCTGATTCAGCCTCAGAGCAGCGGCGTCTGACCTGCTCGCGAAGGGCGCGACGCGGTCTCGGATCAGGCCGCAAACCCGGGCAGCACCGGCACCGGCCGCTTGTCATCATCAATGGCGACAAAACTGAATTGCCCGTGGATCGCCTTCTCGCGGCCATCACAGCTCATGCTCTCGACAAACACTTCCACTTCGACCTTGAGGCTGGTGTTGCCCACCTTGATCACCTTCCCGACCAGCTCGACGATGGAACCGGCCGGGATCGCGTGATTGAAGTCGATGCGGTCGGTGGACACGGTCACCAGTGGCAATCGGCAGAAGCGCGTAGCGGTGATGAACGAGACTTCGTCCATCCACGCCAGCGCAGTGCCGCCGAACAAGGTGTTGTGGTGGTTGGTGGTCGGCGGGAAGACAGCCTTGGTCACGCGGGTCACCGAGAGTTCGGTGCGGCGCTGGATTTCCTGGTCGCGGGGGGTCATATCGGACAGCTCGTAAACAGTGGATTGCGCATCGAAAGCAAGATCAAAAGATCGCAGCCTTCGGCAGCTCCTGCAAAAGGGGGAATTTCGGGCAACAAAAAAGCAGCCCGTAGGCTGCTTTTTTCTGCATCGGAAGCTGGACTTAAGCCAGTTTTTCCTTGATGCGAGCTGCTTTACCCGACAGGTCGCGCAGGTAGTACAGCTTGGCTTTACGTACGTCACCGCGACGTTTAACAGCCATGCTGTCGATCTGCGGGGAGTAGGTCTGGAAAGTACGTTCTACGCCAACACCGTTGGAGATTTTACGAACGGTGAACGCACTGTTCACGCCGCGGTTACGCTTGGCGATTACAACGCCTTCGAACGCTTGCAGACGGGAACGATCGCCTTCCTTCACTTTCACCTGAACGACAATAGTGTCGCCTGGGGCGAAGGTAGGGATTTCTTTGGTCATCTGCTCTGCTTCGAGTGCAAGGATGATTTTGTTGGTCATGCTGTGCTCCTAAGGTAAATCGTTCGATCTACCATCGATACGTTGTTAACTATCGTCCCGCTCGCGGATGTATTCCTCGAGCAGCTTCTTCTCTTCTCCAGAAAGCGAGCGGCTTTCCAGAAGATCGGCGCGTCGTTCAAAGGTCCTACCAAGGGACTGCTGTAAACGCCAACGCCGGATATGCGCGTGATTGCCACTCAGCAACACGTCGGGAACACGCTGATCCGCATACACCTCAGGTCGGGTGTAGTGCGGGCAATCCAGCAGACCATCCGTAAAGGAATCTTCCTCAGCGGAATCCGCATGCCCTAAAGCTCCAGGCAGCAGTCGTGTAACCGCATCGATCAGGACCATGGCCGGCAGCTCGCCGCCAGACAGTACATAGTCGCCAATCGACCACTCTTCATCGACATGAGCCTCAATAAAGCGCTCGTCAATGCCTTCATAGCGGCCGGCAATCAGGATCAATGCATCCGATTGTGCCAGCTCGCGTACCGCCGACTGAGTCAGTTGACGGCCTTGGGGGGACAGGTAAATCACCTTCGCCGCCTCCCCGGCTGCTGCCTTGGCCTGAACCAGAGCATCTTCCAGGGGCTTGATCTTCATCACCATGCCCGGACCACCGCCAAACGGGCGATCGTCCACAGTGTGATGCCGATCCGTCGTGTAATCTCGCGGATTCCAACAGGTCAGCTGCAAGAGCCCCTGTTTGACCGCACGACTGGTGATGCCGTAGTCGCCGATCGCGGAAAACATCTCGGGAAACAAACTGATCACTTCTACGCGCAAATTAGCCACGTTTAGAAGTCCGCGTCCCAATCCACCTTCATCTCGCCCGCGGCCAGGTCGACGGCCAACACGCATTGCTCCGTATAGGGCAACAGGCGTTCGCGATCATCCAGGCTGCCAGCGCAAGGCTTGACGACCATTACATCATTGGCGCCGGTTTCCAGAAGATGATCGATTTTCCCGAGCAATTGCCCAAGGGTGTCGATGACCTTCAGACCTTCCAGCTGGTACCAGTAGTACTCGCCTTCGGTCAATTCAGCGAACAGATTGCGCGGCACGCAGATCTCGTAACCGGCCAGAAGACGAGCTTCTTCACGATCATCAAGACCCTTGAGCTTTGCGACCAGGAACTTGTCGCTCCCGCGTCCACTGACCAGCTCGACCTGTTTCACATTGCCTTCGCGCTTGAGCGTCCAGGTTTTGTACTGCAACAGGTTTTCAGTCGGATCAGTAAAGGAATAAACCTTCACTTCGCCGCGAACGCCATGAACAGAATAAATTTTGCCAATAACGATCAAATCATCGGCAACAGCAGGCGTCGCGTTCATATTGCTCAGGCCGCAGCCTTGGCAGATTCCTTCAACAACTGAGCAACGCGCTCAGAAGGCTGTGCACCAACGCTCAGCCAGTAGGCTACGCGCTCTTGGTTCACGGACAGACGAACTTCCTGACCACGGGCAACAGGGTTGAAGAAACCAACCTGTTCTTTGTGGGAGCCGTCACGCGGGTTACGCGAGTCGGTTACGGTCAGGTGGTAAAACGGGCGCTTTTTGGAGCCGCCAAGGGCAAGACGGATTGTTAGCATGTGAACATCGTTCCTGTAGTCGGTGCTGCAAATCTAAATGCACAGCGGGCATGGGTGCCCGAAAGGCCGCATATTCTAAGGAATATCCGGACTTTTGCAAATGACTTTTTCCGGCGCCTATGGCATGCCGTGCGGATTTGCATATAGAGCCGTCGATGAAAACGGCCAGTCAGCTCCCGCCGAGTGCGGGTTTGCTGTTGATCCTGCGTCCTTGCAGGGTCTGCGCCGGTGCGACGACCGGCGAAGTCTTGGTGTCCTGTCTCACCCGTTTCGCTCACTTTTGGCGAGCAGAATGGGTGAGACGGGACACCTTACATTTTCGGCATGCCGCCGCCGGGCAACATACCGCCCATGCCGCGCATCATTTTCGCCATTCCGCCCTTGGCGGAGAATTTCTTCATCATCTTCTGCATCTGCTTGTGCTGCTTGATCAAGCGACCGATGTCCTGCACCTGAGTACCGGAACCCATGGCGATCCGACGCTTGCGCGAACCGCTGATCAGCTCAGGGTCGCGGCGCTCGGCCGGGGTCATGGAATTGATGATGGCTTCCATCTGCTTGAATTGCTTCTCTGCGGCGTTCTGGGCATTGCCCATCTGCGACAGGTTGACGCCACCGATGCTCGGCAGTTTGTCCATGAGCCCGCCGAGGCCGCCCATGTTCTTCATTTGTTGCAGCTGATCGCGGAAGTCTTCGAGGTCGAAGCCCTTGCCTTTCTTCAACTTCTTGGCCAGTTTATCGGCCTTGTCCTTGTCGAGGGTCGCTTCGGCCTGTTCGATCAGACTGAGCACGTCGCCCATGCCGAGGATCCGCGAAGCGATACGCTCAGGGTGGAACGGGTCGAGCGCTTCGCTCTTCTCGCCCATACCGATGAACTTGATCGGCTTGCCGGTGATTGCACGCACCGACAGGGCGGCACCGCCACGGGCGTCGCCGTCGACCTTGGTCAGAATCACACCGGTCAGCGGCAGGGCATCACCGAAGGCCTTGGCCGTGTTGGCGGCGTCCTGACCGGTCATGGCGTCGACCACGAACAGGGTTTCGACCGGGTTGATCGCGGCGTGCAGCGCCTTGATCTCGCCCATCATCTCTTCGTCGATGTGCAGACGACCGGCGGTGTCGACGATGACCACGTCGATGAATTTCAGTTTGGCTTCTTTAATAGCTGCGGTGGCGATGTCGACCGGCTTCTGGCTCAGGTCGGACGGGAAGAACGTCACGCCGATGTCGCTGGCCAGGGTTTCCAGCTGCTTGATCGCCGCAGGACGGTAAACGTCCGCCGAGACGACCATGACCGACTTCTTCTTGCGCTCCTTAAGGAAGCGCGCCAGTTTGCCAGCGGTGGTGGTTTTACCCGCACCTTGCAGACCAGCCATCAGAATCACGGCAGGCGGCACAGCGCTCAGGTTCAAATCTTCGTTGGCGGCGCCCATCAGGCTTTCGAGTTCGGCCTGGACGATCTTCACGAACGCCTGGCCCGGCGTCAGGCTGCGCGACACCTCGGTGCCGACAGCGCGCTCCTTGACCGAATTGACGAAGTCCTTGACCACCGGCAGGGCGACGTCGGCTTCGAGCAACGCCATGCGCACTTCACGCAGGGTGTCTTTGATGTTGTCCTCGGTCAGCTTCGCCTTGCCGGTGACATGGCGCAGCGTCTGCGAGAGACGGTCGGTTAAGTTTTCAAACATTGCGCGATCCTTTCAGGCCCTGTGTAGACCGGGATAATGGCGGCCCAGACCGGAATCAACATGTGCTCGGCGAGCCTGCGGCGTGGGCAGGTCGCGGATTATAGCGAAGACTGCGGCCGGCGGACACCTCGCTGTCAGCTTCCTGAGTCTTTCGTGCCATGGCGATTCTATGCCAAACTCAGCGTCTTTCGGGCCTGCCTAACAGGATTTATGCTCCCCTTGTCACCCAGTTTATTGACCACCCTCGCCGCCGCCCTTCTGTATGCCGCTGCGACCCTGTATCAGAGCACTCGACTGGCCACTGGCGCCAAGGCGAACAAGCGCCTGTTGGTTAGCCTCGGCGTCCTAGCCGTCGTGGCCCACAGCGCTAGCCTGCTCACTCATCTACTGACCCCGATCGGCCTGGGCCTGGACTTCTTCAGCGCCTCGAGCCTGATTGCTGCGGCAGTGATCGCGCTGACACTGATTGCCTGCTCGCGAATCCCGGTGGAAAACCTGCTGGTGCTGCTATTTCCGCTGGGCGCGATCACCGTGCTGCTGGCGCAGTTCGCGCCGACCGGCACCGTGCAGATCATCGACGAAGAGCCGGGCATCCTCGCGCACATTCTATTGTCGATCCTCGCCTACGGCATGTTCACCATTGCGGTGTTCCAGGCCTTGTTGCTGCTGGTGCAAGACCACCAACTCAAACACAAGCACCCGTCCGGGCTGATCAAGAATTTCCCGCCACTGCAAACCATGGAAAGCCTGCTGTTCGGCTTTCTCTGGGCCGGCTGGACGCTGCTGTCGCTGTCGCTGATCTCCGGCTGGCTGTTCGTCGAGAACCTGTTCGCCCAGCATCTGGTGCACAAAACCCTGCTGGCGTGCCTGGCCTGGATCGTCTTCAGCGTGCTGTTGTGGGGCCGCAATCGTCTCGGCTGGCGCGGTCACAAGGCGATTCGCTGGACCCTCGCCGGTTTCTGCCTGCTGATGTTGGCGTACTTCGGCAGCAAACTGGTTCGCGAATACATCCTGCACATCTGACGGGCGGCATAAATGGACGGTTTGCCCCTAGGGCCGATGCTTGCGGTGTTTGTCCTGCTGATTTTATGGTCAGGGATGTTTACCGCCGTCGAAATCGCACAACAGCACCTGCTCGCACAACGCACAGCCTCACGCGCCAGCGATAAACCGCTGGCGAAGCTGAGCTTCCCGCTCGACAGCCTGATCCTCTGCAATACCCTGTGCCGCGCGCTGGCCGTGGTAATTGCGACGCTGCTGGCGATTTTCCTCTGCGAAGAAAACGGCCCTTGGGCTGCGTGCCTCGGTGCCGGCGCCGTCCTGCTGGTGTTTGCCGATTACTTCCCGCGCACGGTTGCCCAGCGCTACCCCGATGCGGTGCTGGCGTTTGGCAATACCTTGCTGGCCGTGCCGCTGAAGATTGTTTATCCGCTGGCGTGGCTTTTCAGCCGTACCAGCGGTTTGCTGATGACCCCGTTTGCGCGCAAGGTTCAGGTCGTGCAGCAAAGCGAAGATGACTCGCCTGCCGACCGTTATGACGATCCAGAACATCCGGTCCGGGCACACCCGGTTTCGGGCATTCATGCACTGGACAACATCACGGTCAACGACATCCTGGTGCCGCGCAGTGACGTCGACGGTATCAACCTCGACGACTCGATCGAAGAAATCATCGAACAACTGCGGCATAACAAGCGCACGCGCCTGCCGATGTTCCATAGCGACATCAATCAGGTTGAAGCGGTACTCAATACCCGCCAGATCCGGCATCTGCTGAACAACGGTGATCTGACTCGCGAAGCGCTGCTGGCCGCCAGTTACGAACCGTATTTCGTGCCGGAAAGCACGCCACTGCAACTGCAGCTGCTGAACTTCCACAAGCAGCAGCGGCGCCTGGGCATGGTCGTGGATGAGTACGGCGAAGTGCTCGGCATCGTCACACTGGAAGACATTCTCGAAGAAATCGTCGGCGAGTTTGAAAGCGAGCACAGCCTCGACAACCCGCATATTCATCCGCAGCCGGATGGGCGGATGGTGATTGACGGCACGGCATCGATCCGTGAGCTGAACAAATGCCTGGGCTGGCATTTGCCGAGCGACGGGCCGAAGACGCTGAATGGTCTGGTGACTGAGGCGTTGGAGACGATTCCCGAGAGCGCGGTTTGCTTGAAGATCGGACGTTATCGCCTGGAGATACTCGAAACCGAGGAGAACCGGGTGAGCAAGGTGTTGATCTGGCATACCTCTTCTGCACCTGCTTTGGTGCCTGCCAGATAACAGATCAAAAGATCGCAGCCTTCGGCAGCGCCTACAGGGGAACGCATTCCAAATGCAGGAGCTGCCCAAGGCTCGAGCCGCGCTCGGACGATCTTTTGCTCTTGTTCATTCGTTAGCCCCCTTCCTATAATCGAATCAGCTTACCCAAGCTCCCGCCAGACCGCGTGCTTACCCCGCACTAGACCGGTTTCGGCTATTTTCGCTGTACTCCGGCCACTGTTCCTACCTGAAACAGCGACCGCGCCTCATCCCACATCCCTGGGTGCTCGACCATAATAATTCGCTCCAATGGAGCTCATGACTGTCAGGGATCACCGCATGACGACCACTACCGCTTACAGCGCCACCGCGTCTGCCCAGCCGACCAACTCCGCCACCCGCGTGGCCACGGCGAGCTTTATCGGCACCGCGATCGAGTTCTACGATTTCTACGTTTACGCCACCGCCGCCGCGCTGGTGATCGGGCCGGTGTTCTTTCCGCAGACCTCCGGCACCGCGCAAATGCTCTCGGCGTTTCTTACTTTTGGTATCGCCTTTCTGGCCCGTCCGCTGGGTTCGGCGTTGTTCGGCCATTTCGGTGACCGCATCGGGCGTAAATCGACACTGGTCGCCTCCTTGCTGTTGATGGGCGTGTGCACCACGCTGATCGGCGTTCTGCCGGGCTACGACAGTATCGGCGCCTGGGCGCCGATTCTGTTGTGCGTGCTGCGCTTCGGTCAGGGTCTGGGACTGGGCGGCGAATGGGGCGGTGCCGCATTGCTCGCCACGGAAAATGCGCCGAAGGGCAAACGCGCGTGGTTTGGCATGTTTCCCCAGCTCGGGCCTTCGATTGGTTTTCTGGCAGCGAACGGTTTGTTCCTGACCCTGGCCATGACGCTCACTGACGAGCAGTTCCGCAGCTGGGGCTGGCGGATTCCGTTTCTGCTCAGCGCGGCGTTGGTGATGGTCGGCCTGTATGTGCGCCTGAAACTCCATGAAACCCCGGTGTTCGCCAATGCCATCGCCCGTCAGGAACGGGTGAAAGTGCCGCTGGTCGAGCTGTTCAGTCAGTACTGGGCGCCGACGTTGTTGGGCGCCGGGGCGATGGTGGTTTGCTATGCGCTGTTCTATATCTCGACGGTGTTCTCCCTGAGTTACGGAGTTTCCACACTGGGCTATAGCCGCGAAACGTTCCTTGGACTGCTGTGTTTTGCCGTGCTGTTCATGGCCGCCGCGACGCCTTTGTCAGCCTGGGCCAGCGACCGTTACGGGCGCAAACCGGTGCTGATCATCGGTGGCGTGCTGGCAATTTTGTCTGGATTTCTGATGGAGCCATTGCTGACTCAGGGCTCGACCTGGGGCGTGGCGCTGTTTCTGTGCATCGAGCTGTTCTTGATGGGCGTGACGTTTGCACCGATGGGGGCGCTGTTGCCCGAGCTGTTTCCGACTCACGTGCGTTATACCGGCGCATCGGCCGCTTACAACCTGGGCGGAATCGTCGGCGCCTCGGCGGCACCGTTCTTCGCGCAGAAACTGGTGGCGATGGGCGGTTTGAGTTATGTCGGCGGGTATGTATCGGCGGCGGCAGTGCTTAGCCTGATAGCGGTGCTGTGCCTGAAGGAAACGCGTGGCAACGATCTGAATCAGGTTGCCTGACAGATCGCTATCGCGGGCAAGCCCGCTCCCACAGGGTTCTCCGTTGATCGCACATTTTGTGCACAACCAAAAAACCTGTGGGAGCGGGCTTGCCCGCGATAGACGCGCCTCGGTTTACAGCTCTACCACAACAGCCTGAGCAGCGCGGGTCGCCTTGGCTCGCGCAGCCTCGATCGACTCATCCCGCGCCAAGGCCACGCCCATGCGACGCTGACCATTGACCTCTGGCTTGCCGAACAGACGCAGCGCCGTATCCGGCTCGCTCAGCGCGGCGCCGAGGTTGGCGAAGGCAGTCTGGGTCGACTGCCCTTCCACCAGAATCACCGCCGAAGCCGAAGGGCCGAACTGACGGATCAGCGGCACCGGCAGGCCGAGAATGGCGCGTGCGTGCAGCGCAAACTGCGACAGGTCCTGCGAAATCAAGGTCACCAGACCGGTGTCATGCGGACGCGGCGAGACTTCGCTGAACCACACCTGATCACCTTTGATGAACAATTCAACGCCGAACAGACCACGGCCACCCAGCGCTTCGGTTACCGCTTTGGCAACGCGCTCGGATTCAGCCAGGGCAATCGGGCTCATGGCCTGCGGCTGCCAGGATTCCTGATAGTCGCCCTTCTCCTGACGGTGACCGACCGGCGCGCAGAACGTGGTGCCACCGATATGGCGCACGGTCAGCAGGGTGATTTCGTAGTCGAAATCGATGAAGCCCTCGATGATCACCCGGCCTTTGCCGGCACGACCGCCCTCTTGCGCGTAATCCCAGGCCTTCTGTACGTCATCGGCGCTGCGCAGCAGGCTCTGGCCTTTGCCCGACGAACTCATTACAGGTTTAACGACGCATGGAAAGCCCAGGTCCTGAACGGCTTTGCTGTAATCCTCGAAGGTGTCGGCAAAGTGGTACGGCGAGGTCGGCAGGTCCAGGTCTTCAGCGGCGAGACGACGGATGCCTTCGCGGTTCATGGTCAGTTGCGCCGCGCGCGCGGTCGGGATCACGGTGAAGCCTTCGGCTTCCAGTTCGACCAGGGTGGCGGTGGCGATGGCTTCGATTTCCGGCACGATGAAGTGCGGCTTCTCGGCTTCGATCACGGCACGCAGAGCGGCGCCGTCGAGCATGTTGATCACGTGGCTGCGGTGCGCGACCTGCATGGCCGGCGCGTTGGCGTAACGGTCGACGGCAATCACTTCAACGCCCAGGCGTTGCAGCTCGATCACCACTTCCTTGCCCAACTCACCACAGCCACACAGCAATACGCGGGTCGCGGTCGGCGACAATGGAGTTCCGATACGGGTCATCTCAGGTCCTCAAAGAAGCGGATCATCGAGGAAAGCAACGCCAGACGCGCTTTCCATGGGGAGAAAGCGCGGCATTTTACATGAACCTGAGGGTTTGGCTTCAGCCGGCGACAGCCTGTTTACGCTCGCGCCAGGCCATGATCAGCCAGACGGCAGTGACGCCGGCGAATTTCGAAGCCAGTGCGGTGATGATCACCGGCGGCGTCAGCAGGTCGATCATGCCGAAGAAAATGAAGGTATCAAGGGGAATGCTCAGCGCCGAACTGATCCACAAGCGGTCGCGCAATGGCCGCTTGGTGATGCTGAACACCAGCCAGTCGATGATCTCGGACACCGCGAACGCCGTGGCGCTGGCCAGCGCGATGGACGGATCGGAGGTGACATAAGACAGCACCAGCGCCGCCAGCATCGCCACCAGCGCGCCGTGGCCGAAACGGGTTTGCACCATGTCGCGCAACACGAACACCAAGCCGCCCCAGGCCGACCAGATGATGTCCAGGTGTGGCGCGGTGGAGAAGGCGAAGTTGATCAGCACAACGCTGCTGATGTAGGCGATGAGGAAAATCATGGAGGTGACCTGTCAGATTGGCGCACAGGTTACTTGACCGGCAGATCAAGAGCTACCCCCTCACCCCAGCCCTCTCCCCCAAGGGGGCAAGGGGGAAAGGGAGCAGATCTTCGTTGAATCGACTCCCGAGTTCGACTCGATAACGCAGTTCGGTGCAGCTCGAACAATCACTTTCCTTCAGGCGAGGGGGAAAGGGAGCCGATCGGGGGCTTTTCAAACCTGAGTTCGACTCAATAGCTCAGGTCGGCGTATAGCGAAAGGCACCTCGGTCAGTCCCCTCTCCCCCTGGGAGAGGGTTAGGGTGAGGGCACCCTCAAGCCGATCACGATTTCGAAGGGATCATCCACACCAACCCACTCGCCTTCGCCCGCTCATGACACAACCCCAGCACCACGCGGCGCTCGTCATTGGTCATGCGCCCCCAGCGGGTGATCTCCGCGACCGTACGCTGGCAGCCAGTACAAATGTCAGCCTCATCCAGCGCACAGATATTCACGCACGGCGAAGCGACGGGTCTTTCGGCTGCGCTCATTCTTCTTGCTCAACCAGATCACGGGCATAACGCTGCGAGTTATGCACATAGTGGGCGGCGCTGGCTTCGAGCATCTTCTTCTGCGCCTCGGTCAACTCGCGCACAACTTTGCCAGGCGAGCCCATCACCAGCGAACCGTCGGGAATTTCCTTGCCTTCACCAATCAACGAGTTGGCGCCGATGATGCAGTTCTTGCCGATCTTCGCGCCGTTGAGAATCACCGCGTTGATGCCGATCAGGCTGTAGTCGCCAACGGTGCAGCCGTGGAGCATGGCGTTGTGGCCGATGGTCACGCCGGTACCGATGGTCAGCGGATAGCCCATGTCGGTGTGCATCACCGTGCCGTCCTGGACGTTGCTGTTCTTGCCGATCAGGATCAGTTCGTTGTCGCCGCGCAGCACGGCGTTGAACCAGACATTGGCGCCCTCTTCGAGCTTGACCTTGCCCACCAGCACGGCATTGGGCGCGACCCAGCTCTGTGGGTGGGTCTCGACACGGGCGTCGCCCAAGCGGTATTTCATCTTGTTTTCCTCAGGGCTCACGGTGAATGGCCACTCTGCCGATGGCTCAGGTAATGATGCTTTCAAGTATCAAGAAAGGTTTTCGGCGGTTGGTGCAGACTGATCTTGGCGTCATAGAGCAGATTGATCAACTCGACGATCATGATCGCCGTCAGCCCCCAGATCTTGTATTCACCAAATCGATAACTCGGCACGTACCAGCTGCGGCCCTGATAGTCGATGCGGTGCGTATGTTCACGAGGGTCTTTGCGGAAGAATTCCAGTGGCACAGTGAACACCGCGGCAATCTCGGCATCGTTGGCCAGATACTCGACAAAGTCGGGGATGACGCCAACATACGGCGTGACCTTGATGCCGTGCAGGGAGATCAGCGGACTGAGCGGGCCGATGACTTCGACCAGTCCCGGCGGCAGGCCGATCTCTTCTTCGGCTTCGCGCAGCGCGGTGAAGATCAGGTCCGGATCTTCCGGATCACGCCGACCACCTGGGAAAGCGACTTCGCCGCCATGGGTCGAGAGCCCGCTGGCGCGCAAGGTCAGGACCAGTTCCGGCTCGTCACTGCGGGTGATCGGCACCAGAACGGCGGCCTCGGGGAAACGTGTATCGGTCTCCAGCGTGCGCGGTGTGTGGTTGCTAACCCTATGCAGTAGCTCGTCCAGCATGAGTGTTCTCGATCTGTGCCTTACTCTGCATCATGCACCAATCGTTGCGAGCGCCCAAGCCCCCGAAACCCGTCGTGTCGCGAAACGACAACTTGCCGACCGGCACCGCTGCACGCCAAGATAGGCGCAGCATTCAGGAAGCCCAGCATGAAATTTTGCAGCCACTGCGGTAACCCGGTCACCCAGCGCATTCCCGAAGGCGATTCGCGGCTGCGATTTGTCTGTGACAGCTGTCAGACCATTCACTATCAAAACCCCAATATCGTTGCCGGTTGCGTACCGACCTGGGGAACAAAAGTGTTGCTCTGCCGCCGCGCCATCGAGCCGCGTCTCGGCTACTGGACCTTGCCCGCCGGCTTCATGGAGAACGGCGAGACCATCGAGCAGGCCGCCGTACGCGAAACCGCCGAAGAAGCCTGCGCCCGGGTGCGCAACCTGAGTATCTACACGCTGATCGACGTACCGCACATCAGTCAGGTGCATGTGTTCTTCCGCGCCGAACTGGTCGACCTGGACTTTGCCGCCGGCCCCGAGAGCCTCGAAGTACAACTATTCGACGAAGCCGACATTCCCTGGGACGAGCTGGCTTTCCGCACGGTGGGGCGTACCTTAGAATGCTTCTTCGCTGATCGGCGTATCGAGGCGTATCCGGTTCGGTCTGAATCGATTCCTCCGTTGGCGCAGCCGGTCATTATTTAATCAAGACATTGGCATGATGGCCGACAAAAAGATCGCAGCCTTCGGCAGCGCCTACATGTACACATACATATAAAATGTTGGTTATCTGCGTCACTCCCTGGGGAATCGTTTCAATGCGCTGGTTGCTTGCCCTGTTTTGCCTGTCGTTCGTTACCGTCTCCCAAGCGTCATTCGTGACCACCGTGACGCCGTCGAATACACCTCTTATCGAAAAAGTTCTGGTGCTTAAATCCGCGCATCAACTGCAGTTGATCGCCGACGGCAAGCCGCTGAAGACCTATCGCATTTCCCTGGGCAAAGGCGCGAAGAAAGGTCCGAAACTGATAGAAGGCGACAAGCGCACGCCAGAAGGTTTCTATTGGATCGACTGGCGCAAGACCAGCGACAAATTCAATCTGTCGATGCACATTTCCTACCCGAACATCAGCGATTCGGCCCGCGCCCGCCGTGAAGGCGTCGAGCCCGGCGGGATGATCATGATCCACGGCACGCCGGACTCGGAAGAAACCCCGGAAGACCTGTTCCACACCCTCGACTGGACTGACGGCTGCGTCGCCATGCGTAACGTCGACATGCGCGAAGTGTGGAACCTGGTGCCGGACGGCACGATGGTCGAGATCCGCCCTTAACTTCCTCACGACCATTGGTCGGCATTAAAAAATAAATCAAAAAGATCGCAGCCTGCGGCAGCTCCTACAAGGGTGATACCACTCTCAACTGTAGGAGCTGCCGCAGGCTGCGATCTTTTGCTTTTCCTAGCCCACCACTAATACCACTTGAAACCACACCCCCTGAATACCGCCAATTCATTAGACATGGCGCTGTTTCATCGCGTTGACATGGTATTCAAGTGGTATTAATTTCCGCCCCACAAGCGAGCAACAACAATCCTATACTCGCGACGGAAATGCCCTACATGAACGACCTCCATACCCTACGCCCGGACGACTCCCAGCCGACGCCGCTGTACTTGCAGCTGGCGCGCAATCTGGAAGCGGCGATTCATGCCGGGCAGTGGAAGTCCGAACAGGCAATGCCTTCGGAACGCAACCTCAGCGAGCAACTGGGCATCTCCCGGGTGACTGCGCGCAAGGCCCTGGAAGTCCTGCTCGATCAAGGCCTGATCCGTCGTTTGCAAGGTTCCGGCACCTTCATCACACCACGCCTCGAACAACCGCTGTCACGCCTTTCGGGTTTCAGCGAAATGCTCCGCCTCAAGGGTTTCGTACCCAGCTCGCAATGGCTGGAGCGGGAAATCACCCTGCCGACCCACGAAGAACTGATCCGCCTCAGCCTGTCGCCGAACGACAAGGTCGCGCGCATGAAGCGTCTGCGCAAAGCCGATGACACGGTCATGGCCATCGAAATGAGCACCCTGCCCGCCTCGATCATGCCCAAGCCGCAATTGGTCGGTGATTCGCTCTACGAATACCTCGACGGCATCGGCAAACCGATCGTCCGCGCCCTGCAGCACATCCAGGCGATCAACGCCTCGGACGAGTTCGCCGCGCTGGTCGGCATCGCCCCCGGCACCGCGATGCTGCTGATGACCCGGGTCGGCTACCTCGAAGACAACACGCCGATCGAAGTCACCGACACCTATTGCCGCAACGACTACTACGACTTTGTTGCAGAGCTTCGTAGATAAAGAGCTGCGTCGATAAGCGCGGCCACAAGCGAGAACCAAAATGTCCGAAGACAACATCCTTACCGCCAGCGGCTGGATTCGCGGCCGGCTGGTCCACGAACACGGCAAAGTCGTGTCGATCGAAGGCGTACCCTGCGATCCGGCCGACAATGACCTGCCATATCTGCTGCCCGGCTTCATCGATCTGCACGTCCACGGCGGCGGTGGCAAAGACATCATGGAAGGCGCCAGCGCTTTCGAAACCATCACCAAAACCCACGTGCGTTTCGGCACCACCTCGCTGCTGGCCACCACCATGACCGCGCCGAGCGCCGAGATCTCCAGCGTGCTGAAGGAAGTCGGAGAATTCTGCGAACAGCGTCCGCAAGGTGCCGCGCGGGTCCTCGGCGTACACCTCGAAGGCCCGTACATCAACCCGGGAAAACTCGGCGCGCAACCGAACTTCGCCCACACCGCGTTGATGGCCGAAGTCGAAGAATATCTGGCACTGGCGCCGATCCGCGTGATCACCATCGCCCCGGAAATCGCCGGCCACGACGGTTTGATCCGTGAGCTGAGCAGCCGTGGCATCCGCATGCAGATCGGCCACACCCTCGGCAGTTACGAGGAAGGCGTTGCCGCCCTCGATGCCGGCGCGACCAGTTTCACCCATCTCTATAACGCCATGAGCCCGCTGCATCACCGCGAGCCGGGCATCGTCGGCGCCGCGCTGGCCCACGCCAAATTCGCCGAGCTGATCCCGGATTTGCTGCACGTGCATCCCGGCGCGATCCGCGTGGCCCTGCGCTCGATCCCTTGCCTGTATTGCGTCACCGATTCGACCGCCGCTGCCGGCATGCCCGATGGCGAATACAAGCTCGGCAGCCACACCGTGACCAAATGCCTGGGCGGCGTACGCCTGCCGGACGGCACGTTGGCCGGCAGCACGCTGACCATGGATCAGGCCCTGCGCAACCTGGTGAAGATCGGTTTGCCGATCAGCGAGGCCTCGCAACGTCTTTCGCAATTCCCCGCCGACTATCTCGGCATTACTGAACGCGGGCGCCTTGCACCTGGGGCCTGGGCCGACTGCGTGCGGCTGGATCGCTCACTCACACTGACCGCCGTCATGGTCGAAGGAGAAGACATTGACTTCAAAAATGCTTGAGGAGGCGCTGTCCTCGTTCGAGGCCGTGCAAGCCCAACTGCAACAACTCGACCCGGCAATGATCGAGATCGCCGGGCGCCTGCGCCGTCAGCCACCGCAAGTGGCAATGACTGTGGCTCGCGGCAGTTCCGACCATGCGGCGAGCTACTTCGCCTACCTGACCATGCAGCAATTGGGTGTGCCGGTGGCGTCGTTGCCGATGTCGGTGGTGACCATGCAGCAGGCGCCGTTGAAAGTCAGCGGTCAGGTCGCGTTCGCCTTTTCGCAATCGGGGCAGAGCCCGGACCTGGTCAACAGCCTGCGCCTGTTGCGCAAGCGAGGCGCGCTCAGTGTGTCGATGGTCAACGCCGCCGATTCGCCATTGGAAGCCGCGTGTGAGTTCAGCGTGCCACTGCTCGCCGGGACTGAAAGCAGCGTCGCCGCGACCAAGAGTTTTATCGCCACCCTCAGCGCCAGCGCCCGGTTGATTGCGCACTGGAAAGAGGACAGCGAATTGCTCGAGGCTGGCAATGCCCTACCGGAAGGCCTGCGCGAAGCCGCCAAACAGGACTGGAGCGTGGCCATCGAAGCGCTGCGCGATTGCGAGCGTTTGATGGTCATCGGCAGGGGTGCCGGGTTTGCCATCGCCCAAGAGGCGGCGCTGAAATTCAAGGAAACCTCGGCGATTCAGGCTGAAGCGTTCAGCAGCGCCGAAGTCCGTCACGGCCCGATGGCACTGATCGACGAACACTACCCGCTGCTGGTCTTCGCACCACGCGGCGCCGAGCAGGCAGGTCTGTTGAGTCTCGCGGCGGAAATGCGCCAACGCGGTGCTCGCGTATTGCTCGCTGCGCCGGACGATGTCAGCGAGCGCGACCTGACCCTGACCCGCGCCGAGCACCCGGCCCTTGATCCGATTCTGGCGATCCAGAGCTTCTACGTGATGGCCGCAGGTCTGGCCGTGGCCCGTGGCATGGACCCGGATCAGCCACGTCACCTGAGCAAAGTGACCCGCACGCATTAATTGAAGAAAACCTGTAGGAGCTGCCGAAGGCTGCGATCTTTTGATTTTGATTCACAAAAAACAAGATCAAAAGATCGCAGCCTTCGGCAGCTCCTACAGGGACATCGAACCGAGATTTAACCGATGAGACCGAGCCATGCACAACAACAATAAAGAGCTGACCCTCAGCGCCCCGCTCAGCGGCCCGGTGCTCACGCTCGCCAAAGTCCCGGACGCGGTGTTCGCCAGCGGCGCGATGGGCGACGGCATTGCGATCGACCCGATCAACGACACGCTGTACTCGCCGTGCGCCGGGGTGATCATTCACGTCGCGCGCACCGGCCACGCGCTGACGGTGCGCGCCGACAACGGTGCGGAAATCCTTCTGCATCTGGGCCTCGACACCGTTGAACTGAACGGCGAAGGCTTTTCGATGCTGGTCAAGGATGGCACGCGCGTCAGCAAGGGCCAGCCGTTGCTGCGCTATGACCTCGACAAAGTCGGCCAGCAATGCAAAAGCCTGGTCAGCCTGTTGATCCTGACCAACAGCCAGGATTTTCAGGTGCGGCCGATCACGCTCAAAGCGGTGAAAGTCGGCGAGCCGCTGCTGCACATTGTGGCGCGCAACGGTTCGGCAGCGAGCGCTGAAGTCGTCGGCGGGCCGGAGGTTCACGGTCATGTGCTGGTAGCTCATCGCGGCGGTTTGCATGCGCGCCCTGCCGCGCTGATTCGGCAAACTGCGCAAGGTTTCAAGAGCCAGTCGCAACTGCACTTCGCCGGTAAATCGGCGCCGTGCAACAGCCTGATCGGTTTGATGGGCCTGGCGGTTGGCGAACAGGACGAAGTGCAGGTCAGTTGTCAGGGGCCGGATGCCGAAGCAGCGTTGCAAGCGTTGCTCAGCGCGTTGGCCACGGCGCTGCCGGATGATCATCACGCCGCTGCACCGGTCAGTGTTGCCACTCTTAAGCGCCCGCCCGAGGCTGGCGTGTTGCACGGTGTATGCGCTGCGCCTGGGCTGGTCGGTGGGCCGCTGTTTCGCTTGAACGCGATCAGTTTGCCGGCGGATGCAGGCAATCATGATCCGTTGCAACAGCAGCAGGTGCTCGACGCAGCGCTGACTCAGGTGCGCAACGAAATCGACGGCACCCTCGCCCAAGCGAAAAAACACAGGAATGCCGACGAAGAAGCGATCTTCGCCGCGCATCTGGCACTGCTCGAAGACCCGGCGCTGCTTGATGCTGCACAGAAATCCATTGAGCAAGGTGCTGCAGCGACGCATGCATGGAGTCAATCGATCGACGTGCAGTGCGAAGTGCTGCAACACACCGGCAGCGCATTGCTGGCCGAACGCGCCAACGATCTGCGCGACCTCAAACAACGGGTATTGCGCGCTCTGCTCGGCGAAGCCTGGCATTACGACGTGCCGGCCGGTGCCATCGTCGCGGCTCACGAACTGACTCCATCGGATCTGCTGCAACTCTGCGCGCAAGGCGTTGCCGGGTTGTGCATGGCCGAGGGTGGCGCGACTTCTCATGTGGCGATTCTCGCCCGCGGCAAAGGTCTGCCGTGCATCGTGGCGTTGGGTTCTGCCTTGCTTGATCAGCTACAAGGCCAAGCGGTGGTGCTTGATGCCGACACTGGTCGCCTCGAACTGACGCCGAATGCCGAACGTCTGGCTGAGGTTCAGCAGGCGCAATTCAACCGCCAGCAACGTCGCGATGCGCAACAAGCCAAGGCTCACTTGCCAGCAGAAACCCGCAATGGCGTGACCATCGAAGTCGTCGCCAATGTCGCCTCCAGCGGTGAAGCGGCAGATGCCTTTGCCAATGGCGCCGATGGCGTCGGTCTGCTGCGCACCGAGTTTTTGTTCGTTGATCGTCAGACCGCGCCGGATGTCGAAGAACAGCGTGCAGCCTATCAAGGCGTGCTGGATGCGATGGGCGAGCACTCGGTGATCATCCGCACCATTGACGTCGGCGGCGACAAGCAACTCGACTACCTGCCGCTGCCCGCCGAAGCCAATCCGGTGCTCGGTCTGCGCGGCATTCGTCTGGCTCAGGCGCGCCCGGAAATTCTCGACCAGCAACTGCGTGCTTTGCTGCAAGTCAGCCCTCTGCGCCGCTGCCGGATCCTGTTGCCGATGGTCACCGAAGTCGACGAGCTGCTGCACATTCGTGAGCGCGTCGATGCGTTGTGCCTGGAACTGAACATCACCCAACGCCCGGAAATCGGCGTGATGATTGAAGTCCCCGCCGCCGCATTGCAGGCCGAACAACTGGCCGAACACGCGGACTTCCTCTCCATCGGCACCAACGATCTGTCGCAATACACCTTGGCCATGGATCGCGATCATGCGGGTCTGGCTGCCCGCGTCGACGCCTTGCACCCGGCGCTGCTGCGTCTGATCGCCATGACCTGCGAAGGCGCGGCAGTGCACAAACGTTGGGTCGGCGTCTGCGGCGCCCTCGCCTCTGATCCGCTGGCCACACCCGTTTTGATCGGCCTCGGCGTGAGCGAACTGTCGGTCAGCCCGGTGCAGATCGGTGAAATCAAGGACCGCGTGCGTCAACTGCACGAAGCCGAATGTCAGCGCCTGAGTCGCGACCTGCTCAAGCTGAGCAGCGCCGCCGCCGTGCGTCACGCCTGCCACCAGCATTGGCCGCTGCCCTAACAACAAGCTCTCTATAAAGAGCCGGGAGAACCACCATGTACCAACTCTTCATCGAAGGCCTGCAACGCCTCGGCCGCGCGCTGATGCTGCCGATCGCGATCCTGCCGATTGCCGGTCTGCTGCTGCGTCTGGGTGACACCGACCTTTTGAACATCGCGATCATCCACGATGCCGGGCAAGTGATCTTCGCCAACCTGGCGATGATCTTCGCCATCGGCATCGCCGTCGGTTTCGCCAAGGACAATAACGGCACCGCCGGTCTGGCCGGGGTGATCGGTTATCTGGTGATGATTTCCACGCTGAAGGTGCTCGATTCGACCATCAACATGGGCATGCTCGCTGGTATCGTCAGCGGCCTGATGGCCGGCGCGCTGTACAACCGCTTCAAGGACATCAAGCTGCCGGAGTACCTGGCGTTCTTTGGTGGCCGACGGTTTGTGCCGATTGTCACCGGGTTCGCGGCGGTTGGTCTGGGCGTGGTGTTCGGCTATATCTGGCCGCCGATCCAGCATGGCATCAATGCCTTCGGCGCGCTGATGATGGAAAGCGGCAGTATCGGCGCGTTCGTGTTTGGCGTGTTCAACCGCCTGCTGATCGTCACCGGCCTGCACCACATCCTCAACAACATGGCGTGGTTTGTGTTCGGCAACTTCACCGATCCGACTACCGGAGCCTTGGTCACGGGTGACCTGTCGCGCTACTTCGCTGGCGATCCGAAGGGCGGCCAGTTCATGACCGGCATGTTCCCGATGATGATCTTCGGCCTGCCGGCGGCGTGTCTGGCGATGTATCGCAATGCTTTGCCGGAACGCCGCAAAGTCATGGGCGGGATCTTCCTGTCGATGGCGCTGACTTCATTCCTGACCGGGGTGACCGAGCCGATTGAGTTCGCCTTCATGTTTCTGGCACCGCTGCTGTTTCTGCTGCACGCGCTGCTGACCGGGCTGGCGATGGCGATCACCAATGCGCTGAATATCCATTTGGGCTTTACGTTCTCTGGCGGCTTCATCGACATGATTCTCGGCTGGGGCAAATCCACTAACGGTTGGATGGTGTTTCCTGTCGGCCTGGCTTACGCAGTCGTCTATTACGCCGTGTTTGATTTCTGCATCCGTCGATTCAACCTGAAGACACCCGGCCGAGAAGATGTCGCTGTCAGTGAGAAAGCCGTACTGACTGAAAACGAGCGCGCCAGTGCCTACATCAAAGCATTGGGCGGCGCTGAAAACCTGCTGACTGTTGGCGCTTGCACCACGCGATTGCGACTGGAGATGGTTGATCGTAACAAGGCCTCGGATGCCGAACTGAAAGCGCTGGGTGCGATGGCGGTGGTGCGTCCGGGTAAAGGTGGGAGTTTGCAGGTAGTGGTCGGGCCGCTGGCCGACAGCATTGCTGATGAAATTCGCCTGGCGATGCCGGCGTTGGGGCGTGCTGTTATTGCCGAATCTGTAGCCGTTGTCGAAGAGAAAAAAGCAGTGATGGTCGCGGGCGCCGAGGCACAGAAATGGCTGAATGCACTGGGTGGCGGCGGCAATGTGCTGCAACTGGATTGCATCGCGATGACGCGAATTCGCTTGCTGCTGGCGGATGGCAAAGCACTGTCCGAGGCGCAGTTGAAGGAATTGGGCTGCCAGGGTGTCAGCCAGTTGGACGGTGGCGTTTGGCATTTGCTGGTGGGTGACAAGGCTGCGAGTTTGAGGGGCGCACTTGAGGCGCTGGTCAATCGCAGTGAGGTCAGTGCCAAGGTTTAGAAGTCTGGTGTTTGGACTGGCCTCATCGCTAGCAGGCTAGCTCCCACAGTGTGGACTGTGTGCGTTCTGCCAGACATGGGTTGTCTGGATCGGCCTCATCGCTGGCAAGCCAGCTCCCACAGGGGAATGTTTTTCAAACTGTGGGAGCCAGCCTGCTGGCGATCAACGATAACGCGGTCGTCAGGATTGTGGATCGACGCGGTCCAGCGCCCGGTTTACCGCCAGTTCGGCGAACATGACGATTTGCTGGATACCTAACGCCGTACTGCGCTGCGAACCGCTTAGCTCATTGGCGAAGTTGCTGGCGGCGATACTTGCCGAGGCTAACGATTCGCAAGCGTGGGCGAGCAGGCTTTCGGTGTCGACCTGGGGGCAGACCATAAACATGGTGCTTGGTCGGCGGGGCTTTGCAGGCTCGGGGCACAGGTAGAAGTCGAGGGCGCGCTTGATGGCTTCGCGGTTTCGGGCCTGGTCTTCGGCGCGGAGGGCTTCTTCGAGTGGGGTTTTGGTTTCAGGTGGATCTGGTACGGGCTTAGTCATTGCAATGATCTCTAATCAATGATTGAAGCCATCACTGGTCGTTTCTCACGCGACGAAGAGGTGGCAGCTATGTGCGGAGTGAGAAACCGGTAAGAGATCAACCCGGCCGAACCGAAGTCCGCCCGCACACAGCCGCCATAGAGCATCACCGGCAGCAAATGAGCTGGCGGCGATTATGGTGCTACTGACGTTTGATTAAAACCTCTTACCGGGTTCTCACACCCGATCACCGATTTGCGGTGACAACCAAAGACTAGAGACCCGACGTCCGACGGACAACCTGAAAACCTTGTGGGAAGGTTCTGGTAATTCCACACACTCTTAAACACAAAACATCCCCCTGTAGGAGCTGCCGAAGGCTGCGATCTTTTGACTTTGACGTTTCAACATCAAAATCAAAAGATCGCAGCCTTCGGCAGCTCCTACAGGGGAACGAATACACCCTCGGAGATTGGTCGACTGTCAGGCGCCCCCCCCAGAGCGTGAATGTGAGTCCAACCCAAGCGGCAAAGCCGCCCCACTCAACAGGATGAGCGTTAGCTCGGCTGCAGCTCTTGATCTTGATCCACCGGCCCCGTCGGCAGGCTGAGTGGAGGGATTTATCCGGGGGTGGGAGCGCAGCGACCGTTTGGCGCAGCCAAATGCATCGAGAGGAGGTGCAGCGAAGCAAACCGTAGGCGATGCGCCCGGATGAGTCCCGGAGCGAAGGAACCCCGAGCTTTAGCGAGCGGGCCGAACGTTGGGGCACAGACCTTTGGTTACTTTGGGGCGTTTGCCAAAGTGACTCGCTGTAAAAGCGAAACCGTCAGCGGCAGCACCCGAAGAAACGGATATTCACTCAATCAAACAGAGCATGGTCGCCTATAAGGGCGCCATCGCTGGCAAGCCAGCTCCCACAGTGGAATGAAGTCGCCCTCCAAATCGCAGGCAACAAAAAACCCGCAGACAATCACTCATCTGCGGGTTTCCTGTTTAAGCAGCAAGAAAGATCAGAAATCTTCCAGCCGCCACACCTCATAAGCCGGCGTCTCGTACGGATGACTGAGCTTCAGCGCAGCCACAACAGCCACGATCAACTCATCCGCCACCACAAGCTCAACCTTCCACTCCTCAACCCGCTCAACCTGCCCCGCCTCGCCAATGAACGGCTGACTGCCGTCCAACGGTCGAAACTGGCCAGACCCAAGCACCTGCCACGCACAGTGGTCATAGTCACCGATCCGCCCACCACCCGCAGCGAACACAGCCCCTTTGACCACCTCGACATGACTGTCAGGAACAAAAAACGCCAGCTTGTACACAGGCCTTAGTTCACCCAGACGCGCGCGTTACGGAACATGCGCATCCAAGGTGCGTCTTCGTTCCAGTCTTCCGAACGCCACGAGTTCTGCACCGCGCGGAACACACGCTCCGGGTGCGGCATCATGATCGTCACACGGCCATCACGGCTGGTGAGACCGGTAATCCCGCGCGGCGAACCGTTCGGGTTGGCCGGATACTTCTCGGTGACCTTGCCGTGGTTGTCGACGAAACGCATCGCCACGCAACCGGACAGATCGGCTTCCAGCAGGGCTTCCTCGCTGGAGAACTCGGCATGACCTTCACCGTGAGCGATGGCGATCGGCATACGCGAACCGGCCATGCCCTGCAGGAAGATCGAGTTCGATTCCTGGATCTGCACCATCGCCACGCGCGCTTCGAACTGCTCGGAACGGTTACGCACGAAGTGCGGCCAGAATTCGCTGCCCGGAATCAGCTCGTGCAGGTTGGACATCATCTGGCAACCGTTGCACACGCCGAGGGTGAAGCTGTCGTTACGCTCGAAGAAGCCCTGGAACGCGTCGCGGGCGCGGCTGTTGAACAGTGCCGACTTGGCCCAGCCTTCACCGGCGCCGAGCACGTCGCCGTAGGAGAAACCACCGCACGCCACCAGCCCTTTGAACTCGTTCAGGTCGACACGGCCGGCCAGAATATCGCTCATGTGCACGTCGATCGCGTTGAAACCGGCGCGGTCGAACGCAGCCGCCATTTCCACCTGACCGTTGACGCCCTGCTCACGCAGCACGGCTACCTGTGGGCGGATGCCTTTCTTGATGTAAGGCGCGGCGATGTCATGGTTGACGTCGTAGCTGAGTTTGACGCTCAGGCCCGGGTTGTCTTCTTCCAGCAGCACGTCGAACTCTTGCTCGGCGCAGTCGGCGTTGTCGCGCAGACGCTGGATCTGGTAGCTGGTCTCGGCCCACTGACGTTGCAGCAGACGGCGCTGGCCTTCGAACACGGTGTCACCGTTGAAGGTGATGTTGATCTGGCCATTGTTGATCGGCTGACCGATCACCGACACGCAGTCGCCCAGACCGGCCGCGCTGAATTGCGCGAGGATGTCTGGCGTAGCGTCCTGACGAACCTGGATGACGGCACCCAGTTCTTCGTTGAACAGGATCGCAGCGATTTCTGCCGAGGACTCGGCAACGCTGTCGAGGTTCAGGCTCAGGCCGCAGTGGCCGGCGAAGGCCATTTCCACCACGGAGGTCAGCAGACCACCGTCGGAACGGTCGTGGTAAGCCAGCAGGTGACCGTCGGCGTTGAGGCCCTGGATCACCGCGAAGAAGGCTTTCAAGTCTTCGGCGTCATCGACGTCCGGCGCGTGTTTGCCAAGCTTGCCGTGAACCTGTGCAAGGATCGAGGCGCCCATACGGTTCTGGCCGCGACCGAGGTCGATCAGGATCAGGTCGGTGGTGCCCTTGTCCATGCGCAGTTCCGGGGTCAGGGTCTGACGGATGTCAGCCACTGGCGCGAAACCGGTCACGATCAGCGACATCGGCGAGGTCACGGTTTTTTCTTCGCCGTTATCGTTCCAGCGGGTGGCCATGGACATCGAGTCCTTGCCCACCGGAATGGTGATGCCCAGCTCAGGGCACAGTTCCATACCGACCGCTTTCACGGTGTCGTACAGACGCGCGTCTTCGCCCGGGTGGCCGGCAGCGGACATCCAGTTCGCCGACAGTTTGATGTCGGAGATCTTGTTGATGCGCGATGCGGCAATGTTGGTCAGGGTTTCGCCGATGGCCATGCGGCCCGACGCCGGAGCGTCGAGCAGTGCCAGCGGAGTCCGCTCGCCCATCGCCATCGCTTCACCGGTGTAAACGTCGAAACTGGTGGCGGTGACGGCAACGTCGGCCACCGGAACCTGCCATGGGCCAACCATTTGGTCACGGGCCACGAGACCGGTGATGGTGCGGTCGCCGATGGTGATCAGGAAGCTCTTGCTCGCCACGGCCGGGTGATGCAGAACGCGTTCGATGGACTCGGTGATGTCGAGGTTCGACGGATCGAAGTCATCGCCCAGCTCGGCTTCGCGAACCACCGAACGGTGCATGCGCGGGGCTTTGCCCAGCAACACTTCCAGCGGCATGTCCACCGGGTTATTACCGAAGTGGCTGTCGGTCACGGTCAGTTGCGGCTCGGCAGTGGCTTCACCAACAACGGCAAACGGGCAGCGCTCACGCTCACAGATCGCCTGGAAACGCTCGAAGTCAGCCGGGCCGACCGCCAGAACGTAACGTTCCTGGGATTCGTTGGACCAGATTTCGTGCG
The DNA here is from genome assembly GCF_031931925.1 of Pseudomonas sp. rhizo66. Taxonomy (NCBI): domain Bacteria; kingdom Pseudomonadati; phylum Pseudomonadota; class Gammaproteobacteria; order Pseudomonadales; family Pseudomonadaceae; genus Pseudomonas; species Pseudomonas sp. rhizo66. The sequence goes on from NZ_JAUJWZ010000003.1 coordinate 279,099, forward strand.
GGGCCATGCCCGGCTCGTCGTTTGGAATGTTGCGCAGTTCGAAACGGCCACCGCGGTCGCCGTCGTTGACCAGTTCCGGGAAGGCGTTGGACAGACCGCCCGCGCCCACGTCGTGGATGAAGCTGATCGGGTTCTTGTCACCCAGTTGCCAGCAACGGTCGATGACTTCCTGGCAACGACGCTCCATTTCAGGGTTTTCACGCTGAACGGAAGCGAAGTCGAGATCCGCCGAGCTGGTGCCGGTGGCCATCGAGGAAGCCGCGCCGCCGCCCAGACCGATGAGCATCGCCGGGCCGCCGAGCACGATCAGCTTGGAGCCAACGACGATTTCGCCTTTCTTGACGTGTTCTTCGCGGATGTTGCCCATGCCGCCAGCGAGCATGATCGGCTTGTGGTAACCGCGAACTTCGTCACCGTGCGGGGTGGTGATCGACTGTTCGAAGGTACGGAAGTAGCCGGTCAGGGCCGGACGACCGAATTCGTTGTTGAACGCAGCGCCGCCCAGCGGGCCTTCGATCATGATGTCCAGCGCGGTGACGATGCGCTCAGGCTTGCCGTACGGCACTTCCCACGGCTGTTCGAAGCCCGGAATCTGCAGGTTCGACACGGTGAAACCGGTCAGGCCGGCCTTTGGCTTGGCACCACGGCCGGTTGCACCTTCGTCACGGATCTCGCCACCGGAACCGGTCGATGCGCCCGGGAACGGGGCAATCGCGGTCGGGTGGTTGTGGGTTTCAACCTTCATCAGGATGTGCACCGGCTCCTGCACCGCGCCGTACTGGCGGGTTTCCGGATCCGGGAAGAAGCGGCCGGCGACGTTGCCGACGATCACCGAAGCGTTGTCCTTATAAGCGGACAACACGCCTTCGCTGTGCATCTGATAAGTGTTCTTGATCATGCCGAACAGGCTTTTTTCCTGGCTCTCGCCGTCAATATCCCAACTGGCGTTGAAGATCTTGTGACGGCAGTGCTCGGAGTTGGCCTGGGCGAACATCATCAGTTCGATGTCGTGCGGGTTGCGCTTGAGGCCGTTGAAGGCGTTGACCAGGTAGTCGATTTCGTCTTCGGCCAGGGCCAGGCCCAGCTCGGTGTTGGCCTTTTCCAGCGCGGCGCGACCACCACCGAGGATGTCGATCGCGGTCAGCGGCTTCGGCTCGGCGTGGCTGAACAGACCGGCAGCCTGTTCCAGATTGCCCAGGACGATCTGGGTCATGCGGTCATGCAGCACGTCGGCAATCTGCTGGGCTTCGGTGTCGCTGAACTGACCGGCCACGTAGAACGCGATACCGCGCTCCAGGCGCTGGATCTTGCTCAGGCCGCAGTTGCGGGCGATGTCGCTGGCCTTGCTCGACCATGGCGAGATGGTGCCGAAACGCGGCAACACCAGAAACAGACGGCCGGTCGGCTCTTGTACCGGAACGCTTGGGCCGTACTTCAGAAGGCGCGCAAGCACCTGCTGTTCGTCGCCGGTCAGGACGCCGGTGACTTCGGCGAAGTGAGCGAATTCAGCATACAGGCCACTGACAGCTGGAACCTTCTGGCTCAGTTGCTCAAGGAGTTTGCTGTGGCGAAAGGCAGAAAGGGCAGGAGCGCCGCGCAGGATCAACATCTTCGGGACAGCCTCGGGAAGGGGTGTGCTTTGAGGCCGTGCATTCTAGCCTAAACCGCCCTCAACATCACCCGAAACGCTACGCACGGTTGCACTCGGATATCAATCTGTGTTTCTGCCTTTGAAGTCAGATTTAACGGCTGTCTGATGCAGGCTTATTTTTACTGTAACAAAATGCCGTCAGGCCCTGTTCCTGCGGGGTTTCGTGCAGTTTTGTGATCGCTAGCAGACAACCCCCTCACTGTCGAGATATGGCGCCTGCGGCCGTTTGCGTATACTGCGCAGATGTTTTTCCCAACGGCTTTGCGTCCGCGGTACGCCAAATGGCTGATCGCAACCGGACTCTTCCTGATGCTCGGTGGCTGTGTTGATAAACCCAACACACTCGAGCGCGTAAAGGAGGATGGTGTGCTGCGGGTGATTACCCGTAACAGCCCCGCCACCTACTTTCAGGATCGCAGCGGTGAAACCGGCTTCGAATACGAGCTGGTGAAGCGTTTCGCCGACGATTTGGGTGTCGAGCTGAAGATCGAGACCGCCGACAACCTCGACGACCTGTTCGACCAGATTGGCAAACCGAATGGCCCGGTGCTGGCTGCCGCCGGTCTAGTCAGCAGTGAACAACGCAAAAAGCAGGTGCGTTTCTCGCATTCCTACCTCGAAGTCACCCCGCAGATCATCTATCGCAACGGCCAGTCGCGGCCGACCGATCCCGGTGATCTGGTCGGCAAGAAGATCATGGTGCTTAAAGGCAGTACCCACGCCGAGCAACTGGCGGAGCTGAAAAAGAAATTTCCCGGCATCGAATACGAAGAGTCCGACGCGGTTGAAGTGGTTGACCTGCTGCGCATGGTCGATGAAGGCCAGATCGACCTGACCCTGGTCGACTCCAACGAAGTGGCGATGAACCAGGTGTACTTCACCAACATCCGCGTGGCTTTTGACCTCGGCGATGCGCGCAGCCAGAGCTGGGCGGTCGGCCCTGGCGAAGACAACAGCCTGCTCAACGAGATCAACGCGTATCTGGACAAGGTGCAGAAGAACGGCACCCTGCAACGCTTGAAGGATCGTTATTACGGGCACGTCGACGTCCTCGGCTACATGGGCGCCACCACCTTCGCCCAGCACTTGCAGCAGCGCCTGCCGAAATACGAACAGCACTTCAAGAATTACGCGAAGAAAGAGAAAGTCGACTGGCGCCTGTTGGCGGCCATTGGTTATCAGGAATCGCTGTGGCAACCAGCGGTCACCTCGAAGACCGGCGTGCGCGGGCTGATGATGCTGACCCAGAACACCGCGCAGGCGATGGGCGTGTCCAACCGACTCGATCCGAAGCAAAGCATCATGGGCGGCGCCAAGTACCTGGCTTACATGAAGGACCAGCTCGACGATTCGATCAAGGAGCCGGACCGCACCTGGTTTGCTTTGGCAGCCTATAACGTGGGCAGCGGTCATCTGGATGACGCGCGCAAACTGACGGCCAAGGAAGGGTTGAATCCGGACAAATGGCTGGACGTGAAGAAGATTTTGCCGCGTCTGTCGCAGAAACAGTGGTACAGCAAAACCCGCTATGGCTACGCCCGAGGCGGCGAGCCGGTGCATTTTGTGGCGAACATCCGTCGCTACTACGACATTTTGACCTGGGTGACCCAGCCGCAGCTTGAGGGCGATCAAGTGGCTGAGGGCAATTTGCATGTGCCTGGTATCGACAAGTCAAAACCGGCACAAGAACCCGCCCCCCTTTAAAGCAGAAGATCGCAGCCTTCGGCAGCTCCTACAGGGGAATGCGATCCATGCAGGAGCTGCCGAAGGCTGCGATCTTTTGATCTTAGCCCTTGAGAGCAGCGGCCAGGATCAGCGCTTTCATCTCGGACACAGCAGACTTGAACCCGACGAACAACGCATGCGCCACCAGCGCGTGGCCAATGTTCAGCTCATTGATGCCCTTGATCGCCGCGACGGCTTCAACGTTGTGATAGTGCAAGCCGTGACCCGCGTTAACGATCAGGCCTTGGGCCAGACCAAACGCCACGCCGTCCGCCACACGCTTCAATTCTTCAGCCACTTCAGTCGGGGTTTCTGCATCGGCATAACGCCCGGTATGCAGCTCGATGGCCGGCGCACCGACGCGCTTCGACGCAGCGATCTGACGTTCATCGGCATCAATGAACAGCGACACTTCGCTGCCGATCTTCGACAGACGCTCAACCGCTGCCTTGATGCGCGCCTCCTGCCCCGCCACATCAAGACCGCCTTCGGTGGTCAGCTCCTGACGGGTTTCCGGGACCAGGCAAATGTGTGCCGGGCGGATCCGTTCGGCAAACGCCATCATTTCTTCGGTGACGCCCATTTCAAAGTTCATGCGGGTTTGCAGCACATCCTTGAGCAGCAGTACGTCGCGCTCCTGAATGTGCCGGCGGTCTTCACGCAGGTGCACAGTGATGCCATCAGCGCCCGCCTCTTCCGCATCCAGCGCCGCTTTGACCGGATCCGGGTAGCGCGTGCCACGGGCCTGACGCAAGGTGGCGACGTGGTCGATATTCACGCCAAGAAGAATGCGATTGCTGGTGGTCACGGATACGCGCTCCTGAATTGAGAGATTCGGCGCACAGCATATCAGGGCTTACGAAATAGCTCGCGGCTGACGAGGGGGCGACCACCCAAGTGAACGGCCAGAGCCTGACGCATCAGACGCTTGGCGGCGGACAAAGCACCGGGGGCGCTCCAGTCGGCTTCGGCCATGGCCAGCAATTCGACGCCGTTGAACAGGCCGGGTTGCAACAGGAAGACCCGCTCAAGACCCGCATCCACTTGCAGACGATAGAGACCATCTGCCACGACGGGCTCACCGTGGATATCGGTGTTCAACGAAAAACCGTAACCGAGATCATCCAGCAGTCGCCATTCGAAGGAGCGCAGCAATGGCTCCAGCGGTCGACCCTCGGCCAGCGCCAGCAAGGTCGCGGCGTAGTGATCGAATACTCCCGGATGCGGATCTTCAGCGGGCAGCAAACGGATCAGCAACTCATTGAGATAGAGACCGCTGAACAGCGCCTCACCATTGAGCCACGCCGAAGTCCCCGAGCTTTCCATGCGCCCGACGTTCTTCAGCTCACCCTTGCCACGAAATTCGACTTCCAGCGACACGAACGGCCGCGCCAATGTTCCGGCCTTGCCCCGCGCACTGCGCAATACCGCCCGTAGCCGACCTTGCGGCGTGAGGAAGTCCACCAACGCGCTGGTTTCGCGGTAGGCGCGAGAATGCAGGACGTAGGCGGGTTGGGCAGGTGGCGGGTTTTGCGACATGACGTTTTTCCCGGTCGGGATTGCAAAAAAAGATCGCAGCCTTCGGCAGCTCCTACAGGTGTAAACAAGACATTGTAGGAGCTGCCGAAGGCTGCGATCTTTTGATCTTCGAATCGCCTACAGGTCGCCGTAACCCAGCGAACGCAGCGCACGCTCGTCATCGGACCAGCCGCCCTTCACCTTGACCCACAGGTTGAGCATGATCTTGGAGTCGAACAGCAGCTCCATGTCCTTGCGCGCCTCGGTGCCGATGCGTTTGATGCGCTCACCCTTATCGCCAATGATGATCTTCTTCTGGCCGTCGCGCTCAACGAGGATCAAGGCATGAATGTGCAGGGTCTTGCCCTGCTGCTTGAACTCTTCGATTTCGACGGTGATCTGGTACGGCAGCTCGGCGCCCATCTGGCGCATGATTTTCTCGCGCACCAGTTCGGCGGCAAGGAAACGGCTGCTGCGGTCGGTGATCTGGTCTTCCGGGAAGAAGTGATCGTTTTCCGGCAGGTGATCGGCAATGACCTTTTCCAGCGCGTCGAGGTTGTGCCCGTGCTGCGCGGAGATCGGGATGATCTGCGCGTTTGGCAGTTGTTCCTGCAACCAGCTCAGGTGCGGCATCAGCTCGGCTTTGTCTTCGATGCGATCGGTCTTGTTCAGCGCGACGATCAATGGGCCGGTGACGTACTGAACGCGCTCGAGAACCATCTGGTCTTCGTCGGTCCACTTGGTGCGATCGACCACGAAGATCACCACGTCGACGTCTTTCAACGCCGCCGAAGCGGTTTTGTTCATGTAACGGTTCAGGGCCTTTTCGCCACCCTTGTGCATACCGGGGGTGTCGACGTAGATCGCCTGCACGTCACCTTCGGTTTTGATCCCGAGCATGTTGTGGCGAGTGGTCTGCGGCTTGCGCGAGGTAATGGCGAGCTTCTGGCCAAGGATGTGGTTCAGCAGCGTCGACTTACCGACGTTGGGACGGCCGACGATGGCAACATAGCCACAGCGCGTTGCGTTTGTATCAGTCATTGCCATTCTCCACGCCCAGGGCAATCAGTGCTGCAGCGGCCGCTACCTGTTCGGCAATACGACGGCTCACACCCTGACCTCGGCTTTTTTCATTCAGTAAGACAACTTCGCACTCGACGAAGAAGGTTCGGCAGTGCGGCTCACCCTGGATATCCACCACTTCGTAGCGTGGCAGTTCGCAACCGCGCGATTGCAGGTGTTCCTGCAGGCGGGTCTTCGGATCCTTGTTGGTGTCGACCAGCGTAAGGCCTTCGAACTCACCGGCCAGCCAGGCCAGTACGCGCTCACGAGCGACGTCCATGCCGGCGTCGAGATAGATCGCACCGATCAACGCTTCGAGGGCATCGGCCAGAATCGATTCGCGACGGAACCCGCCACTTTTCAACTCACCGGAACCCAGTCGCAGGTAATCGCCAAGGTCAAAGCCGCGAGCCAGTACGGCCAGCGTCTCACCTTTTACCAAACGTGCGCGCAAACGCGACAACTGGCCTTCGCGGGCCAGCGGGAAGCGATCGAACAGCGCCTCGCCGGCGACGAAATTGAGGATGGCATCACCGAGGAATTCCAGGCGTTCGTTGTTGCGCCCGGCAAAACTGCGGTGCGTAAGGGCCAGCAGCATCAGCTCCTGATCCTTGAAGGTGTAACCGAGCTGGCGCTCGAGACGGCTTAGAGAAACGCTCACGGTTTACCCACGCTGAGTTCGTGGCTGGATTCCACTGCCATCGCCGGGATGCGGCGCAGGCCTGGGACAATTAACGCTGTGTTCAAAAATTAAATCCTGGCGATTGCGAAGCCGATTGTGCCGGCTCCAGAAATGCATTCGGCGCTGTGGTCAACAGCGCCGTGTGTGATTACTTGATCAGGCCAACCCGCGAGAAATTCGGCAGGTGACTGAGTTTCGGCTCCGGCCAGCTCATCCAGACCGCGAAGGCCTTGCCGACGATATTCTGGTCGGGAACCATGCCCAGCAGATCCTTGGGAATGTTCGGGTCATCCCAGTAGCGACTGTCATTCGAGTTGTCGCGGTTGTCGCCCATCATGAAGTAGTGCCCGGCGGGCACTGTCCACGAGCGGTCCGGCGTGGCGCGGTAGCGGCTCATTTCCTTGCGGATCAGATGCTCGGCGGCGCCCAGTTTCTCTTTGTACAGTTCAGCGCTGCCCAGCGTGCCCGGCTCAGCGCCAGCCATCTGCTCGGCAATCGATTCACCATTCACAAACAGGCGCTTGTCAGCGGTGTAACGCACCGTATCGCCCGGCAGGCCGACTACACGCTTGATGTAGTTGACGTTCGGATCACTTGGATAGCGGAACACCATCACATCGCCGCGCTGCGGATCACCGACTTCGATGATTTTCTTGTCGATCACCGGCAGGCGGATCCCGTAAGAAAACTTGTTCACCAGAATGAAGTCGCCGACGTCCAGGGTTGGCTTCATCGAGCCCGAAGGAATCTGGAACGGCTCCACGAGGAACGAGCGCAGCACCAGCACGATGAACAACACCGGGAAGAACGACTTGCCGTATTCAACCAGCAGCGGCTCTTTGTTCAGCTTCTCGACCACCACGACATCGGGCTGGCTGACACTGCCTTGATAAGAGGCAATGGCCGCTCGACGACGCGGCGCCAGGATCAACAGATCAAGCAACGCCAACAGGCCGCAGACGAACACGGCGATGACCAGCAACAGCGGGAAATTTAGTGACATAGGACCTGACTATTCCAACCTGAGCACGGCAAGGAAGGCTTCTTGTGGAATTTCCACGTTGCCGACCTGCTTCATGCGTTTCTTACCGGCCTTTTGCTTCTCAAGCAGTTTCTTCTTACGACTGACGTCACCGCCGTAGCATTTGGCCAATACGTTCTTTCTGAGTGCCTTGACGGTTGTCCGGGCAACGATCTGACCACCGATGGCGGCCTGGATCGCCACGTCGAACATCTGACGAGGAATCAGTTCTTTCATCTTCTCGGTCAACTGGCGACCTTTGTAGTGCGAGTTGTCACGGTGCACGATCAATGCGAGGGCATCGACCTTGTCGCCGTTGATCAGCACGTCCAGTTTCACCAGATTAGCCGATTGGTAACGATCGAAATGGTAATCCAGCGAAGCATAGCCGCGGCTGGTGGATTTGAGACGGTCGAAGAAGTCCAGGACCACTTCGTTCATCGGCAGGTCGTAAGTGACTTGCACCTGATTGCCGAGGAACAGCATGTCGACTTGAACGCCACGCTTCTCGATGCACAGGGTGATGACGTTGCCCAAGTGTTCCTGCGGCACCAGAATGTTGGCCCGCACGATCGGCTCGCGCATGTCTTCGATCGACGACACATCCGGAAGCTTGGATGGGTTGTCGACGTAAATCGTTTCACCGGTTTTCAGCACCAGCTCGAAAATTACCGTTGGCGCGGTGGTGATCAGGTCCAGGTCGTACTCGCGTTCGAGGCGCTCCTGGATGATTTCCATGTGCAACATGCCGAGGAAGCCGCAACGGAAGCCGAAGCCCAGTGCGTCGGAGCTTTCCGGGGTGTATTGCAGCGACGAGTCGTTGAGGGTCAGCTTCTGCAGCGCTTCGCGGAAATCCTCGAAGTCGTCGGAACTGACCGGGAACAGACCGGCGTAAACCTGTGGCTGGATGCGTTTGAAGCCGGGCAGCACTTCAACGTCCGGAGTCGAGGCCAGGGTCAGGGTGTCACCAACCGGCGCACCGTGAATGTCCTTGATGCTGGCGATGATGAAGCCCACTTCGCCGGCTTTCAAATCAGTGGTGGCGGTGTGTTTCGGGTTGAACACGCCCACGCTGTCGACCAAATGGATCTTGCCGGTGGACTTGACGAGGATCTTGTCGCCCTTCTTCACGCGGCCGTGACGTACACGCACCAGGGAAACAACGCCCAGGTAGTTGTCGAACCAGGAGTCAATGATCAACGCTTGCAGCGGATCTTCGATGTTGCCGGTCGGCGCAGGAATGGTGTGAACCAGACGTTCGAGCACTTCGTCGACACCCAGGCCGGTTTTGGCGCTGCAGGTGACGGCATCGGTGGCATCGATGCCGATGATTTTCTCGATTTCGTCTTTTACGCGATCAGGATCGGCCTGTGGCAGGTCGATCTTGTTCAGCACCGGCATGACTTCGAGGCCCTGCTCGATCGCGGTGTAGCAGTTGGCCACGGACTGGGCTTCAACGCCCTGACCGGCATCGACCACCAGCAAGGCACCTTCACACGCGGCCAGGGAACGGCTGACTTCGTAGGTGAAGTCGACGTGGCCCGGGGTGTCGATGAAGTTCAGCTGGTACTTGATGCCGTCTTTGGCGGTGTAATAGAGGGTAACGCTGTGGGCCTTGATGGTGATCCCGCGTTCACGTTCCAGCTCCATGGAATCCAGGACCTGGGCTTCCATTTCACGCTCGGCCAGGCCGCCGCACATCTGGATGAAGCGATCGGCCAGCGTCGACTTGCCATGGTCAATGTGGGCGATGATGGAGAAATTGCGGATATGACTCAAATCACTCACGGATCAACACTCAAAAAGGCTGCAGGCATGGCCCGCCGAAAAATAGCCGGGAATTGTACCTGATACACGGCGCAAGCGTCACGTTCGCCTGTCACCCGGATTGCATGCAAAAACGCCCCGATCTGTCGACCGAGGCGTTTTCAAGGTTAAACAGTAGATGAAAGCTTGTTCATCAACCGGCTCGTCTAAGCAGCCAGACACCCGCCAACGCACAGACCCCGGCCGGCACCAGCACCGCAAACAACGGTGAGAAGCCGAACACCAGGCTCGACGGGCCGAGCAAATCCTGGACGATACGGAAGGTGAAGCCCACCAGCACGCCGGTAAATACCCGCTGACCCAGGGTCACCGAACGCAGCGGGCCGAAGATGAACGAGATGGCCATCAGCACCAGCGCGGCGGTGACCAGCGGTTGCAACACCTTGACCCAAAATGCCAGCCAGTAGCGGCCGTTGCTCAGGCCTTGCTCGGACAGATAGTGGATGTAACCCCACAGGCCACTGATCGACAGCGACTCCGGAGCCATGACCACGGTGCTGAGCAGTTGCGGGCTCAACGCCACGTCCCATTGCTCGTTCGGGGTGTTGACGACTTCAGTACTGCGCTCATGGAACAGCGTGGTGGCAACGTCGGTGAGCTGCCACTTGTTGCCGTCGAACTCGGCCTTCTTGGCGAAGCTTGAGCTCAGCAGATGGCGCTCCTTGTCGAAGTGATAGCGAGTCACGCCATACAACAGGCCGTTGGGTTGCACGGCGTTGATGTGGATGAACTCGTCACCCTGACGGTGCCACATACCGTGCTTGGCGCTTTGTGCGTCGCCGCTGCCTTGCGCCAGCGAGCGATTGGCCTGCGCCATGCTTTCAGTTGCCGGAGCAACGTACTCGCCGATCAGCACACCGGCCAGCATCAGCACCAGCATCGGCTTCATCACAGCCCAGACGATCCGGCCGATGGACACGCCAGCGGCGCGCATGACCGTCAGTTCGCTACTGCTGGCCAAACTGCCGAGGCCGATCAGGCAGCCGATCAATGCGGCCATCGGCAGCATCTCGTAGAGACGGCGTGGCGCGGTCAGCAACACGAAACTCAGCACATCAACGAGGGTGTAGGTGTCACTGACGTCGCCCATCTCATCGATGAAGGCGAACAAAGTCGCCAGACCGAGAATGATTGCCAGTACGGCGATGATCGCCATAAACACGCTGCTGCCGATGTAGCGGTCAAGTTTAACCACGGGCCACCTCCAGCGCTGCCGCGCGACGGCTGGCCATCTTCAGACGCAGCGGCTCCCAGTAGAGCAGGCCGAGACCGATGAACAGGAAGATCGCGTGCACCCACCACAGGCCGAGGGCCGGCGGAATCTTGCCTTTTTCCAGGGCGCCGCGGGCGGCAATCAGAATGGTCAGATAAGCCATATAAAGAAGAATCGCCGGCAGCAGCTTGAGGAAACGCCCCTGGCGCGGATTGACGCGCGACAGCGGCACCGCCATCAGGGTCACGATAAACACCAGCAGCGGCAGGGACATACGCCATTGCAGTTCAGTTTTTGAGCGGATGTCATCGCTGCCCAGCAGGGACGAGGTCGGCATGGCGTCACGGTCGGTGACTTCTTCGCTCACGTCCGGCTTGGGCAACAGCACACCGTAGGTTTCGTAGTGAATGGCGCGGTAATCGGCCTGACCCGGGCTGCCGTCGTAGCGATAGCCGTTGTCGAGAATCAGGTAGCGATTGCCATCGGGACGCACTTCCTGGCGACCGCTTTCGGCCACCAGCACGGAAATCCCGCGATCCTTCTGATCGGCACCGAGGTTTTTCTGCGAAATGAATACGCTACCGAGGTTGACGCGATCGTCGCTCAGGGTCTCGGTGTAGGTGACCCGAGTGCCGTCACGCAGGGCCTGGAAGCGACCCGGCTCGAGGGTATCGAACTCGGTCAGGGCATCCTGTTTGTTCAGCAGCAACTGGAATTGATTGGCACCCTGCGGGGCCAGACCCAGGCTCAGCCATGCTACCACCAGTGCAACCAGGGTCGCCGGGAACAGGGTCATGCGAAACAGCTTCTGCTGGCTCATGCCGGTGGCCGACAACACGGTCATCTCGCTTTCGAGATACAGGCGACCGTAGGCCAGCAGGATCCCGAGGAACAGGCCCAGGGGCAGAATCAGTTGCAGGAAACCCGGCAGGCGATAGCCCATGATCAGGAACAGTGAGCCCGGATCGAGCTGGCCGGCAGCGGCCTGAGCGAGGTATTTGATGAAGCGACCGCTCATGATGATGACCAGCAGCACGGCACTCACGGCGCTGAGGGTCAACAGGACTTCGCGGGACAGGTAACGGAAGACGATCAAACCAGACACTCCAGGGTTGTCAGGCTAAGGCGGCCAAACAAGCAAACACATCGACCGGCCCGCAACGCAGAGCCGTCGAAAAAAGATGCGGCATTATCCTGTGATTGAGGGCGCCTGTCACTGCGCACACTCATCCATGTCTGTAATCCTTTGCAGATCGTACAACCGAGGGTTGTCAGGCGCGGGGAGCGAGGTTCAAACTGCGGCCCTTGTCGCAGGCTTTGGCCTGCGCCTCTTCTATCTATAAGCAGGCGACCGCGGACAGCGTCGAACGCCTGCGTGTTGACCATTCATTCAGGGATCCGGACATGGAACTGGTTGTAAAAAGCGTTAGCCCAGAAACGTTGAAAACCGCCACCCTGGTGGTTGCTGTCGGCGAAGGCCGCAAACTCGGCGTCGCCGCCAAACAAGTCGACGAACTGAGCGGTGGTGCAATCAGCGCCGTGCTCAAGCGTGGCGATCTGGCCGGCAAGGTCGGCCAGAGCCTGCTGTTGCACAGCCTGCCGAACCTCAAAGCCGAACGCGTGCTGCTGATCGGCGTGGGCAAGGATGAAGAACTGGGCGACCGCCCGTTCCGCAAAATCGTTGCCGGCATCCTCAACACCCTGAAGGGCCTGGGCGGCAGCGACGCCGTGCTGGCGCTGGATGAAATCATTGTCAAAAACCGCGACAGCTACGGCAAAACCCGTCTGCTGGCGGAAACCCTGGTGGACGGCGAATACACCTTCGACCAGTTCAAGAGCCAGAAAGCCGAACCGCGCGCGCTGAAGAAAATCACCCTGCTGACCATCAAGGCTGCGCAAGCCGAAGTGCAGCGCGCGGTGAATCACGCGACTGCAATCGCCAACGGCATGGCGTTCACCCGCGACTTGGGCAACCTGCCGCCGAACATCTGCCACCCGACCTTCCTTGGCGAACAAGCGAAAAATTTGGGCAAAGAGTTCAAGGACCTGAAAGTCGAAGTCCTCGACGAGAAGAAGATCAAATCCCTGGGCATGGGCTCGTTCTACGCCGTTGGCCAAGGCAGCGAGCAGCCGCCACGCCTGATCGTCATGCAATACAACGGCGGCAAGAAATCCGAGAAGCCGTACGCACTGGTCGGTAAAGGCATCACCTTCGACACCGGCGGCATCAGCCTGAAACCAGGCGCCGGCATGGACGAAATGAAGTACGACATGGGCGGTGCTGCCTCCGTGTTCGGTACCCTGCGTGCCGTGCTTGAACTAAAACTGCCGATCAACCTGGTGTGCATCCTCGCTTGCGCGGAAAACATGCCGAGCGGCAATGCTTCGCGTCCGGGCGACATCGTCACCACCATGAGCGGCCAGACCGTGGAAATCCTCAACACCGACGCCGAAGGCCGTCTGGTGCTGTGCGACGCGCTGACCTACTCCGAGCGCTTCAAGCCGCAAGCGGTGATCGACATCGCCACCCTGACCGGCGCTTGCGTCGTCGCACTGGGTGCGCACACCTCGGGCCTGCTGGGCAACAACGACGAGCTGATCGAGCAATTGCTCAGTGCCGGCAAAGCCGCTGACGACCGTGCTTGGCAACTGCCGCTGTTCGACGAGTACCAGGAGCAACTGGACAGCCCGTTCGCCGACATCGCCAACATTGGCGGGCCAAAAGCCGGCACCATCACCGCTGCGTGCTTCCTGTCGCGCTTCACCAAGAACCTCAACTGGGCGCACCTGGACATCGCCGGCACCGCATGGACCAGCGGCGGCAAGGACAAGGGCGCCACTGGCCGTCCGGTGCCTCTGCTGACCCAGTACCTGCTGGATCGCGCCAAAGCCTGAACCCGCTGACAAGCGGCGTCACTTTCGGGTGACGCCGCTTGCTGCTCTGGAACCGCAATGACCAAAGTCGACTTCTATATCCTGCCCAGCGCCGACCCTTCGGCGCGCCTGGACTTTGCCTGCAAGCTCACCGAGAAAGCCTGGCGCATGGGCCACCGCATCTACCTGCATTGCAGCGACGCGGCTCAGCGCGACGATCTCGATGCGCGCCTGTGGGCATTCAAGGGCGAAAGCTTTGTGCCGCATGGCCCGGCTGACAGCGAACCGGACGGTTTGATTGTGCTGGGATTGGGTGATGACTGCGGTCAGCACCAGGATTTGCTGGTCAACCTCGACCTGAAAGTCCCGGCCTTCGCCCACAAATTCGCCCGGGTGGCGGAAGTGGTGGTTGAAGATCCGACGATTCGGGCGGCCGCGCGGGAGAGTTTCCGTTTCTACCGCGAACAGGGCTATCCTCTGCAAGATCACCGTTTACAGCGACTCTGAGCATTCCAATGGACACTCCGAAACCGCAACAAAAGTCCGCCCACCTGCTGGATGATCTTGAATCGATCCGCCAGTTGCTCGGCGATGATAACCTGCAACCACCGCTGTTGACCGACACGGTCGACGAAGGTGAACAGGAACAGATTCCGATGTTGTTTGAAGCGGTCGGCAACGAGCCACTTGCCGTCGAACCGCCTCCCGCGCCAGCCCCGACACCTGCAGCACAACCTGCGGCATCTGTGAATAAAGGCCCGGACGCCCTGCTCCATCTGGACAGCGAACTGCGCGCCGCCGCGCAATTGATCATGCAAGATGTGATCGACGACTTCGCGCCGCACATCGAAACCGAAATCAAACGTCGGCTCGATGCACGCATGGAGCGGCTCCTCAGCCAGTACGAATAACGCGCCCCGTGTAGGAGCTGCCGCAAGCTGCGATCTTTTGATCTTGTTTTTAAAAACCAAAGTCAAGGGATCGCAGCCTTCGGCAGCTCCTACATTTAGATCTCCACCCAGTCCGCCCCGCTCGCCCTCGGCCCCATGCCCCGCTATACTCGTCGGCTTTTCCTGAATTAATGCCAATAGGGTCCCGCCGCGCATGGATAAGACCTACCAGCCGCACGCCATTGAAACTTCCTGGTACAACACCTGGGAGTCCGAGAACTACTTCGCCCCGCAAGGCGCGGGCGACTCCTACACCATCATGATCCCGCCGCCGAACGTCACCGGCAGCCTGCACATGGGTCACGGTTTCAACAACGCGATCATGGACGCCCTGATCCGTTTCCGCCGCATGCAGGGTCGCAACACCCTGTGGCAACCGGGCACCGACCACGCCGGTATCGCTACGCAGATGCTGGTGGAGCGTCAACTGGAAGCCACCGGCCAGAACCGTCATGACCTGGGCCGCGAGAAATTCCTCGAGAAAGTCTGGGAATGGAAGGATCAGTCCGGCGGCAACATCAGCCGTCAGATCCGCCGCCTCGGTTCGTCCGTCGACTGGAGCCGCGAGCGCTTCACCATGGACGACGGTCTCTCGGAAGCGGTCAAAGAAGCGTTCGTGCGCCTGCACGAAGACGGTCTGATCTACCGCGGCAAGCGCCTGGTCAACTGGGACACCAAACTGCACACGGCGATTTCCGACCTCGAAGTGGAAAACCACGACGAGAAAGGTTTCCTGTGGAACCTCAAGTATCCGCTGGCCGACGGCGTAAAAACCGCTGAAGGCAACGATTTCCTGATCGTCGCGACCACCCGTCCGGAAACCATGCTCGGCGACTCCGCCGTCGCGGTTAACCCGAACGACGAGCGCTACAAAGCCCTGATCGGCAAGTTTGTCGAGCTGCCACTGGTTGGCCGCCGCATCCCGATCATTGCCGACGATTACTGCGATCCTGAATTCGGCACCGGCTGCGTGAAAATCACCCCGGCCCACGATTTCAACGACTACGAAGTCGGCAAGCGCCACAACCTGCCGCTGCTGAACATCTTCGACAAGAACGCCAACGTGCTGCCAGCGGCCCAGGTGTTCAACCTCGACGGCACACTGAACGACAGCATCGATGGCGCGATTCCGGCTGAATACGCCGGTCTCGAGCGTTTCGAAGCGCGCAAGCAAATCGTCGCTGCATTCGATGCCGCCGGCCTGTTGGTCAGCGTCAACGACCACGGCCTGAAAGTGCCGAAAGGCGACCGCTCCGGCACCATCATCGAACCATGGCTGACCGATCAGTGGTACGTGTCGACCAAACCGTTGGCCGAGCCTGCAATTGCTGCCGTTGAAGACGGTCGCATCCAGTTCGTGCCCAAGCAGTACGAAAACATGTACTTCTCGTGGATGCGCGACATCCAGGACTGGTGCATCAGCCGTCAGCTGTGGTGGGGCCACCGGATTCCAGCCTGGTACGACGAGTCGGGCAAAGTCTACGTCGGTCGCGACGAAGCCGAAGTGCGCGCCAAGCACAACCTCGGTCCGGACGTTGCGCTGCAACAGGACAACGACGTACTCGACACCTGGTTCAGTTCCGGCCTGTGGACCTTCTCCACCCTGGGCTGGCCTGAACAGACCGAATTCCTGAAGAAATTCCACTCCACCGACGTGCTGGTGACGGGCTTCGACATCATTTTCTTCTGGGTTGCCCGGATGATCATGCTGACCATGCACCTGATCAAGAACGAGGACGGCACGCCGCAGGTTCCGTTCAAGACCGTTTACGTGCACGGTCTGGTGCGCGATGGCCAGGGCCAGAAGATGTCCAAGTCCAAGGGCAATGTCCTTGACCCGCTGGACATCATCGACGGCATTGAGCTGGAAGAGCTGGTGCAGAAGCGCACCTCCGGCCTGATGCAGCCGAAACTGGCGAAGAAGATCGAGAAGCAGACCCGCGACGAGTTTGCCGACGGCATCGCCAGCTACGGCACCGACGCCCTGCGCTTCACCTTCTGCTCGCTGGCCTCGACCGGTCGCGACATCAAGTTCGACATGGGCCGCGTCGAAGGCTATCGCAACTTCTGCAACAAGATCTGGAACGCCGCGCGTTATGTTCTGGACAAGGGCGAAGACTGCGGCCAGAACGGCGAAGCCTACGAGCTGTCGCTGGCGGATCGCTGGATCATCTCGCAGCTGCAACGCACCGAAGCCGAAGTGACCCGTCAGCTGGATCAGTTCCGTTTCGACCTCGCCGCGCAAGCGCTGTACGAGTTCATCTGGAACCAGTACTGCGACTGGTACCTGGAACTGTCCAAGCCTGTGCTGTGGGACGAGAACGCGCCAGTTGAACGTCAGCGCGGCACTCGCCGTACGCTGGTTCGCGTACTGGAAGTGGCGCTGCGCCTGGCGCATCCGTTCATGCCGTTCATCACTGAAGAAATCTGGCAGCGCATCGCGCCGCTGGCCGGCATTCAGGGCAAGACGATCATGCTGCAAGCGTGGCCAGTGGCCAACGAAGAGCGCATCGATCCGGCAGCCGAAGACGACATCGAATGGCTCAAGGAACTGATGCTCGGCACGCGCAACATCCGTGGCGAAATGAACATCGGCCCGGGCAAGCCACTGCCGATCTACCTGAAGAACGTCAGCGCTGAAGACCAGCGCCGTCTGACCGAGAACGAAGCGCTGCTGAAAAAACTGGCGCGTCTGGAATCGATCACTGTTCTGCAGGCAGACGAAGAAGCGCCGTTGTCCGCCACCGCTCTGGTGGGCGAGATGGAAGTGCTGGTGCCGATGGCCGGTCTGATTGACAAGGGTGCCGAACTGGCACGTCTGGACAAGGAAATCCTGCGTCTGCAGGGCGAAGTCCAGCGCGTTGGCGGCAAGCTGTCCAACGCCGGATTCGTTGACAAGGCCCCGGCCGAAGTCATCGAGAAGGAACGCGCCAAACTGGCCGAGGCTGAACAAGCCCTGGGCAAACTGGCCGAGCAGCACGCGCGGATTGCCAGCCTGTAACTGCAAATCGCATTGAAAAGGGAGGTCGCTATGGCCTCCCTTTTTTCATTTTTATAGACATGGAATCAACTTGTTGCACTGTCAAATTCCGGAGCCTTCGTTACAGCGACGGGCTAGCAACACTTCGCTTCGCATGCAGTTGAGTGCCGCGTAGACCCCAATCGAACACAAATGTAGACTCAGCGACTTCAGAAAAAGGACTTTGCATGAATTTCCCGCCCAATCTCCCAGCTGCCTGCCCTCTACCTTCCTCTCAGGACTGCACTGGCTCATTTTATATGGTGTGTCAGGAAGATACGGTTCGTGAAGAAGATTGTTTATCGCAGGCTGAGCGAGGCAGGGCGCCGAATGCAACAGGCGATGCTGCCTGTACACGTCACGGACTCTCTGTATTCATGAGCTATGATGCCTGTGCGCACCAACGCGAATTGTTTCCGCGTCTGGGCGGAAGAATTGCCTGTGCCGTGCTCGATGCGAGTCATGGAAAATCGCTCAGTACGCCGAGCAACTCCAATCCAGGCCACACGACTTGGTGGCCATACACCCACTTTTCTCGCAGCGCGCTGTTCGCCGTAATCAAGGAGTCTTAGGATGAGCTGGACAATCACGACTCCGAACGTAGCGGTTGAACCATTCAATCCGCATGAAATTTCCGAAGTTTTGTACGATTTTGATGGCCCAAAGATCTTTGTAACAATCGACAGCGATCGTTTGATGCGTTTTTGGTATGAAAGTCTGGATGATCGAATCACCAAAACTGTTCGCTATCTGGTTACTACAACGACAGAATCGCAAATCCAGATGTTGAAGAGTGGGAAGAGAACAGTTCATGACCTACTCAAACAACCTTGGTTATGGGCAGTCGATTGCTCGTATTCAATGGACCCGCAGAACGCTTGGGTTATCGATGAAATAAATGATGTTCCGCCGGATTACCGACCAAAGCAAGATGCAACTCTGTTCCTGGAACACATGCCCCTATTGTCGTATCGGTTGGTCGGTAAAGGGCTGCGAGAGGGTGAAGTTCCGGCCAGCGTTATCGCTAAAGCGGTAACGGGTCCGACATCCGCTCTGAAAAGGCTGCTTGAAGCCGTCATGCCGAATGAATCATCCGGCAGACCGGAAGAAAGTTTCAGGCGTTCTTATGATTTGCCTGCTGTGAGATTTGCCTTCAATAGTTTTGAAGTATCCTTTTCTGCGCCGGCAGAAGAAAAGCTTGAATCAGCAAAGGGGGAACTGGTGGTTTACGGTAATGGAACCAGCAAGCTTAAAGATGCGTTTGCTTGGCTAACCAATCCGTCGAAGCACGAAGAGCCGGAAGCCTACGTTCTACAGGCTCTCAAAGAGTTAGCTCCTCCGGCACATGGACAAATTGAGAGTGTCGAACTCCGCGGACAGCTGATTGGAAATTTTCAGCAAGTGCTCATCAGTCGATCCGATCGCAAAACTATCACCCAAGCACTGGGTAAAAAGAAAACCGATGAGGAGCAGTTGATGCAAGTCACCGGAGTCATCAGAGAATTGGACAAAGACCATCGCAGGTTTACATTGCGAAACCGTCCTGACTGCACCGAAGATCTAATCTGCATTTTTACCGAAGAACACTATGATGATGTAATCGAACACTTTGCCAACGATGCCTTAATCTCCGCGACTGGACGTTACAAGACATCAAAAAATCTCTTCGAGGTTGGAGACATAGGGCTTAGTTTCACTATTAACGTGGATTCCCCCAAGCCTCTGCTCTCTTGATGCCGACTGCCGCTACCTTCGTCTTTATGAAGTGAGCGCTCAGTTGCTGCGTTGCGAGGTGGTTGAAAGTGATCTGAGATGAAGGCGGACGCATCATTAGGCTTCCTGATGCCCACTTTGTGGGACAATACCCGCCACTTTCAGCCATACCCGAATCGACCACGCCCATGAACGCCCCCCGCACACCCAAACCTGCGCGCAAGAAGCCTGACACCGCGACCCCGGCCAAGACCGTTGAGCCGCGTGAAAAGGCCAGCCTGCACCCGCGCAATCGCCATCAGGGTCGCTACGACTTCCCGGCGCTGATCAAGACCACGCCGGAACTGGCGAAGTTCGTGATCACCAACCCGTACGGCAAGGAAAGCATCGACTTCGCCAGCCCCGATGCGGTGCGCGTGTTCAATCGGGCGCTGCTCAAGTCGTTCTATGGCATCCAGCATTGGGACATTCCGGCGGACTACCTCTGCCCGCCTGTACCGGGCCGCGCCGATTACGTGCACTTCCTTGCGGACCTGCTGGCAAGCATGAACGACGGCAAAGTCCCGCGCGGCGCGATCGTCAACGTGCTGGATATCGGCATGGGCGCCAACTGCGTGTATCCGCTGATCGGTAACAGCGAATACCGCTGGCACTTCCTCGGCTCGGAGATTGATCCGACTGCTGTGGCGGCCGCCAGAGCCATCGTTCAGTCCAACGATCTGAGCAAGGTCATCCAGTTGCGTCAGCAGGAAAACCGCAAGCACATCCTGATCGGCTTGCTGGAACCGGGTGAGCGCTTTGACCTGACCATGTGTAACCCGCCGTTCCACGCCTCGATGGAAGAGGCGACCAGGGGCAGCGAGCGCAAGTGGCGCGCACTGGGCAAGGCCGATCCGAAGCGCAAGCTGCCGGTGCTGAACTTCGGTGGCCAGTCGGCGGAGCTGTGGTGTGAAGGTGGCGAAGCGCGTTTCGTGACGCAACTGATCGCCGAGAGCGCCAACTTCCAGCACAAGGTGCTGTGGTTCAGCACGCTGGTGTCGAAAGCTTCGAACCTGCCCGCGATCGAAACCGCGCTGAAAAAGGCCGGCGTGCTGGAAAGCCAGGTGGTGGAGATGTCCCAGGGTCAGAAGCAAAGCCGCTTTGTGGCGTGGACCTTCCAGACCAAGTCCGAGCAGCAGATCTGGCGCCGCGAGCGCTGGGTCCGCTGATAGCTGCGCCGATGCTTCTGTAGGAGCTGCGGCACGCTGCGATCTTTTGATCTTGACCCTGAAGAGCCAGATCAAAAGATCGCAGCCTCGTTTCACTCGACAGCTCCTACAGGCTGTGTCATTCCTCGCCAAATCGCAGACACAAAAAAACCGTGCCCGGATCACTCCGGTGCACGGTTTTTTTTCGCTGCGTCTTACTTGTTCACAGCGTCGGTCAGGCCTTTGGCCACAACCAGCTTGATCACTTTCTTTGCAGGGATTTCGATGGCAGCGCCAGTCGAAGGGTTACGGCCAGTGCGGGCAGGACGCTCGGTCACTTTCAGCTTGCCGATACCTGGCAAGGTGATTTCGCCGCCGTTTTCCAGCTGATCGGCAACGATTTGGCCCAGTTGGTCCAGAGCGTTACGCGCGGTGGTTTTCGGCGCGTCGATAGCTTCAGCGATGTCGGCGATCAGTTGGTCTTTAGTAAGAGCCATGTAGTGTTCCTTCCCTATCAAATTCATATGGATTGCAGAGTGCAGTGTCAGCCATCGAGCCCGATCTTCTGGATCTGGCACCCTCGGCGATAACCACGACGAGTCGGGTTATAGATACCGAAATCAGGGTTTGGTTCGACCTGACAAATGCTGATTGCACGCTTAACGCAGTGACTTCGCGTAAGACCGGGCAAAACTAGCACAGAGACGGGGAAATATCCGCCTCTAGCTACCCATTTGGTCAGCTTTATTGCGCTAAATCGGTAAAAAACTGCATATGCGTCAGTGCGCGCCCCGGTTTTGCCCTACAACCCGCGCCAAAACCAGTGGTTGCGGTACACTGGGCGCTTTTTCGGGGGAGCCTGCCCTCCTCCCTTCCAACAGCCGAGAAGCCCATGCCGATCCGTCATTGCATCGTCCACCTGATCGACAAAAAACCCGACGGCACGCCCGCAGTTCTGCACGCCCGTGACACTGAACTGGCCGAGTCTGCAGCCATCGAAAACATGCTCGCCGACCTCAACGAGAGCTATAACGCCAAACAGGGCAAAGCCTGGGGCCTGTTCCATCCAGAGTCCGGCGCGTTCCCGTTCAGCGGCTGGCTGAAGGAATACATGGAAGGCAGCAAGGACTTCACCGCGTTCAGCAAGGTCGCGGTCGAACATCTGCAAAAACTGATGGAAGAATCGAACCTGTCGGTCGGCGGTCACGTGTTGTTCGCCCACTATCAGCAAGGCATGACCGATTACCTGGCCATCGCCCTGCTGCACCACAGCGAAGGCGTAGCAGTGACCGATGAGCTGGACGTGACCCCGTCGCGTCACCTCGACCTCGGCCAATTGCACCTGGCGGCGCGGATCAACGTCTCCGAGTGGCAGAACAACAAGCAGTCCAAGCAGTACATCTCGTTCATCAAGGGCAAGAACGGCAAAAAGGTCTCGGAGTACTTCCGCGACTTCATCGGTTGCCAGGAAGGCGTCGACGGCCCGGGCGAGACGCGCACGCTGCTCAAGGCCTTCAGTGACTTCGTCGAAAGCGAAGACTTGCCGGAAGACTCCGCCCGCGAGAAAACCAAGACCCTGGTCGATTACGCCAGCAGCCAAGCCAAACTCGGCGAACCGATGGGCCTGGAAGAGCTCTCGGAGTTGATCGACGAAGAGCGCCCGAAAGCCTTCTACGATCACATTCGCAACAAGGATTACGGTCTGTCGCCCGAGATTCCGGCGGACAAACGCACGCTGAATCAATTCCGCCGCTTCACCGGCCGCGCCGAAGGCCTGTCGATCAGCTTTGAAGCGCACCTGCTGGGCTCGAAGATCGAATACGACGAAGAGGCCGGCACCCTGGTGATCAAGGGCCTGCCGACGTCGCTCACCGATCAGTTGAAGCGCCGCAACTGATGCTCGGCAATGTGCTGAAGAAAGTTCTGCTGGTACTGCTGGTCGTGGTGGTCTATCAGAACTGGGGCAAGATCGAGCGGGTGTTCAACCCGTCGCAGATGGTCTCCGAGCAGACGCGGGCGCAGGCCAATGTCGTGCTCTACGCCACCGACTGGTGCGGCTACTGCAAGCAAACCAAACGCTTTCTCGACAGCAAGGGAATTGCGTTCAAGGAGTTCGATATCGAGAAGGATGCCGAGGCGCGCAAGGCGTACGAGGCATTGGGTGGGCGCGGGATTCCGTTGATCGACGTGAATGGCACATTGATTCGCGGGTTTGACCCGGACGAAATCCTCGCCGCCCTGAAATAACAGCAAGATCAAAAGATCGCAGCCTGCGGCAGCTCCTACATGAGATCGGCGTAGGAGCTGCCGAAGGCTGCGATCTTTTGCTTTTAGCGGGCTTCGATGCGGAAGCCGAAGCGCGGGAAGTGCACATGCACCACACCACCACGTTCGTCTTCACGACGAATGATCAGCTCTTCACTGCCAGCAAACAGCAACTCACCCACCACCGGATCAACCCCGTAATCCGTCGCGGCAATCGCCACCTGCTGACCCGACTTGAAGCCATTCGGGTCTACGAACTGCTCATCCGGCAATGCCGCTGGTGTCGCGTTACGCGCCACCTCCAGCGCCTCCTCGGAGGTCATCGCGCTCGCCGCGCCATGGCCAAAGCCCAGCACTCGGCCCAACCAGGCTGCTACCGCCGGATACTCATCCACCAGCGGCGCCGTGACGTGAGTCGCTTTCAGGAACCACATGGGATGCGCCAATGCGAAGTCGGCAATCGACGGTTCGCCGAACAGGAAGTCGCCTTGCTCGCGCTGCAACTGCTGCTCCAGCCGCGCCATGATGGTCGGCCACTGATGCTTGGCTTGTTCGGCAGACAAACGCGTGGCGCTGCCACCACTGAACAGACCAGCGCGGTCGGCAATAAAAGCTTTGATCGCTTCCGGCGGCAACTTGGCGAAACGAACCGCCACCGATTCCGGCTGAAACACCAGGCTTACGGCATGTTGAAACACCACCGAGTCAGCCCATGTGGCAAAACTGGCGGCGGTGAATTCCTGACCTTCAGGGAAGAACGCCGGCAACGCCTTTTCCTGCTCCAGGCGACGGGCGATCAGCGAAGTGTCGCAGTAGATGTCAGCACCAATCTGCAACACCGGGGTCTTGCGGTAGCCGCCAGTGAGTGCAGTCAGATCCGGTTTCGGCATCACCGGCGAAATATGCACCGAGCGCCACGACAAGCCTTTGAAGCCCAGTAGCAGGCGGGCCTTCTCGGCAAATGGGGAGGTCGGGTAGTGGTGCAGAATCAACTCGGACATGCTCGGCTCCGCCGCTCAGATAGTGAGCTGGCAGCTTAGCGTGCATTGGCTTGGCAGCCTACAGATCTGCCTGATGGGAACCAATCAGTCAGATTGATAAGACGCAACCAGACATTCCTTGGCGCTCTTCCTGAGTTTTTTGATCAACCGCTCTTGTCGCAACGCATCGCTCTTGTCGCGGCACAGCTCGGTATAAACCAGCGCCATCGCCGGGCTGGAGAGGAAGAACCGCGCGCCTTTGCCGCTTTGATGCTTGGCGAAACGACGCACCGGATCGTCGCTGATCCCGCAGTACAACGAACCATTGGCGGCGCGAACGAGGTAGACGAACCAGGACTTGCTCACGGGTTCGGCGACGTCGACAGATTTTTCGCTAAGGCTGGTCACTTCGGGATCAAGACGTGTAGGAAACAGGCGGCGATCTTATCAGCGACCGGCCTGAAATGCCTTCAGTCCCTTCAATGCCTGCGCACGCACGGCGTTGCGCACCAGCGGTGTCCAGCCCAGCAGCAGGCCTTTGAAACCCAGCGCCTGACGCGACCAGCGCCACAGATTGAAGTGATCGTGGTGCTCGCAGATCTTGCCGTCACGGAAGACGAAGCGGGCCTGGATATCGTTGATGACGATGTTGCCGGTCTGGCTGAACAGGTAGGTCGCCACCCAATGCGCGCCGCCGCTGCGCTCATCGGCGCGGACGTTGTCGAAGGTCAGCGAGAAATCCTTGGCCCGAGTGGTGAGCATGCGCCACATGTCGCCGGCCTCGCGCCCGCGCAACTCGCCGAATGCCGGATCACTGAACACGATGTCGTCGGTGTAACAGGCGGCCATGGCTTCGGCGTCGAGGCGCTGGAAGGCCTGGTAGAAGCGGGTGATCAACGCGGCGTGGGCTTCGCTCATGGGCAAACTCCAAAATAGGTACAGAGTGCCAGCACCATAATCTGCAATGCGCAGAAACACTATCGGCATTCGTAAACCGAATACCCGCTGTACACAAAACCCATGTAGGAGTGAGCCTGCTCGCGATAGCGGTGTGTCAGTCAGCGCAACGTTGACTGGTATAAAGCTATCGCGAGCAGGCTCACTCCTACAGTTTGAACCGCGTTAGATTTTTTCGCTTTGCACTTGCACGTACAACGCACGCCCGGCGCCGAGCCCGGCAATGATCGCGCCTGTACCAATGATGCCAAAGATCCAGCCCAGCGCATTCCAGCCGCCGGTCCAGTCATGCACCACGCCGACCGCGAACGGGCCCAGCGACGCCAACGTGTAACCGAAACCTTGGGACATGCTCGACAGGTTCGCCGCAACATGCGAATCACGCGAACGCAGCACGATCAACGTCAACGCCAGACTGAACGTACCGCCCTGCCCCAGTCCCAGCAGAATCGCCCAGCCCCACAGGCCTTCGATCGGCGCATACAGGCAGCCGAACAGACCGCCAAGGGTCAGCGCCATGACCACGACGATGGCCAGACGCTGATCCTTGCCGCGAGTCGCCAGCCACGGTGCGGCTAACGAACTGGCGAGCTGGATGATCACCGAACCGGACAACACCAGACCGGCCTGGGTCGGCGTCAGACCACGACCAATCAGGATCGACGGCAACCAGCCGAACACGATGTAGGCCAGCGACGATTGCAGGCCCATGTACAAGGTCACCTGCCAGGCCAGCGGATCACGCAGCAGCCCGCGCACACGATAAGCAACGTTGTGTGCACCCTGCTTCTGCCCGATTTGCGGCAGCCAGAACACCGCCGCAACCAGCGCCGGAATCACCCAGAAACCCAGGCCCATCGCCCAGCTACCACCGAAGTGCTCACTGAGCGGCACACTGGAACCCGCTGCCATCGCCGCGCCCAGACACAGCGCCATGGTGTAGACGCCGGTCATGGTGCCGGCGTGTTTGGCGAAGTCGCGCTTGACGATCCCCGGCAGCAGAACACCGATGATGCCAATGCTCGCGCCGCCCAATACGCTACCGGCGAACAAGCCGATCTCGCCAAAGTTGCTGCGCAAAATGATCCCGCCAGCCAGTGTCAGCAAAATCCCCAGCACCACCCGCTCAGCGCCAAAACGCCGCGCCAGAATCGGCGCCAGTGGCGCAAACAAACCGAGGCAAAGCACCGGCAACGTGGTCAGCAAACCGGCCTGAGCCGCCGACAAGCCGAGGTTTTTGGAAACGTCGCTGAGCAACGGCGCCATGCTCGACAGCGCCGGGCGCAAATTCAGCGCCACCAGAATCAAGCCCAGCAGCAACAGCCACGGCCGTTTCACCAGCGGATGGCTGTGCTGCACTTGCTCGTCGTCGGCCTCGGCGTCGATCAACAGCTCTTCGAGTTCTGCCGTGCGCTTCGGGGTTGTGGATATCTCACTGCGTGACATGGACTTCTCGGTTTCAAGGTTCATTGATCAACTGCCTCGACAAGGCTTTGGCCCGTTCCGGGTCGCGTTGCTCGACCGCATCGAGCAGATCGATGTGCAGGTCGAACACTTCCTGGCGGCGCGGGACGATGTTCAGGGTCTGGCGCAATTGCGCGCCGACAATGCTGGAGAAATAGCGATACAGCTCGCTGAGGGTCGGGTTGTGCGCGGCGTCCACCAGACGACGGTGGAACACCAGATCGCAGGCGATGTAGGTGTCCAGATCACCGTGGTAGTGGCTGCCGCTGGTGCCGAGCGCTTCACGTAATGCGACGAGATCCTCGTCGGTACGGCGCAACGCCGCCAGGCCGATGGCCTCGACCTCGAGGATGTGTCGGGTTTCCCGTGCCTGATCGAGCGAGCAGCGCGACAAGGCTTTGAGCGTGTCGAGCGGATCAACCACGGCGCGCAAGTAACTGCCATCGCCCTGGCGAATCTCGATCAATCCGGAAAACGCCAGCACGCGCATGGCTTCGCGCACGGTGTTACGGCTGATGCCCAGCTCGGCACACAGCTCCGGCTCGGTCGGCAGACGCTCGCCGACCTTCCAGGCACCGCTGTTGATGCGCTGGCGGAGTTGATCCAGGGCCTGATCGACCAGGGATCGCTTAATGAGTGGAGAAATGTCTGACATGGAATTCGCCCTTTCATCCAATCATAGGATGAATTTTCTGACATGTTAGTCAGCCCCGTGTAGGACGGCAACCACCTAGGGTCAATCGGAGACACATGAAGCGGGATTTTCGATTGGTCAAAATTACCCTTTAAGGGTAATTTCAGGGACAGGGTTTTTGATTTCTTATGGAGAAGAACACACCCCATTACGACTTGGCGGTAGTGAAGCAAGAGGTCATCAGACTGGGCGCCAAAGCCTTTACAGGAAGCGCGATGAGCTCGGGCAAGGGAATGGGGTTAAACCTCAAACATATGCAGCAAGCCATCTGCTCGCTGGATCGTCGAATGTTCTACAAGTCCATGACTAGCTACACCAACCACCGACACTGGCAGGACGTTTACCATATTGGATATCACGACTTGGAGTTGTATATCAAAATCACCTACTGCCCCAACGGCGGTCCTCCCGTGATCTCTTTCAAGGAGAAGAATTTATGAATACACGGCAATGCATGAGCTGTGGTACTCAAGAGGCGATGCAACATTTCGAACGTCGCAGTTTGACTGTCAACTACAAGAACGTTTCACGTTGGGTGCACGACATTGCAGGGTGGGAATGCGCAGCCTGCGGCGAGATCATTTTTGATAACGATACTGACAGCGCCGAACGTTATTCCGACGCCGGCGATAAATTGCTCGAAGAGTCCTTCCACGTAATGGGCGCCGAGATGAAACGCATCCGCCGCAAATTGCATCTCACCCAAAAAGAAGCAGTTAAATTGCTATCCGGTGGAGGTCACAACGCTTTTTCCCGCTACGAACGCGGCGAGCTTCCGCCGCCTCAACCGTTGTTCAGCCTTATGCGCGTGTTGGATCGTCACCCTCATCTGCTCGCCGAAATACACGCGATGAACGAAGGCAGTGACTTGCGGCGATTGCTCGCCGCGCGCTTCCCGGAACAGGAGACGGCACCGGTGCCCTGACAAAAGCCGATAAAAACAAACCCGGAGCTCGGTCCGGGTTTATTTCAGAACGTAGGTCAGATCAATGCAAAATCTGACTCAAGAACAACTTCGTCCGGTCATTCTGCGGATTATCGAAGAAGTCATTCGGCGCCGCCTGCTCAACGATTTCACCTTTGTCCATGAAGATCACGCGGTTGGCCACGGTGCGGGCAAAGCCCATTTCGTGGGTCACGCAAAGCATGGTCATGCCGTCTTCAGCCAGGCCGATCATGGTGTCGAGTACTTCCTTCACCATTTCCGGATCGAGCGCTGAAGTCGGTTCGTCGAACAGCATGATTTTCGGCTTCATGCACAGCGCACGGGCAATCGCCACACGCTGTTGCTGACCGCCGGACAGTTGCCCCGGAAATTTGTGCGCCTGCTCTGGAATGCGTACGCGTTCCAGGTAATGCATGGCGATTTCCTCGGCCTTGCGCTTGGGCATCTTGCGTACCCACATCGGTGCCAGGGTGCAGTTCTGCAAAATGGTCAGGTGCGGGAACAGGTTGAAGTGCTGGAACACCATGCCGACTTCACGGCGGATCGCTTCGATCTGCTTGAGGTCGTTGGTCAGTTCCACGCCGTCGACGACGATGCGGCCCTGCTGGTGTTCTTCCAGGCGATTGAGGCAACGAATCGTCGTCGATTTGCCGGAACCCGACGGGCCGCACAGGACGATACGCTCGCCCTGCTTGACGTTGAGGTTGATGTCTTTGAGCACGTGGAACTGGCCGTACCACTTGTTGACGCCCTGCATTTGAATAATGCCTTCAGGACCTACAGGCTTTTTGATTGCTTCACTCATTTACAGAACTCCTAACGCTTGTGGCCAGTGTCGAGCTTGCGTTCCAGATGCATGGAATAGCGCGACATACCAAAACAGAAAATCCAGAACACCAGGGCGGCGAACACGTAGCCTTCGGTGGCCATGCCCAGCCATTTCGGATCGGCAGCGGCTTGTTTGACGCTGTTGAGCAGGTCAAAGAGGCCGATGATGATCACCAGACTGGTGTCCTTGAACAGCGCAATGAAGGTGTTGACGATGCCGGGGATAACCAGCTTCAGGGCTTGCGGCAGGATCACCAGGCCCATCGAACGCCAGTAACCGAGGCCCATCGCTGCAGCCGCTTCATACTGACCTTTAGGGATCGCTTGCAGACCGCCGCGCACCACCTCAGCCACATAGGCCGACTGGAACAGGATCACGCCGATCAATGCCCGCAGCAGTTTGTCGAAGTTCATGCCTTCGGGCAGGAACAGCGGCAGCATCACCGAGGACATGAACAGCACAGTGATCAACGGTACGCCGCGCCAGAACTCGATGAAGGTCACGCAGACCACACGAATTGCCGGCATGTTCGAACGACGACCCAGCGCCAGCACAATCCCCAGTGGCAAGGCCCCGGCGATACCGACGGTAGCGATGACCAAGGTCAGCATCAGGCCGCCCCACTGGCTGGTCGCCACATTGCTCAGACCAAAACCGCCATGCAGCAGGATGTAGGCAATGATCGGGTACAGCACCAGGAAGCTAAGCCCGTACACCGCTTTACGCGGGAAGCGCGAGATGAACAGAGGCGCCACGCCGATCACCGCCAGCCACACGGTCAGGTCCACGCGCCAGCGCAGTTCCGTCGGGTAGTAGCCGTACATGAACTGGCCGAAACGCTGCTGAATGAACACCCAGCAGGCGCCATCCTTGGTGCAGTCGGCGCGGGTGGTGCCGACCCAGTTGGCATCGAGGATGGCCCAACTGAGGATCGGTGGCACCACGAGGTAGATCAGGTAGAACGCAAACAGCGTCAGCAGGGTGTTGAGCCAGCTGGAGAACATGTTCGCGCGCATCCACGCCACCACGCCGATGCTGCTGTTTGGTGGGGGCATGTCGGGTTTGAAAGTATGAGTACTCATGCGCTTTTCCTTACCGCTCGATCAGCGCAATGCGCTTGTTGTACCAGTTCATCAGCAGGGAAATGCTGATACTGATCGCCAGGTACACGCTCATGGTGATGGCAATCACCTCGATCGCCTGACCGGTCTGGTTGAGCACCGTGCCGGCAAACAGCGACACCATTTCCGGGTAACCGATACCGGCCGCCAGCGAAGAGTTTTTCGCCAGGTTGAGGTATTGGCTGGTCAGCGGCGGAATGATCACGCGCAGGGCTTGCGGAATGATCACCTTGCGCAGGGTCGGGCCGTTGCGCAGGCCGAGCGAACGCGCCGCTTCGGTCTGGCCATGGCTGACCGACTTGATCCCGGAACGCACGATCTCGGCGATGAACGCCGCGGTGTATACGGTCAGGGCCAGGGTCAAGGCGAGCAGTTCCGGGATCAGTACCCAGCCGCCGACGAAGTTGAAGCCTTTGAGCTCGGGCATTTCCCAGTGCAGCGGTGCGCCGAAGATCAGGGCACACAAGGCCGGGATCACCAGCAGAATCGCCAGGCCGACCCAGAACTTGTGGAACGGCACGCCGGTTTCTTCAAAGCGTTTGTTGGCCCAGCGGCACATCAGCACGATGCCGACGATGGCCACCACAATGCTGATCACGAACGCCCAGAAACCGTCGGCAGCCAGTGCGGCCGGCATGTTCAGGCCACGGCTGCTGACGAAGAAGGTGTCGCCGAAATTATGGCTGTTGCGCGGTCCCGGCATGGTCAGGAACACCGCGAAGTACCAGAACAGGATTTGCAGCAGCGGCGGAATGTTGCGGAACACTTCCACATACACCGTCGCCAGTTTGCTGATGATCCAGTTCTGCGACAGCCGCGCCACACCGATGATGAAACCGAGAATCGTCGCCAGAACCACGCCGATCACGGTCACCAACAGGGTGTTGAGAAGACCGATGACAAAGACGCGGGCATAGCTGTCCGCTTCGGTGTAGTCGATCAGGTGTTGAGCGATGCCGAACCCGGCACTGCGCTCCAGAAAGCCGAAACCGGAGGTAATGCCCCGGTGCTGAAGGTTGGTTTGCGTGTTGTCGAACAAGTACCAGCCCAGCGAGACCACCGCCACAACGGTGATGATCTGGAATAGCCACGCACGCACTCGTGGATCGCTGAGGCTGAGCCTCTGCTTTGGTGCGCCGATTGAATTTTGCATGAAGTGCCCCGGAAGAAATGGAACAAGAACATCACCCGGCGGTTGGCCCGCCGGGTGATAGAACCATTAGCGCACTGGTGGTGCGTACTGAATGCCGCCGTTGTTCCACAGGGCGTTCAAGCCGCGGTCGATTTCCAGCGGAGTGCTCTTGCCGAGGTTTTTCTCGAAGATTTCGCCGTAGTTGCCGACTTGTTTGACGATCTGCACAACCCAGTCTTTCGGCAGTTTCAGGTCTTTGCCGTACTCGCCGTCAGCGCCGAGCATACGGGCAACGTCCGGGTTCTTGGTCGACTTGGCTTCGGCTTCGACGTTCTTCGAAGTGATACCGGCTTCTTCAGCGTTGAGCAGCGCGTAGCCTACCCAGCGCACGATGGCCAGCCACTCGTCGTCGCCATTACGTACGACCGGGCCCAGCGGTTCTTTGGAAATGGTTTCCGGCAGAACCACATAGTCCTTCGGCGACGCCAGCTTCGAGCGCTGGGCGAACAGTTGGGACTTGTCGGAGGTCAGCACGTCGCAACGACCGGATTCCAGCGACTTGGCGCTTTCATCGGAGGTGTCGAAGGTGATCGGGGTGTATTTCAGACCGTTGCCACGGAAGTAGTCGGAAACGTTCAGCTCGGTGGTGGTACCGGCCTGGATGCAGATGGTTGCACCGTCCAGCTCTTTGGCACTCTTCACGCCCAGCTTGTTGTTCACCAGAAAGCCGATGCCGTCGTAGTAGGTAATGAAGCCCGGGAATTTCAGGCCCATGCCCGCGTCACGCGAACTGGTCATGGTGGTGTTGCGCGACAGGATGTCGATCTCGCCCGATTGCAGCGCGGTGAAGCGCTCTTTTGCGTTCAACTGACTGAATTTGACCTTGGTCGCGTCGCCGAACACGGCAGCGGCCACAGCGCGGCAGACGTCAGCGTCGATCCCGAGGATCTTGCCGGTAGCGTCCGGAACCGAGAAGCCCGGCAGACCGTCGCTCACGCCACACTGCACGAAACCTTTCTTCTGCACGGCATCCAGGGTTGCACCCGCCTGAGCGAACCCGCTGACGCCGAGAACTGTTGCTGCAGTCACGATCGCCAGAGTGGATTTCAACATCTTCATTCAAACCTCCAGTTTTGCTCTTGTTGTGTCGGAGCTTGAGTCCAGTCGCACCCTTTTGAGGCGTTGTTGACCCGTGTTGGCTTTTTTTGGGGTCAACCGACGTAAGACCTTCGCTATGAGTCTAGTAGGAGAAAATCCACATCATGGACAACTCACTTCTCACCAATCGGCCGAACGGGCTGTAGCCCTTTCACGTTCGCTAAGCCCGTAGCGGCCATTGGCGAACATCCATCACCGGATTCTTTGCAATCCCGTCGCGGGTCGTACACTGATAGTGTTACCGCCCACGCAAGATCGGTTGCACGGTTCAAGCCATAGCAAAGCCCGTACCACACCGCTCGCCAAATCGATTCGGCGACAGGTCAATAGCAAAACTTGTAACCTTGCGACATCTTCTTAACGGATCCACCCGACGCGCACTCCAATCACGCACTTAATGAGAGCGCCCGCACATTTTTGGAGCAGACATGACCGAGCCCTTGATTCTTGAGCCTGTTAAGCCCGCAGACGCCTGCGTGATCTGGCTGCACGGCCTCGGCGCCGACCGCTACGACTTCCTGCCGGTGGCTGAGGCGCTGCAGGAAAGCCTGTTGAGCACGCGCTTCGTGCTGCCACAGGCGCCCACACTTCCGGTGACGATAAATGGCGGATATGCCATGCCGAGCTGGTACGACATCAAAGCCATGAGCCCGGCGCGCGCGATTGACCGTGAGCAGTTGGAGGAGTCCGCCGATCGCATCATCAAATTGATCGATGTGCAGCGAGCCGCCGGAATAGACGCCTCGCGGATTTTCCTCGCCGGTTTTTCCCAGGGGGGCGCGGTGGTGTTGCACACCGCATTTGTAAAATGGCAGGGGCCACTGGGCGGTGTGCTGGCGTTGTCGACCTATGCGCCGACCTTCACTGATGAGATGGAGCTTTTAGCCAGTCAGCAGCGGATTCCCGCACTGTGCCTGCACGGCCAGTTCGATGGCGTGGTGCAGAACTCGATGGGCCGCTCTGCCTACGAGCATTTGGTGAAGCATGGTGTCACCGTGACATGGCAGGAATACCCAATGGAGCACGAAGTGTTACCCGAAGAAATTCGCGATATCGGCATCTGGCTGAGCGAACGTCTGCGCTAAGCGTCGAGATTAAAGTCACCCTTTGATCCCTCCCACTACGCCGCGCCCGTTTCTTGCATTACACTGGCCGGCGTACATTCCTTAACCAATTGATGAGATGACCGTGCTCAAAGCACTCAAGAAAATGTTCGGTAAAAGCGAGGCTGAGCAGCTCGCGCCAGTTCCCAGTGCGCCGTCGCACGCCCCCGGTCATCGCACCGATGCGCCACAGGCCGAGCGCCCCGCTCCCGTAGCGGCACCGAAGCAAGCACCGCAATCTGCACCGGCCGCGCCCATCGCCGCCGAGCCCGCACGCAGCGAAGCGCCGAAACCGGCCAAACCACGCCGCGAACCGAAGCCCAAGGCACCGGTGATTCCCTGGAAACTCGAAGATTTCGTCGTCGAGCCGCAGGAAGGCAAAACCCGCTTCCACGATTTCAAGTTGTCTCCCGAACTGATGCACGCCATCCAGGATCTGGGCTTTCCTTATTGCACGCCGATCCAGGCACAGGTGCTGGGTTACACCCTCGCCGGCAAAGACGCCATTGGTCGTGCGCAGACCGGCACCGGCAAGACCGCCGCGTTCCTGATCTCGATCATCACCCAGCTGCTGCAAACGCCGCCGCCGAAAGAACGCTACATGGGCGAACCCCGTGCGCTGATCATCGCGCCGACCCGTGAGCTGGTGGTGCAGATCGCCAAAGACGCTGCCGACCTGACCAAGTACACCGGCCTCAACGTCATGACGTTCGTCGGCGGCATGGACTTCGACAAGCAGCTCAAGCACCTCGAAGCACGCCACTGCGACATCCTCGTCGCCACCCCGGGCCGCTTGCTCGACTTCAACCAGCGCGGCGATGTGCACCTGGACATGGTCGAAGTGATGGTGCTGGACGAAGCCGACCGCATGCTCGACATGGGTTTCATCCCGCAGGTGCGCCAGATCATTCGCCAGACGCCGCCGAAGTCCGAGCGCCAGACTCTGCTGTTCTCCGCGACCTTCACTGAAGACGTGATGAACCTCGCCAAGCAGTGGACCACTGACCCTGCGATCGTCGAAATCGAAATCACCAACGTGGCCAACGAAAACGTCGAGCAACACATTTATGCGGTGGCCGGTGCCGATAAGTACAAACTGCTCTACAACCTGGTCAACGATAACGGCTGGGAACGCGTGATCGTCTTTGCCAACCGCAAGGACGAAGTGCGCCGCATCGAAGAACGCCTGGTGCGTGACGGCATCAACGCCGCGCAACTGTCCGGCGACGTGCCGCAGCACAAACGCATCAAGACCCTGGAAGGTTTCCGCGAAGGCAAGATTCGTGTGCTGGTCGCCACCGACGTTGCCGGTCGCGGCATCCACATCGACGGCATCAGCCACGTGATCAACTTCACCCTGCCGGAAGTCCCGGACGACTACGTGCACCGCATCGGTCGTACCGGTCGTGCCGGCGCCGATGGTGTGTCGATCAGCTTCGCCGGTGAAGACGACTCGTATCAGTTGCCGTCCATCGAAGAAAAGCTCGGTCGCAAGATCAGCTGTGAAACGCCGCCGACGCATCTGTTGCGCGCAGTTGAGCGCAAGCGTCCGCAGTAAGCGACGCCTGAAAGAAAAAGCGCAGCCGGCAACGGACTGCGCTTTTTTTTCGCCTGGAATTCATCAGGTGGTTGCGAGACAACACTAAAAGTCCATAATAGACAAATTAGTTTATATCTAGACTGCGGAGCCTGACATGTCCAGTACGCCTTACGCGATCGACCACACCCAGGCCCGTGAACTGCTGGCGCGCATTGATGTGCCACAGATCCTGCGCAAACTGTTTCGCGACCTCGCAGCGGGAAATGCCGTACAACCGGCACAGCAACTGGTGGAATTCCCTCAGGGGGCCGGCGACTTCATCAATTATCTGGGCGTGCTGGCCGAGGATGGTGTGTACGGCGTGAAGACTTCGCCGTATATCGTTCGCGAGCAAGGCCCGCTGGTGACGGCATGGACGTTGTTGATGTCGATGAAAACCGGTCAGCCGCTGCTGCTCTGCGATGCTGGTGAACTGACTACCGCGCGCACCGCCGCGACAACAGCCGTGGCGGTCGACGCCCTCGCCCCGGCGAATGCCACGCGACTGGCAATCATCGGCAGCGGCAAGGTGGCGCAGGCGCATCTGCACTATGTGAAAGGTCTGCGCGACTGGCAGAGCATCAGCCTGTATTCGCCGTCCCTGCGCGAAGATGCTGCAACTCAGGCAGCATTGAAAGCCATCGCAGCCGATCTGAACATTGCCGAGACCCGCGAAGCCGCCATCGCCGAGGCCGACGTGATCATGCTGTGCACCTCGTCCGCCGGCCCGGTCATCGATCCCGCCGCATTGCGCAAACCGGCCCTGATCACCTCGATCAGCACCAACGCTCCGCGCGCTCATGAAGTGCCGCCGCACAGCCTCAACGACATGCAGGTGTTCTGCGACTATCGTCTGACCACACCGGGGTCGGCGGGTGAAATGCTGATTGCCGCAGAACAACATGGCTGGAGCAAAGATTTGATCGTCGGCGACCTCGCCGACCTGCTCAGCGAGAAAGTGCAGCGCCCTGATTACGATCGTCATGTGTTCTTCCGTTCAATCGGCTTGGGGCTGGAAGACATTGCCCTCGCCAATGCGGTTTATCACTTGACTCACTAACACCACAAATCCCCTGTGGGAGCGAGCCTGCTCGCTCCCACAGGGGACTATTGAACGCCTTGATATTGCGTAAACACCGGAGACCTTCATGAGCCAGGCAGATTTCATCATCATCGGCGGCGGGATTGCCGGCGCGTCCACCGGTTTCTGGCTGTCACCGCACGGCAAAGTGGTCGTACTCGAACGTGAATCCCACCCGGCCTATCACTCCACCGGGCGCTCTGCCGCGCTGTTTACCGCCGCGTATGGCACACCGCAAGTACGCGCGCTGACCCAGGCCAGCCGGGCATTTTTTGACAACCCGCCGACAGGTTTCTGCGAACACCCACTGCTCACCCCGCGTGGCGAAATGACCGTGGATTTCACCGGTGACGCCGCCGAACTGAACAACCAATACCTCAGCGCCAAAGCCACCGTGCCGGAGATGCAACTGCTCAGCGCCGACGAAGCCTGTGCGCGACTGCCGATTCTGCGCCGGGAAAAAGTCCATGGCGCGATCTACGACCCGAGCGCCAGCGATATCGACACCGACGCCCTGCATCAGGGCTACCTGCGCGGAATCCGTCGCAATAACGGCAAAGTGCACACCGATTGCGAAGTGATCGGCTTGAGCCGTGACTCCGATGGCCTCTGGCACGTGCAAACCAACGGGCAGACGTTCAGCGCACCGGTGATCATCAACGCCGCCGGCGCCTGGGCCGACAAGATCGGTGCACTGGCTGGCGCCAGGCCGCTGGGCCTGCAGCCGAAGCGCCGCGCCGCGTTCATTTTCGCCGGGCCAGAAGGTGTGGATATTCATCACTGGCCCATGCTGGTCAGCCTCGATGAATCCTTCTATATGAAGCCCGACGCCGGCATGTTCCTCGGTTCGCCGGCCAACGCCGACCCGGTCGAACCTCACGATGTGCAACCCGAAGAGCTGGATATCGCCATGGGCATCTACCAGATCGAAGAGGCGACGACGCTGACCATCCGCCGTCCGACGCGCACTTGGGCCGGGCTGCGCAGTTTCGTCGCCGACGGTGATCTGCTCAGCGGTTTCGATCAGCATGTACCCGGACTGTTCTGGGTGGCGGCGCAGGGTGGCTACGGCATCCAGACGTCGCCGGCGATGGGCCAGGCCAGCGCGGCGTTGGTACGCGGTGAGCCGTTGCCCGAACACTTGCAGCAGTTCGGGCTGGACAGCGCCATGCTCTCCCCTGCCCGCCTCGCCTGAGCGTCCCTGCGGATGACGCGCCCAACGGATTGCGGCACACTCGCAACGCCTCCTGATCACGGGGGCGTTGACGCTGCCTGGAGCTCCACTGTCATGACTGCCCCCGAATTCGACCCGGCGCTGGATAACTTCCGCGCCGTCGCCGACGCCATCGCCACGCTGTTCTTTCCTCACGCCGAAGTGGTGCTGCACGACCTGCGCACGCAGAAGGTCGACTACATCGCCAACAACCTGTCCAAACGTGAGATCGGCGACGACTCGTCGCTGGAAGACATGCTCAGCGAGGATGTCAGCGACCGCAATATCGGCCCGTACGAAAAGCTCAATTGGGATGGCCAGAAGATTCGCAGCCTGAGCACCGTGCTGCGCGACAGCGAAGGCCGGCCGCTGGCAGTGTTGTGCATCAACCTGAATATTTCGCTGTTCGAGAATGCCAAAGCGGCGCTGGACCTGTTTCTCTCGCCGAGCAAGCTGATTCCCCAGCCGGACTCGCTGTTCCGTGATGACTGGCAGGAACGCATCAACACCTTCCTCCACGCCTGGCTGCGCGAGCGGCAACTGAGCCTGAATCTGCTGACTCGCGATCACAAGCGCGAACTGGTGCTGGCGCTACACGCCGAGGGGGCGTTCAAGGGCAAGAGTGCCTCGAACTATGTGGCCAATGTGCTGAACATGGGGCGGGCGACGGTGTACAAGCATTTGAAGGAATTGAAGGGCTGAGGAGCAAAAGATCGCAGCCTGCGGCAGCTCCTACAGGAGCACGCATTTCCATGTAGGAGCTGCCGAAGGCTGCGATCTTTTTTATCAGTCGCCGTAAATGTCGGACTTGAAATACTTCTCGGAAATCTTCTGATACTCGCCACTGGCGCGAATGCCATCGATGGCGCCATTCAACTGGCTGACCAGTTCGGCATTGCCCTTGCGCACCGCAATCCCTGCGCCCTCGCCCACGTACTTCGGATCCTTCAACTCAGGCCCGACAAACGCGTAACCCTTGCCACGCGGCATCGACAGGAAATCATTCAACGGGATCGTGTCGGCGAAAATGGCATCGAGGCGCCCCGCCGCCAGGTCCATGTAAATCTCTTCGTTGTTGCTGTAGCGCTTGACGTTGATGCCCTTGGGCTCAAATACCTCGGTGGCATAACGATCGGTGGTGGTCGCGCGCTGCACGCCGACGTTCTTGCCCTTGAGGCTGGCGTACTGATCGTCAACCGTGGCGCCTTCCTTCATCACCAGGCGTGACGAGGTGAAGTAGTACTTGTGAGTGAAATCCACCGACTTCTTGCGGTCTTCGTTGATGGTCATCGATGACAGCGCCATGTCGATCTTCTTCACTTTCAGCGAAGGAATCAGACCGTCGAACTCACCTTCGACCCACACACACTTGACCTTCATCTGCGTGCACAAGGCGTTGCCGATGTCGTAGTCGAAACCGACGATTTCGCCCTTGTCGGTTTTCGAAGCGAAGGGCGGATAAGCGGCTTCAATGCCGATGCGCAGGGTTTGCTCGGCAGCGAACACGCTGGCAGAGGCCAACAGGCTCAGGGCCAGACCGGTGATGAGGGGGAGTTTCTTCATGTTCGTTCTCTCGCAGGTTGTTGTTGGTTTGGCGAAGAAGAGCACCTACAAGCGGCAAGCTGATAGCTGCAAGACAGAAGCTTTTTTGTACTTGGAAATCCATACTGGACTCTCAGGTACAAATCGTCAATCAGGAAGAAGAGAGTGTCTGCGAGGTTTTTTGGTGTTGCAGATGGCCTCATCGCTGGCAAGCCAGCTCCCACAGTTTCAGTGGTGCACAAAAAATATGTGCACGACGCAAAACCCTGTGGGAGCTGGCTTGCCAGCGATGGCGGATTGGAAGGCGCTATAGAACTTATTTCTTCCAGCGATCGGCGGCGGCGTGATCGCTGTCACGCCCTTCGACCCATCGCGGCCCGTCGCTGGTGTTTTCCTTCTTCCAGAACGGTGCGCGGGTTTTCAGGTAATCCATGACGAAGGCGCAGGCGTCGAATGCGGCCTGGCGATGGGCGCTGGCCGCGCCGACAAACACGATCGGCTCGCCCGGCTCCAGTGCGCCGATGCGATGCAGCACTTCCAGCTTCAGCAATGGCCAGCGCTGTTCGGCTTCGATGGCGATCTTGCCGAGGGCTTTTTCGGTCATGCCCGGATAGTGCTCAAGGAACATCCCGGCCACATCCAGCCCATCGTTGAAATCACGCACGTAACCGACAAAACTCACCACCGCGCCGACGCCGACATTGGCAGCGTGCATCGCGTTGACTTCAGCGCCCGGATCGAACGGCGTGGCCTGCACGCGAATCGCCATGGCTCAGCCTCCGGTCACGGTGGGGAAAAACGCCACTTCGTCGCCATCGGTCACCGGCTCGTCGAGCTGGCAGAGGTCTTCGTTGCGTGCGCACATCAGGTTCTGCTCGCTCAGCACCTCGGCGCCGTCACGCTGCGCGAGCAGTGCGCGCACGTCATCGACGGTGGCGAAATCACCTTCAACCTTTACCGAATCCACGCCCAGCGCTTCACGGTAACGGGCAAAAAACTTCACGGTCAGGTTCATGGCTGCTCCGCCTGGAAGTGCCCGCTCTTGCCGCCGACCTTCTCCAGCAGACGAACGCTTTCGATGGTCATGCCGCGATCCACGGCTTTGCACATGTCGTAAATGGTCAGAGCGGCGACGCTGGCGGCGGTCAGCGCTTCCATCTCGACGCCGGTCTGCCCGGACAGTTTACAGCGGGCGACGATGCGCACGGTGTCTTCGCCGTCAGCGCTGAGTTCGACTTTGACGCCGGTAAGCATCAGCGGGTGGCACAGGGGAATCAGATCGCTGGTTTTCTTCGCCGCTTGAATGCCGGCGATGCGCGCCACGGCAAACACATCACCCTTGGGATGGCCGCCGCTGACGATCATCTGCAGCGTTTCGGGGAGCATGCGCACCAGCGCTTGGGCCGTCGCTTCACGGAACGTCACGGCTTTTTCGGTGACGTCGACCATGTTGGCGCGACCTTGGGAATCGAGATGAGTCAGCACGGGATTACTCCTGATCAGGAGCGGGGATTGTAAACCTGCGGGTCAAATTTCCGCACGCACGAATATGGTGTTCTTCGTGTAGGAGCTGCCGAAGGCTGCGATCTTTTGACTTTGATTTTTAAAAACAAGATCAAAAGATCGCAGCCTTCGGCAGCTCCTACATTGGGATTTGTGCAGGGGCATAAAAAACCGGGCGGCTTTAAGGGCCGCCCGGTTTTGGGTCAAGGGTTACAGATGCGATTCGGCGTATTCGGCCAGGATCGAGCGAGGCACCCCTTGCAGGGTGATGTGTACACCGTTGGGGAAATCCTTGAAGCGTTCGGTCAGGTACGTCAGCCCGGAGCTGGTCGCGGACAGGTAAGGGGTGTCGATCTGTGCGAGGTTGCCCAGGCACACCACTTTGGAGCCGGCGCCGGCACGGGTGATGATGGTTTTCATCTGGTGCGGCGTAAGGTTCTGGCATTCGTCGATCAGGATCAGGCTCTGCTGGAAGCTGCGACCGCGAATGTAGTTGAGCGATTTGAACTGCAACGGCACTTTGCTGAGGATGTAGTCGACGCTGCCATGGGTGTTTTCGTCATCCATGTGCAAGGCTTCGAGGTTGTCGGTGATGGCGCCCAGCCAAGGCTCCATTTTTTCCGCTTCGGTGCCGGGCAGGAAGCCGATTTCCTGATCCAGGCCTTGCACGCTGCGGGTGGCAATGATGCGCCGATAACGCTTGCTGACCATGGTCTGCTCAATCGCAGCAGCCAGTGCCAGAATGGTTTTACCGGAGCCTGCCGCACCGGACAGGTTGACCAGATGAATGTCCGGATCGAGCAACGCGTACAGCGCCAGACTCTGATAGATGTCGCGTGGTTTGAGCCCCCAGGCCTCTTGGTGCAGCAGCGGTTCCTGATGCAGGTCGAGGATCAGCAGCTTGGCCTCGTCGATCTCCTTGATCCAGCCGACAAAGCCCTGTTCGTCAATGATGAACTCGTTGATGTGTACTGCCGGCAGGTTGTCGATCAGTTGCACTTGATGCCAGGTGCGACCGTGATCCTGACGGGTGTCGACCTTGCTCACGCGGTCCCAGAAAGAGCCGGTCATGTTGTGATAGCCGTTGGGCAGCAGGGACACGTCATCGACCAGTTGGTCGGTGCTGTAGTCCTCGGCATCGATGCCACAGGCGCGCGCCTTGAGGCGCATGTTGATGTCTTTGGTGACCAGCACCACAGGCTTTTTCGGGTCGCGGGTGTGCAGGTCGATCAGTTGGTTGATGATTTTGTTGTCGTTCAGATGCTCGGGCAGAATCAGGTTCGATTCGGCCTGTTTGCTCATCAGAATTGACAGCAAGCCCTTTGGCCCGCCCTTGCCGCGCTGGATCGGCACACCCAGTTCAACGTCTTCCGGGGAAGCGTCGCCCAAGGTCTTGTCGATCAGCCGGATGGCCTGACGGCATTCGGCGGCAACGCTGTGATGCCCGCTCTTGAGCTTGTCCAGCTCTTCCAGCACGGTCATCGGGATCGCGACGTGGTGTTCTTCGAAATTCAGCAGGGCGTTTGGATCGTGAATCAATACGTTGGTATCGAGTACATAAAGGATTGGCTGGTTGGAGGAAGGGCTACGTCCGTGATCATCCATACTCGGTCACCTTTGTCAGAGCCATTGGACGCAATACCTGGGCGGTGCTGCGCCTCGAAGTGACTGCCGAAATCTCACCTGCGGAGATTCAAGTGACTGCAAACAAACGGGTCTTGGAAGACGCCACCTGTGTTGCAGGTTTCGGCGGTCTGTCTTCGTAATACTCCAAAACCGATGACATAAAAAAGCACTTTGACGGTTTTTTTAAGTTTATTTTGCAGAGTGACGAAAAGCCCTTGGCGGACTGCCCAGACCCCGCTAAAGTCGGAAGTCCGCCTGCACCGAATTCCTCAAGAAAATCGCCCCAAGCGCAATGTTTCCGGGCTTTTGCCGTTTCTCAACGAAACGCGTCCTGACAGTCTTCCCAACCGATACCGCTCTGCGCGGTTTGCGTGATCAACCACGGCAACGCGGTCTTCACCGCGTCCTGTTTCATGTTGAAATTGATCACCCCGTGGCGCCACAACAGCATCAGGGTCAGCACCCGCTGCGCACTCGGCGCGCCCTTGAGTTTGCCAGCGCCGTCCTGGGCGTCGATGTCCCACAGCGCCACTTGCAGGCCTTGGGTGTTGAAGAAACCTTGCGCATCGCTACGCCGCTGGCCTTCCGGCGGACGGAACAGCGGCACGTAGTTTTCCGGCAACTTGTTCTTCACCAGATCAGCACTGCGCCGCACCGAATCCTGCCAGTCCTGCCAGTGACTGTGGGAGCGGAACTCCCAACCTTGAACGCCCACGCACTGTCTGGAGAATCCCGCTTGCAGGCTGCTCACCGAACGATCGGCCAGCCGCGCCTGAATATCCTTGCCCAACACAAAGAACGTACCGCTCAGATTAGATTTGCGCAGGTACTCGGTGAGCCAATCGGTGTTGTCCGGTTGCAGGTTGGCGGCGCTGTCGAAGGTCAGCAGAAACAGGCGATCGTGCATCTCGTCGCCATTACGCTCGTAGTCGCCGAAACGATCGAATTCGTTGCTGGTCTGTGGCGACAGGGCGGCCTTACGCAGCAACTCGTCGAGATACTGCAGATGGAAGATCCGGCTCGGCTCGGCCCACTTGGTGTAATAGCTGTCGTCGCTGACTACGAACTTGGCGGCTTGCTCGCGCAGCGTCGGCAAGTCTTCGACAAGGAAGCAGAACGAGGCGTCCTGATCGCAGCTTTGCTGGGCGTAGTTGTAGTTGGCCAACAGGCGCTGCCAGAGGCGTTGACGCAGAATGTTGACCGCGTCGACATTGACCGTACGCAGGCCCAGACGCTGGGCCAAAGCGGCCTCGTCGATCGACTCAGTACCGAGCAGACCACGGGCGAACATGAGGATTTCCGCCCGGGACGCCACATCAAACAGCGTCGGATTGCTGAGCTGCTCTGGCCAGGTGCTGCGATCCAGCGTCGCCACATCGCCCGGCGCCGCCACGGCACCGAAGCTCAACAGCCACGCGGTGAATAAAAGAACAATGCGCAAAAGGGATGTCTCCATAACAAAACCCGCGCGGCACTATAGCTGATGTGCAAGATTCACGGACGCTGCCCTCACCCCAACCCTCTCCCGGAGGGAGAGGGAGCTGACCGAGTATCCCTTTCGATATCCGCCAATCTGAACTAACGAGTCGAACTCAAATTTTGAAACCAACGAAGATCGGCTCCCTCTCCCTCTGGGAGAGGGCTGGGGTGAGGGAAGAATCCACCAGCCGTCGCAAATGCCCGAGCTTCCCCCACACCTATTACCCCCATAGCTGGAGTCAACTCGGACAACCCCCTAGAATCGCCCCCACGATTAAAGGAGAC
The DNA here is from genome assembly GCF_031931925.1 of Pseudomonas sp. rhizo66. NCBI lineage: Bacteria > Pseudomonadati > Pseudomonadota > Gammaproteobacteria > Pseudomonadales > Pseudomonadaceae > Pseudomonas > Pseudomonas sp. rhizo66. The sequence continues at coordinate 322,498 of NZ_JAUJWZ010000003.1, forward strand.
GACTTCATGCTGATGGTGATTTCCCCCGCCAAGACCCTCGATTACGAAACACCGCCGGCGACCCAGCGTTTCACTCAGCCGCAATACCTCGACCATTCCCAAGAACTGATCCAGCAATTGCGCGACCTGACCCCGGCGCAGATCAGCGAACTGATGCACGTGTCGGACAAGATCGGCGGGCTCAACGCCGCGCGTTTCGGCAGCTGGACGCCAGCCTTCACGCCAGACAATGCCAAACAGGCACTGCTCGCGTTCAAGGGTGACGTCTACACCGGTCTGGACGCGCAGTCCTTCAGCGAAGCCGATTTCGATTACGCGCAAAAACACCTGCGCATGCTCTCTGGCCTCTACGGCTTGCTGCGCCCGCTCGACCTGATGCAACCGTACCGTCTGGAAATGGGCACCAAACTGGCCAACGCCCGTGGCAAAGACCTGTACGCCTTCTGGGGCACGCGCATCAGCGAGTGGCTGAATGAGGCGTTGGCCGATCAGGGCGATGACGTGCTGCTCAACCTCGCCTCAAACGAATACTTCTCGGCGGTCAAACGCACAGCCCTGAACGCGCGGATCATCAACACCGAGTTCAAGGATCAGAAGAACGGCCAATACAAGATCATCAGCTTCTACGCGAAAAAGGCACGAGGCCTGATGAGCCGTTTCGTGATCCAGGAAAAGATCAACGATCCGGCCCAGCTCAAACAGTTCGATGTGCAGGGTTATCGCTACAGCGCTGAGCAATCGAAACCGGACAATCTGGTGTTTTTGCGCGACCACGCCCCCGAATAAAGCATGCCTAATGCACGACTCTTTCTATAAAGAGTCGTGCAGCTCGCACGATGTCAAAAATCCCCCGCCTGTTTTCGCCATTTTTATGGCGCCAAAATAATACCCCTACCTTTTCTAATATTAGTTTCACTCGACACTGATCAATTTTTTCAGTAGTGGCACCTGATTTTTTTCACCGTAGTGGCACAAAACTATCTAACGTGATTTTTCGCCTGTTAATAAAGGTCGAAAACGAAAGTGCTATCAAATTGAGACTAGTGCCATCTCTGACAATATTTCAAAAAATTTCAGATTTCGCGATGAGCGGACAGGAACTTCGTCCGAATGCATAGCTCATACCACCGGTAACGATTCTCGCCGAGTTTGTACGAGATAACTTACGCGGAGCAGATAGCCATGTAACCAAGTTGTCACAGCAACTTGCCTAGATGACTAACTAGTCTCAAAACAGACGCTGGACAGGAGATACGCACCATTTATATCCCCTACAAAGGCCATGGCCGCGCCCTTATAAACGTGCTCGCCTGAGCACCCAACCGCTTGATTTACGGGACTTTTATCCTGACATCGAGCGCGTAAGACGATTGCACAAGAGTCTTCTCCAAAGAAGATCGGCTGCATAACAGGGCAAGTCATAACAACAAGGCCTGGTTGCGCACATCTTGAGTGCACTTATTTAGACACTCGAAACTTAGTATGCCTGCACACGGCGTTGTGGCGCCTGTATGCCGCACTTTCGAGTGCACTAATGAACGCTGAACACCATTAACTCCGGCCCTCTAAGGCCTGATATATACAGAGGTAATTGCGATGCGCATCAGCATATTTGGTTTGGGTTACGTTGGCGCAGTATGTGCCGGTTGCCTGTCTGCACGGGGCCATGACGTAGTTGGCGTCGATGTTGCCAAAGACAAGATCGACATGATCAACGCCGGTAAGTCGCCGATTGTTGAACCGGGCTTGGGCGAACTTCTGCAACAGGGTATCCAGACCGGTCGCCTGCGTGGCACGACCAACTTCGCCGAGGCGATTCGCGACACCGACCTGTCGATGATCTGCGTCGGTACGCCGAGCAAGAAGAACGGCGACCTCGAACTGAACTACATCGAAGCGGTATGCCGCGAGATCGGTTTTGTCCTGCGTGAAAAAACCACCCGCCACACCATCGTCGTGCGCAGCACCGTACTGCCGGGCACCGTTGCCAACGTAGTGATCCCGATTCTTGAAGACTGCTCGGGCAAGAAGGCCGGTGTCGACTTCGGCGTTGCGGTCAACCCTGAGTTCCTGCGCGAATCCACCGCCATCGCCGACTACGACCTGCCACCGATGACCGTCATCGGCGAGTTCGACAAGGCCTCGGGCGACGTTTTGCAATCGCTGTACGAAGAACTCGACGCACCGATCATCCGCAAGGACATCGCCGTTGCCGAGATGATCAAGTACACCTGCAACGTCTGGCACGCGACCAAAGTGACCTTCGCCAACGAGATCGGCAACATCGCCAAAGCGGTCGGCGTCGATGGCCGTGAAGTGATGGAAGTGGTCTGCCAGGACAAGACCCTCAACCTGTCCCAGTACTACATGCGCCCAGGCTTCGCCTTCGGCGGTTCGTGCCTGCCGAAAGACGTGCGCGCCCTGACCTACCGCGCCGGTTCGCTGGACGTCGAAGCACCGCTGCTCAACTCGCTGATGCGCAGCAACGAATCGCAAGTGCAGAACGCTTTCGACATCGTTGAAAGTCACGACAAACGCAAAGTCGCCCTGCTCGGCCTGAGCTTCAAGGCCGGCACCGACGACCTGCGCGAAAGCCCGCTGGTGGAACTGGCCGAGATGCTGATCGGCAAGGGTTACGACCTGAGCATCTACGACAGCAACGTCGAGTACGCCCGTGTTCACGGCGCGAACAAAGACTACATCGAGTCGAAAATCCCGCACGTGTCGTCCCTGCTCAATTCGGACTTCGATTCGGTGATCGACAACTCCGACGTGATCATCCTCGGCAACCGCGACGAGAAGTTCCGCCCGTTGGCCCAGCAAGCGCCGCACGGCAAGCAGGTCATCGACCTGGTCGGCTTCATGGCCAAAGCCACCGACGCCGGTACGCGCACCGAAGGTATCTGCTGGTAAAGCAGACGTTGCGCGCCGCCGCGTAACCCATAGGCGGCGCGCAACCAATGTGTGAACCCAAATGTAGGAGCTGCCGAAGGCTGCGATCTTTGCCCCAAACGCTTGAGTCCCGAGTGAACCGGCAAAGATCAACAGATCGCAGCCTTCGGCAGCTCCTACAGGGTTCGCCCGAATTGCGCGTGACATCGCAGTTCTTTGTAAGCCTGCCTTAACCCCATCGGGCTCGCCCGAGATAGAGACGGATGCAGATTATGCACAGGCTAAAGCACGGCCTACTTCAGGCCGCCGGTTGGCTGTTTTACCTCAGTTTGTTGATGGGCCTGGCCTTGATGCTGCCCACGTCCACATTCGACTCCGAGTCGAAGGACTTCATTTTCCTGATTGGCGCCGTGGGTATCTGGCGCTACTCGATGGGTGCAACGCACTTTGTGCGCGGCATGATTTTTCTCTACATCGTTTACCCGCACCTGCGCCGCAAAGTGCGCAAGCTGGGTAAGGCGGCGGACCCGTCGCATGTGTTCCTGATGGTCACCAGTTTCCGTATCGACGCGCTCACCACCGCGCAGGTCTACAGCTCGGTGATCCGTGAAGCCATCGACTGCGAACTGCCGACCACCGTGGTCTGCTCGATCGTGGAAATGTCCGATGAGCTACTGGTCAAGGCACTGTGGGCGCGGATGAATCCGCCCGACCGCGTGAAGCTCGACTTCGTGCGCATTCCCGGCACCGGCAAACGCGATGGCCTGGCCTATGGTTTCCGCGCGATCTCCCGTCACTTGCCGGACGACCGTGCTGTGGTTGCCGTGATCGACGGTGACACCGTGCTCGGCGAAGGCACCGTGCGCAAGACCGTGCCGTGGTTCCAGCTGTTCGGCAACGTCGGCGGCCTGACCACCAACGAGTTCTGCGAAGTGCGCGGCGGCTACATCATGAGCGAATGGCACAAGCTGCGTTTCGCTCAGCGCCACATCAACATGTGCTCGATGGCCCTGTCCAAACGCGTGCTGACCATGACCGGTCGTATGTCGGTGTTTCGCGCCACCGTGGTGACCAACCCGGAATTCATCGCCGACGTTGAAAGCGACTCGCTGCAACACTGGCGTCTGGGCCGTTTCAAGTTTTTGACCGGCGACGACAAGTCGAGCTGGTTCAGCCTGATGCGCCTGGGTTACGACACCTTTTACGTGCCTGACGCAGCGATCAACACCGTTGAACACCCGCCGGAAAAGAGCTTCATCAAGGCCAGCCGCAAACTGATGTTTCGCTGGTACGGCAACAACCTGCGCCAGAACTCGCGAGCGCTGGGCCTGGGTGTGAAACGCCTCGGCGCGTTCACCTCGGTGGTGCTGTTCGACCAGCGCGTTTCGATGTGGACCTCGCTGCTCGGCCTGACCGTGGCGCTCATCGCCAGCTTCAAGTACGGCACCGCGTTCATCCTGGTTTACCTGCTGTGGATCGGCATCACCCGCTTGATTCTGACGTTGCTGTTGTCGTGTTCCGGTCACCGCATCGGCCCGGCTTACCCAGCGATTCTGTATTACAACCAGATCGTCGGTGCGCTGGTGAAGATCTACGTGTTCTTCCGCCTCGACCAACAATCCTGGACTCGCCAACCCACTTCCCTGACCCGTGATCTCGCCAGCTTTCAACGTTGGTTCAACACCTGGTCGTCTCGGACCATGACCTTCTCCGCCGGCAGCATTTTCGTCGCCGTGCTGCTGATGATGGTCTGACCTGCCCCTATTGAATTAACAAGGAAATCGCCCCCATGAATACCGCCGTCAACGCCAACGTAGTGCATGAATCCGAAGCCCAGCGCCAACACGCCCGCGTGAAAATCCCGGCCAAACTGCGCTTCTTCGGCCCCGACCGGACGCCAATGGAAGCGCGGGTCCTCGACCTGTCCGCCGGTGGTCTGGCGTTCAACGCCGGGCAAATGCCGCTGACCATCGGTGAGGTGTACAAGGCCCGCCTGCAATTTGTCATCGACAACCTCGGCCTGGCTATGGACGTTGAACTGCAAGTGCGTTCCTTCGACCGCCAGACCGGCCGTGCCGGCTGCCAGTTCCAGAATCTGGAGCCGCAGGATATTTCCACCCTGCGCCACTTGATCACTTCGCACCTGGCCGGCGACATCGTCAGCATGGGTGAAGTGCTGGCAACCCTGCAGCGTGACAACTTCACCAAGGCGCGCAAGGTCAAGGACGGCGGCTCCGGCATGACTCCGTTCGGCCGCCTGAAAGCAGTGACCTTCAGCGCCGGTATCTTCGCGGTCGGTCTGGTCGCGGCGGGTTTCATTTTCAAATCGGTATACGGCATGTACTTCGTCAGCCACGCGCAGGCCGGTCTGGTCAGCGTGCCGGGGATGAACATCACCATGCCGCGTGACGGCACCGTGCAGAGCCTGATCAAGTCCGACGGCGTCGCAGCCAAAGGCGCGCCACTGGCGACCTTCAGCACCAGCATGCTCGACGTGCTCAAAGGCCATCTGGACGAAGACCAACTGGCACCGGCCAAGGTTGAAGAGCTGTTCGGCAAGCAAATGACCGGCACCCTGACCTCGCCGTGCGATTGCACCGTGGCCCAGCAACTGGTGGCTGACGGTCAGTACGCGAGCAAGGGCGATGTGATCTTCCAACTGGTGCCGCGTAACACCCAGGCCACCGTCGATGCACGCTTCTCCTATCGCCAGTTCGGCGACGTGCGTCCGGGCACCCCGGTCAGCTTCCAGATCGCCGGCGAAGACAAGACCCGCACCGGCAAGATCGTCAGCAGCACCAGCCTGAAAAGCGCCGACCTGTCCTCCGACATCCGCGTGCAGATCCAGCCTGACGAGCCGCTCGACAGCAGCCTCGCCGGCCGCCCGGTGGAAGTGAACAGCGACCGTGGCCCGAACCTGAACTGGCTGATCGACAAAGCCATGGCTGCCGGTCTTTAAGTCGAGGACATGCCTGTGACCTTTTTTCTGAGAACACCACAATCCCTGTGGGAGCTGGCTTGCCAGCGATGGGATCAATGCGGTCTAGCTGAAAAACCGAGTCGCCTGAATCGCTGGCAAGCCAGCTCCCACAAGGGATCAGTATGTGCCTTGGCGCTGGCGGTCAGTCTGGCCGGTTGCGCCGGCCTGCCCGATCAGCGTCTGGCCAACGAAGCGCTCAAGCGTGGCGACACTGCCACCGCCGCGCAGAACTATCAGCAACTGGCGGACCTGGGTTACAGCGAAGCGCAAGTCGGCCTCGCTGATATCCAGGTCGACAGCCGCGACCCCGCGCAAATGAAACAGGCCGAAGCGACTTACCGCGCCGCCGCTAGTGTTTCGCCGCGCGCTCAGGCCCGTCTCGGTCGCCTGTTGGTGGCCAAACCGGGTTCTACCGAAGCCGAGCACCACGAAGCCGAAAGCCTGCTGAAAAAAGCCGCCGCCAATGGCGAAGGCAACACGTTGATCCCGCTGGCGATGCTCTATCTGCAATACCCGCACAGCTTCCCCAACATCAACGCGCAGCAGCAGATCGATCAGTGGCGCAAGTCCGGTTACCCGGAAGCCGGTCTGGCCCAGGTGCTGCTGTATCGCACCCAAGGCACTTACGACCAGCACCTGGATGACGTGGAAAAAATCTGCAAAGCCGCGCTCAACACCACCGACATCTGCTACGTCGAACTGGCCACGGTCTATCAGAAACGTGCCCAGCCAGAGCAGCAGGCCGAGCTGATCAAGCAGATGCAGGCCGGTTACAGCCGTGGCACGGTCACCGCGCAGCGTGTCGATTCCGTGGCCCGCGTATTGGCCGACTCGACCCTCGGCAAGACCGACGAAAAAACCGCGCAGTCGCTATTGGAGCCGATCGCTCCGGGCTACCCGGCGTCGTGGGTGACCCTCGCGCAACTGCTCTACGACTACCCGGAACTGGGCGACGTCGATCAGATGATGAAGTACCTCGACAACGGCCGCGCAGCCGATCAGCCACGCGCCGAACTTTTGCTGGGCAAGCTCTACTACGAAGGCAAACTGGTCCCGGCCGACGCCAAAATCGCCGAAGAACATTTCCAGAAAGCCGTGGGACGCGAAGTTGCCGCCGACTACTACCTCGGCCAGATCTATCGCCGTGGCTACCTGGGCAAGGTCTATCCGCAGAAGGCCCTCGACCACCTGCTGACCGCTGCGCGCAATGGCCAGAACAGCGCCGACTTCGCCATCGCCCAACTGTTTTCCCAAGGCAAGGGCACCAAACCCGACCCGCTCAATGCCTATGTGTTCAGCCAATTGGCCAAGGCGCAAAACACTCCGCAAGCCGATGAGCTGGCGACCACCCTCGCCGCGCAACTGCCGCCCGAGCGTCTGGCCGAAGCCCAACGTCTGCTGCAACAAGAGCAAGCCAGCCGTGGCGCTCTGAACCCGACCACGCTGCAACTGCACGCCCTGCAAGAAGAAGACGGCGAGGAAAAATTATGAAGTTGAATCCATTCGTGAAGGCCGGCATTGGCCTTTCGTTCGCGCTGATCTGGTCTTGCCCGACACTGGCCGCGATGACTGAAACCAAGAACTTTGGCCTGGAAGTGAAAGTCACCGGCCAGTCCGAAGACGACCGTGACCTCGGCACCGCCAGTGGCGGCGACGTCAACGGCGTCGGCCTCGACCTGCGTCCGTGGATCTACGGCGAAAGCGGCGCGTGGAGCGCCTACGCCATGGGTCAGGCCGTGACTTCGACCGACATCATCGAAACCGACACCCTGCAACAATCCGACGGTGAACAAGCCACCGACAACAGTGATCGCAAAACCAAGAAAAACTACCTGGCGATGCGCGAGTTCTGGGTCGGTTACAGCGGCCTCACCCCATACCCGGGCGAGATGCTCAAGTTCGGTCGTCAGCGTTTGCGCAATGACGATGGCCAGTGGCGCGACACCAACATCGAAGCGCTGAACTGGACCTTCGACACCACCCTGTTGCGCGCCAACGCCGGTGTCGCCGAACGCTTCAGCGAATACCGTACCGACCTGAAAGAGCTGGCGCCGAAAGACAAAGATCGCCTGCACGCCTACGCCGATGCCGCTTACCAGTGGACGCCGGGGCAATGGGTCGGCATTCGCGGTCACCACACCCACGATGACGGCAAACTCGATTACGCCGAGCCGGGCGTCCCGCGCGACTCGCTGGATAAAACCCAGAACGGCGACATCAGCTGGATCGGCCTGACCGCCGACAGCGATGCCTACAACTGGCGCAACACCAACACCGTCAACTACTGGGGCAGCATCACCGGCATGAGCGGCGACCGCGACACGGTCAACGCGCTGAACGCCGATGGTTCGCGTCCGGCGCAAGCCAAGCGCAGCGAAGACGTCAACGGCTGGGCCACTGATATCGGTGTGCGTCTGCGCCTCGATCCGCAATGGCAAGTCGGCGGTGCCTATGCCCGCGCCAGCGCCGATTACGAGCAGAACGGTCTGGAGAGCAACCGCTCCAACTACACCGGTACCCGTTCGCGTGTGCACCGTTTCGGTGAAGCGTTCCGTGGCGAAATGAACAACATGCAGACCGCGACTCTGTTCGGTTCGTGGATGGTCAATGACGAGTACGACGCCAGCCTGATCTACCACAAGTTCTGGCGCGTGGACGGTAACAAGCCAGTGGGCAGCAACGGCATCAACGCCGCGGAAAACAACACCGATGACGCCACCGGCGCGATCCTTTCCAGCACCTCGCTGCCGCTTGAAGACGGCAACAAGGATCTGGGCCAAGAGATGGACCTGGTCGTCACCAAGTACTTCAAGCAAGGTCTGTTGCCGGCGGCGTTGAGCCAGTCGATCGACGAGCCTTCGGCCCTTGTGCGCTTCCGTGGCGGTGTGTTCAAACCGGGCGATGCCTACGGCAAGCAGGTTGATTCGTACATGCACCGCGCGTTCATCGACGTGATCTGGCGCTTCTGATGCAAACCGCCAAGGGAGTGCCCGACATGATCAGCACCAGGACAGGCTCACTCAGCCTGCTGGCCGGCGCGATGCTGCTGGCCAGCGCCAGCGCCTTCGCGACAGTGGAGCCGGTTAAGCCGGTGACCACCGCCAAAGAGCTGCAACAAGCCAAGACCTACACTGTCAGCAGCGCGCCGACCGAAGCGCTGAACCTGGCCGCGCCGAAACTGCCGGACATTTCCGGCTATACCGCCGAAGCCGCTGCCGCGAAAATCGTCCGCAGCAAAGCAGGCAAAGTCAGCGTGCGCCGGATGATGCAGGAAGACGCCCTGAAAGACTTCATTGGCGGCGACAACAAGATGGCCGAATGGGTGGTGCGTCAGCACGGCATCCCGCAGGCGATCTTCGTCGATGACGGCTACATGAACCTCAAGGATCTGGCGCAGAAACTGCCCAAGCAGTATTTCAGCGAGACCTCGCCGGGTGTGTACCTGTCGAAGTTGCCGATCGTGGTCGGCCGTAAAGGCATCCTCGAAATCGACGGCCAGACCCAGGAACTGCGCCTGTCGCAAGAAGCCGGTGCGTTCATGGTCAACGACGGCCAACTGTTCGTGCGTGACACCAAAGTCACCGGCTGGCGCGAAAAGGACAACGGCCCGGCGACCTTCCGTTCGCCGAAGGAATTCCGTCCGTTCCTGCTCGCCTGGGGCGGCACCGAGACCTACATCGTCAACAGCAAGATGGCCAGTTTCGGCTACGCCAACAGTAAGTCGTACGGGGTGAGTATTTCCCAGTACACGCCGAACATGGCCAAGGTGCTCAAGCGTCCTGAGCCGACCGGCTGGATCGTCGGCTCCGAGTTCTCCGACATGTGGTACGGCTTCTACTGCTACGAGACCCGCGACTTCGTGGTCAAGGGCAACACCTACAAAGACAACATCGTCTACGGCATCGACCCGCACGACCGTTCCCACGGCCTGATCATTGCCGAGAACACCGTGCACGGTACGAAGAAGAAGCACGGGATCATTATTTCCCGTGAGGTCAACGACAGCTTCATCTTCAACAACAAGAGCTTCGACAACCACCTCTCGGGTCTGGTGATCGACCGTAACAGCGTCAACAACATCATTGCCTACAACGAGATCTACAAGAACCACACCGACGGCATCACGCTCTACGAGTCTGCCGACAACCTGCTGTGGGGCAACAAGGTCATCAGCAACAAGCGCCACGGCATCCGCATTCGTAACAGCGTGAACATTCGCCTCTACGAAAACGTTGCCATGGCCAACGGCCTGACCGGCGTCTACGGCCACATCAAAGACCTGACCGACACCGACCGTGACATCAAGCTCGACCCGTTCGATGCGCAGGTATCGCTGATCGTCGTCGGCGGTGAACTGGCGGCCAATGGCAGCGGCCCGCTGTCGATCGACTCGCCCTTGAGTGTCGAGCTGTATCGCGTGTCGATGCTGGCGCCGACCAAATCCAGCGGCATCAGCTTCAACGGCATCCTTGGCGAGCGCCAGGATGAAATTCTCGACTTGCTGGTACGCCAGCAGAAAGCCGTGCTGATCGACCCTGTCGAACGCCAGACCGAAATGCAGGACTGAGGATAATTTTATGCACCCACACTTGATCAGATTACTCAGCCTGTCGGCCCTGACCGTGGGCATTCTTGCGGCCAGCCAAGGCGCGCGCGCCGATGAAGGTGCCGCTGCCACGCCGCCGAAGTTCAGCGCCGAACCGTGCTGCAACCTGTGCCCGGCCGCCCATGACGCGAAGAACTACACCACGCGTTATCAGCAGAACTTCACCACCCTGGTGCAGGCGCAAGGCGACTGGTTGTTCCGCACGCAGGAAGATTTGCGCACCGAGTTCAACACCACGCCGGCCGGCTACAAACGCCTGCAACAGTTGCACGATGCGTTCAAGGCCAAAGGCGTCGAACTGGTGATCGTTTATCAGCCGACCCGTGGTCTGGTGAACCGCAACAAGCTCAACCCGCAGGAAAAAGCCGCGTTCGATTACGAGAAAGCGCTGGGCAACTACAAGACCATGCTCGGCCGTTTCGCCAAGATGGGTTACGTGGTGCCAGACCTGTCGCCGCTGACCAACGAGTCGCTGCCGGACACCCTGCCCGCCCATGACTTCTACTTCCGCGGCGACCAGCACTGGACCCCGTACGGCGCGCAGCGCACGGCGAAAATCGTCGCCGAGAAGGTCAAGCAAATCCCGGCCTTCGCCGACATTCCCAAGCGTGAATTCGAGACCAAACGCTCCGGGCGCATGGGCAAGACCGGCACCCTGCACAACATGGCCGGGCAACTGTGCGGCACCAGTTACGCGATCCAGTACATGGACCAGTTCACCACCGAGCCGAAAGGCGAGGCCGGTGATGGCGACCTGTTCGGTGATTCCGGCAACCCGCAAATCACTCTGGTCGGCACCTCGCACAGCGGCAAGAACTACAACTTCGCCGGCTTCCTCGAAGAAGCCATTGGCGCCGATATTCTCAACGTCGCCTTCCCCGGCGGTGGCCTGGAAGGCTCGATGTTGCAGTACCTCGGTAGCGACGAATTCCAGAAGACGCCGCCGAAAATTCTCATCTGGGAATTCTCGCCGCTGTACCGCCTCGACCAGGAAACCATCTACCGCCAGATGATGTCTCTTCTCGACAACGGCTGCGAAGGCAAAGACGCGCAAATGTCCGCGAGCACCACGCTCAAGCCGGGCAGCAAACAAGAACTGCTGGTCAACAGCAAAAACCTGAACCTGCAGAACAGCAGCCATCAGGTCGACATCCGCTTCGCCGACCCTTCGGTGAAAACCCTGCAAGCCACCCTCTGGTACATGAACGGTCGCCACGAGGACATCAAGATCGAGAAACCGGAAACCTCCGACACCGACGGTCGTTTCGCCTTTGAGCTGCGCACGGACGAAGACTGGGCCTCGCAAAACCTGCTGGCAGTCGAAGTCCAGGGCCCGGAAGCGGGCACCGCGCCGCAGAAAGTCGAAGCGAAAATCTGCAAACGCAACGTATTCCCGGGCGCTGGGCAACAAACCGCTCAGGTCGGGCAATGAGGTCTGCTATGCGAAACTCGAAACTGAAAACTCTTTTAGCGCCGACGCTGCTCGGGCTGGCGATCCTCGCCGGCACCGCGCAGGCCGCCGCGCCACTGCGTCCGCCCCAGGGCTATTTTGCGCCTGTGGATAAATTCAAGACCGGTGACAAAAGCGAAGGCTGCGATGCCATGCCGACGCCGTACACCGGGCCGCTGCAATTTCGCAGCAAATACGAAGGTTCGGACAAGGCCCGCGCGACGCTGAACGTGCAGTCGGAAAAAGCCTTCCGCGACACCACCAAAGACATCACCACCCTGGAACGCGGCACCGCCAAACGGGTGATGCAGTTCATGCGCGACGGTCGTCCGGAACAACTGGACTGCACGTTGAACTGGCTGACCGCGTGGGCCAAGGCCGATGCGTTGATGTCGAAAGACTTCAACCACACCGGCAAGTCGATGCGCAAATGGGCGCTGGGCAGCATGGCCTCTTCGTACATTCGCCTGAAATTCTCCGACTCGCATCCACTGGCTCAGCATCAGCAGGAAGCGCAGTTGATCGAGGCGTGGTTCAGCAAAATGGCCGATCAGGTCGTCAGCGACTGGGACAACCTGCCGCTGGAAAAAACCAACAACCACTCGTACTGGGCCGCCTGGTCGGTGATGGCGACCTCGATCGCAACCAACCGCCGCGACCTGTTTGACTGGGCGGTGAAGGAATACAAGGTTGGCGTCAATCAAGTCGATGCCGACGGCTTCCTGCCGAACGAACTCAAGCGCCAGCAACGCGCCCTCGCCTATCACAACTACGCCCTGCCGCCGCTGGCGATGATCGCCAGTTTCGCCCAGGTCAACGGTGTCGATTTGCGTCAGGAGAACAATGGCGCGCTGAAGCGTCTCGGTGACCGGGTGTTGGCGGGGGTGAAAGACCCGGATGAATTCGAGAAGAAGAACGGCAAAGAGCAGGACATGACCGATCTCAAAGAGGACATGAAATTCGCCTGGCTCGAACCGTTTTGCACGCTCTACACCTGCCCGGCGGATGTGATCGAGAAGAAGCACGGCATGCAGCCGTTCAAGACCTTCCGCTTGGGTGGCGACCTGACCAAGGTCTATGACCCGGCGCATGAAAAGGGATAAAAGCCCCTCACCCTAACCCTCTCCCGGAGGGAGAGGGGACTGACCGAGGTGCTTTTGAGAAATCCGCCGACCTGATACATCGAGTCGATCTCAATATTGGCAGGGCCAGAGATCAGGCTCCCTCTCCCTCCGGGAGAGGGCGGGGGGTGAGGGCAGGTTTTCAAGGCCCGGCACAACCCTGACAGCAACACCGTTTCACCCCTCCATTACCACGGGGGGTTTGGGGGGGCTTTGGCCCTTGACTGTTGGTTCAAACATGGAGAGATCGGGATGGTATTTTCATCCAACGTGTTCCTGTTTCTGTTCTTGCCGATCTTTCTCGGCTTGTACTACTTGAGCGGGCAACGCTATCGCAATCTGCTGCTGCTGATCGCCAGCTACGTGTTCTACGCCTGGTGGCGTGTGGACTTCCTCGCGCTGTTCGCGGCCGTCACGCTGTGGAACTACTGGATCGGCCTCAAAGTCGGTGCCGCCGGTGTGCGGACCAAACCGGCGCAGCGCTGGCTGTTGCTGGGCGTCGCGGTGGACCTGTGCATCCTCGGCTACTTCAAGTACGCCAACTTCGGCGTCGACAGCATCAACGCGATGATGACGTCGGTCGGTCTTGAGCCGTTCATCCTCACCCACGTGCTGCTGCCGATCGGCATCTCGTTCTACATCTTCGAGTCGATCAGCTACATCATCGACGTGTATCGCGGCGACACCCCGGCCACGCGCAACCTCATCGACTTCGCGGCGTTCGTGGCGATCTTCCCGCACCTGATTGCCGGCCCGGTCCTGCGTTTCCGCGACCTCGCCGACCAGTTCAACAACCGCACGCACACCCTCGACAAGTTCTCCGAGGGCTGCACGCGGTTCATGCAGGGTTTCATCAAGAAGGTCTTTATCGCTGACACCCTCGCAGTGGTCGCTGACCATTGCTTCGCCCTGCAAAACCCGACCACCGGTGACGCCTGGCTCGGTGCGCTGGCCTACACCGCGCAGCTGTATTTCGACTTCTCCGGTTACAGCGACATGGCCATTGGTCTGGGCTTGATGATGGGTTTCCGTTTCATGGAAAACTTCAAGCAGCCGTACATCAGCCAGTCGATCACCGAGTTCTGGCGCCGCTGGCACATCAGCTTGTCGACCTGGCTGCGTGACTATCTGTACATCACCCTCGGTGGTAACCGTAAAGGCACGCTGATGACCTATCGCAACCTGTTCCTGACCATGCTCCTCGGTGGTCTGTGGCACGGCGCGAACATCACTTACATCGTCTGGGGCGCCTGGCACGGCATGTGGCTGGCGATCGAAAAAGCGCTGGGCCTGAACACCTCGCCGCGCAGCCTCAACCCGATTCGCTGGGCGCTGACCTTCCTGCTCGTGGTCATGGGCTGGGTGATCTTCCGTGCCGAGAACCTGCACGTTGCCGGTCGCATGTACGGCGCGATGTTCAGCTTCGGCGACTGGTCGCTGTCGGAACTCAATCAGGCCAGCCTCACCGGTCTGCAAGTGGCGACTCTGGTCGTGGCGTACGTGACGCTGGCCTTCTTCGGTCTGCGCGATCTGTACACCAATCAGCCACCGGCCAAGAGCAAACCTGAAGTCAACGTCGAGGCCAACGGCCCTGCCACCGCGACCCCGGGAATGATCAAAGCAGCGCCTGGCGAAAACCCGGCGAGCATCCATGAGCCTGGCTACACCGTCGGCGTCGAAGCCCAGGTGCAACCGGCCTACTGGAGCGCGGACTGGTCCCGCTATGTGATGCGCGGCCTGATCCTGCTGCTGTTTATCGCCTCGATTCTCAAACTCTCGGCGCAAAGCTTCTCGCCGTTCCTTTACTTCCAGTTCTGAGGGATCTGACATGACCCGCTCATTACGCATCTTCTACATCGCCCTGTTCCTGGTGACGCTGTTGGTCCTCGGTCTGTGGTCGGTTCGCAGTTTCTTCGGCTTCAGCACCAACGCCGATGCGACGGTGCTCAACGGCCGCTGGACCAAGGCTGTGGAAACCCACTACGACGATGAATTCCCGATCAAGCGTCTGGGCACCAACCTCTGGGCCGCGCTGGATTTCAAACTGTTCAACGAAGGTCGTCCGGGCGTAGTGCTCGGTCGCGATCAGTGGTTGTACAGCGATGAGGAATTCAACCCGATCGTCAACGAAGAGCTGAACCTGCAAGGCAACTACGCGCTGGTCGAAGGCGTGCGCCAGACCCTGAAAGAGAAAGGCGTGAAACTGGTGATGGCGATCGTGCCGGCCAAGGTTCGTCTGTACCCGGAGCATCTGGGTGAAGTGAAACCGGCGAGCATCCACGAAAACCTCTATCAGGATTTCCACCAGCGTGTGGCGGCCGACAAGATCCTCGCCCCTGACCTGCTCAAGCCATTGCAACAGGCCAAGCAGAACGGTCAGCAAGTGTTCCTGCGCACCGACACCCACTGGACGCCTGAGGGCGCCGAGATCGCCGCCAACACCCTGGCGAAAACCATCGCCGACAAGTTCCCGCTCAGCGGCGAGCCACAGCGCTTCGTTACCACGCCAGCGGAGAAGGTCACGCACAAGGGCGATCTGCGCTTGTTTCTGCCGCTCGACCCGCTGTTCGAAAACCTGATGCCGGCGCAAGAGCCGCTGCAGAAGCGCAACACCGTCGCGGCCGGCGAGCAGCCTGCCGGTGACGACGCGCTATTCGCCAGCAATGAAGTGCCGGTGGCATTGGTCGGTACCAGCTACAGCGCCAACCCTAACTGGAACTTCGTCGGTGCGCTGAAACAAGCGCTGCACAGCGACGTGGTGAGCTACGCCGAAGACGGCCACGGTCCGATCCTGCCGATGCTCAGCTACCTGAAAAGTGATGACTTCAAGAACAGCCCGCCACAGGTGCTGATCTGGGAGTTTCCTGAACGTTATCTGCCTGTGAACAACGAAATCGGCGACGCCGACCCGCAGTGGGTCGCAGAGCTTAAACAAGCCGGTGCACGCCAACAAAACGTAGCCATCAACACTAAATCCGAGACGCCCGATCGGGCGCAAAACTGAAAGAGAGGTACACCATGACTTTCACTACTACTCCTCGTCGTCTCGCTAAAAGCTTCGCACTGGTTGCTGGCCTCAGCGTGCTTTCCGTCCCAGCCTTCGCCGGTGGCGACGCCGCCCTGTACGGCCCGACCGCACCGAAAGGCTCGACCTTTGTGCGGGTCTACAACGCCAGCAACGCCGAAGTCAGCGCCACCGTCGGCAGCACCAACCTGAGCGATGTTGCGCCACTGGCCAGCAGCGACTTCAGCTTCATGCCGGGCGGCGATTACAGCGCCAAAATCGGCAGCCAGACCCTGCCGGTGAAACTGGCCGGTGACCACTACTACACCCTGGTCAACAACGCGTCCGGCGCACCGCAACTGATCGAAGAACCACCGTTCAAGAACAAGCAGAAATCCCTGGTGCGCGTGCAGAACCTCAGCGACAAGCCGCTGACCCTGAAGACTGCCGACGGCAAGACTGAAGTGGTGCCAAACGTGGCCGCCAAGGGCCGTGGCGAACGTGAAATCAACCCGGTGAAAGTCAGCCTGGCGCTGTACGAAGGTGACAAGAAAGTCGGCGACGTAAAACCAGTCGCCTTGGAACGCGGTGAAGCAGCGGTGCTGTACGTCACCGGCAGCGGCAGCAGCCTGTCGCCAGTCTGGGTGAAACGCCCGGTATCGACCCGCTAACAAATTTCCCGATGAGACGCTGACCCCTGTAGGAGCTGCGGCACGCTGCGATCTTTTGACTTTGTTTTTGAAGATCAAGATCACCAGATCGCAGCCTTCGGCAGCTCCTACAGGGGAATGCGGCGGCCTCTCGGTACGAGACAAAAACAAGAGTGAAACGACACAGCGTTCGTGCCTCTAACCAATCGATTTTATGGAGTAAACATTATGATTCCGGTGATCTTGTCAGGTGGTAGCGGTTCGCGTCTCTGGCCGCTTTCGCGTAAGCAGTTCCCTAAACAGTTCCTCGCCCTGACCGGCGAACACACTCTATTCCAGCAGACCCTCGAGCGCCTGGTGTTCGAAGGCATGGACACCCCGATCGTGGTCTGCAACAAGGATCACCGCTTCATCGTCAACGAGCAGTTGGCCAATCGTAAACTGGAATGCCAACGCATCCTGATGGAACCGTTCGGCCGCAACACTGCGCCAGCCGTAGCGCTGACGGCGATGATGCTGGTCAATGAAGGCCGTGACGAACTGATGCTAGTGCTGCCAGCCGACCACGTGCTGGAAGATCAGAAAGCCCTGCAACGCGCATTGGCTCTGGCCACCGTCGCTGCCGAAAACGGCGAAATGGTCCTGTTCGGCGTGCCGGCGACCAAACCGGAAACCGGTTACGGCTACATCAAATCCACCGGCGATTCGCTGCTGCCCGAAGGCGTCAGCCGCGTCTCGCACTTCGTCGAAAAACCTGACGTCAAACGTGCCACCGAGTACGTCGAATCCGGCGGTTACTACTGGAACAGCGGCATGTTCCTGTTCCGCGCCAGCCGCTTCCTTGAAGAGCTGAAAAAGCACGACCCGGACATCTACGACACCTGCCTGCTGACCCTTGAGCGCAGCCAGCAGGACGCCGACACCATCACCTTCGACGAAGCCACCTTCGCCTGCTGCCCGGACAATTCCATCGACTACTCCGTCATGGAAAAAACCCAGCGCGCCTGCGTGGTGCCGCTGACTGCTGGCTGGAGCGACGTCGGTTGCTGGTCGTCGCTGTGGGAAGTCAACGAGAAAGACGCCAACGGCAACGTCACCAAGGGCGATGTGGTGATTCAGGACAGCAAGAACTGCATGATCCACGGCAACGGCAAACTGGTGTCGGTGATCGGCCTGGAAAATATCGTCGTGGTCGAAACCAAAGACGCCATGATGATCGCCCACAAAGACAAGGTTCAGGGCGTCAAGCAAATGGTCAACACGCTCAATGAGCAGGGCCGCAGCGAAACCCAGAACCACTGCGAAGTCTATCGTCCGTGGGGTTCGTATGACTCGGTGGACATGGGCGGGCGTTTCCAGGTCAAGCACATCTCGGTAAAACCGGGCGCGTGCCTGTCGCTGCAGATGCACCATCACCGCGCCGAGCACTGGATCGTGGTCAGCGGCACCGCCGAAGTGACCTGCGATGAAAACGTGTTCCTGCTCTGCGAAAACCAGTCGACCTACATCCCTATCGCCTCGGTGCATCGCCTGCGCAACCCGGGCAAGATCCCGCTGGAAATCATCGAAGTGCAATCGGGCAGCTACCTGGGTGAAGACGATATCGAACGCTTCGAAGATATCTACGGCCGCTCCACTCCGGTCGAACGCGGCGTGTCGGTGAAGACCATCGCGCAGTAACTGATCGATAAAACAAGAAGCCCCCGTCCAGCCCACTGCGTCCCCTATCCGCAGCGGGTTGGGCGGGGGCTTCTTTTTACAATCAGAAGATCGCAGCGGGCGGCAGCTTCTACAGGACAAACGCGTTCCAACTGTAGGAGCTGCCGCAGGCTGCGATCTTTTGACTTTGCCCTGCCCATCGCCAACCTCACCTACGCTTAGGTAGGATGACCCTCTCTCTCCTCGA
Source organism: Pseudomonas sp. rhizo66 (assembly GCF_031931925.1). Taxonomy (NCBI): domain Bacteria; kingdom Pseudomonadati; phylum Pseudomonadota; class Gammaproteobacteria; order Pseudomonadales; family Pseudomonadaceae; genus Pseudomonas; species Pseudomonas sp. rhizo66. Next base: position 341,107 of record NZ_JAUJWZ010000003.1, read on the forward strand.
GGTTGTGCGACATGTTCATCGGCATTCTGCTGGTCATCACCTGGTTGATCCTGCTGTTGCGCTACCCGGCCAAAGCTTTACCGGTTTCCGTGGCGGCGGCGATTGGCCTGGGTTTCGTAGCCATGTGGGTGGTGTGGCTGGACAACCGCGAGATCAAGCAACTGGCGCGCCTTGAGATGCGCATCGCCTACGCTCCCGAACAGTGCCCAGCCGATCGTCCGCTGCAACTGAAAATGAAGAACGGCAACGACGTGCCCCTGACCGAACTGCGCTGGCGCATCGCTGCCTACGCGCCGGGCGACACGGTCAACCTGGCCGACAACCAATACACCGCCCCGCGCTATCGTGGCCCCGGCGAATTGCAGGCCGGCGGCGAATGGGAAGACTGCCTGCCGATGCCGCCGCTGCGCCCCGGATATCGCCCGCAAACCCTGGAGTTTCGCGCCGAGCGCTTACAGGGTAGTTTCTCCGACTGATCCCCTCCCCCCACTCTTTTGCACAAGGAAGGCGCCATGCCCGTTGCATTGATTACCGGTTGTTCCAGCGGCATCGGCCGCGCCCTCGCTGATGCGTTCAAAGCTGCCGGGTACAAAGTCTGGGCCAGTGCGCGCAAGGCTGAGGATGTTGCTGCGCTGGCAAGTGCCGGATTCACTGCGGTGCAACTGGACGTCAATGACAGCGCGGCGCTGGAGCAACTTGGCGAGCGGATCAACCAGCAACACGGCGGCCTCGATGTGCTGATCAACAATGCCGGTTACGGCGCCATGGGGCCGCTGCTCGACGGCGGAGTGGCGGCCATGCAGCGCCAGTTCGAAACCAATGTGTTTTCGATCGTCGGTGTCACCCGCACGCTGTTCCCGGTGCTGCGCCGGGCCAAGGGGCTGGTGGTGAATATCGGCAGTGTGTCAGGGGTTTTGGTCACGCCATTCGCCGGTGCGTACTGCGCATCGAAGGCGGCAGTGCATGCCTTGAGCGATGCCTTGCGCATGGAACTGGCGCCGTTCGGCATTCGCGTGATGGAAGTCCAGCCGGGGGCGATTCAATCGAGTTTTGCCAAGAATGCCGGGCATGAGGCAGAGCAATTGATCAATGAACAATCGCCGTGGTTTCCGCTGCGCGAGGGCATTCGCGCACGGGCAAAGGCATCGCAGGACAAGCCGACGCCGGCCAGTGAGTTTGCAGACGTACTGCTCAATGCCGTGCAACAGCGCAAACCGCCACGGCTGATCCGTATCGGCAATGGCAGCCGGGCGCTGCCGATGCTGGCGGCGTTGCTGCCCAAGGGGTTGCTGGAGTCGACGTTGATGAAACGCTTCGGCTTGCGCAGGCAGCTTTGATTCACTTCGGTGAAATTGCCAAATCGGTCGATCCACGTAGAATGCGCCGCACTTGAAGCGCCCGCCGCTTCAAGTGAACCCGATAGCGTATGGAATCGCTGGCGCAAGCATCGAAGCAAGGGAATTGCTGAACACTGATACCCCCTCCCCCCGACCTTTCCTTCTCGGAAACGGCCGCTGCTTTGTTGAACTGCCTGAGGCGAGCCCTGCTTTTACGCTCCAATCCAGATCAGGAAACATCTTGTGAAAGTTTTCAACGTATTGCCTCTGGCATTGCTCACCGTGCTGGCTGGTTGTGCAAGCAAAGAAACCCCTCTCAATGACACTCTGCCGTTACTGACTCAGCAGGACGTATTGCCGGTCGTCACGGCCAGTGAACTCTGCAACCCGCAGATGGATAGCGACATTCTGTTCGGCATCGGTTTCCAGATGTACGAAAACCAGGAGCTCGACGACGCCAAGACCTGCATGGTCATGGCCGCGCCGAAACACCCACGCGCGTTTTGCTACCTGTCGATGATTACCGCTCAGGACGAACAGCTGACCACCGAGCAGCGTAACCGCCAAGCCTTCAACTACACGGCTTACGCGGCGCGGCAAAACGACTGGTGCGCAGAATACGGCCTGTATCAGGACTACAAATACGGCAACTCCGGGGTCAAGGCAGATGCGGCGCTGGCCACTCGCTGGCTGGAGCGCTCGTCGGTGCACGGCTATCCCGAGGCGCAGAAGGACCTGATCAAGCAGTACGAGGAGCAAGGCAATCTGGTCGCGGCCTACGCTTGGACCAAGATCATGGCCAAAGCCGATGACGCAACGGCGGCCGACGCCCTGAAAAAGAAAATGACGGCTGCGCAAATCGCCGAAGGCGACAAGCGTTACAGCGAACTTGCCGGCCAGGTCACCAGCAAGGAAGCCATGTACGCCGAAGCGCGGGAAGAAGACGTCGGCCGTTACTCTGCCGAGATCTACCAGGAATGGCCGGACACCTTCAAGGGCATGTCGTCAACCGAGCGTTACGACTACGTGAAGCAAACCATGTACACGGCAATCAAGCAGCCGTTCACCAAGAGCCGTGGCCACGTGCTGAGCTACATCGTGATCGATCGCGCTGCCAAGCTGAAAAAGTCTTACGCGGATATCTCGAAGGACCAGCGCATCGTCGCCATCATGGAAGATCCAGAGTTGTCGGTCGGTGAAACCATCGAGTCCGGTCTGCTGGTGGTCAAAAAGTTCTACAACTAAATACATACCTGTGGCGAGGGAGCTTGCTCCCTCGCCACAAAAAGATTTCTTGATACCCGTTATTCGCTGGCGTCCTGCTGCACCACCACCGTGCAAGTAATCCCCGCCGCCAGCAACACCCCATCCGGCACTTCATCAATATGAATCCGCACCGGCACCCGCTGGGCCAGACGTACCCAGTTGAACGTCGGGTTCACATCGGCGATCAGCTCGCGGCTTTCCGGGTTGTCGCGGTCATAGATGCCGCGCGAGATGCTCTCCACGTGTCCCTTCAAGACTTCGCCGCTCATCAACTGCATGTCGGCCTTGTCGCCCACTTTCACGTGGGGCAGTTTGGTCTCTTCAAAAAAGCCGTAAACCCAGAACGAATTCATGTCGACCACAGCCATTTTCGCCTCGCCGATGCGCGCATAGTCACCGCGATGTACGTTGAGGTTGGTCACATAACCGTCGACCGCGGCGCGCACTTCGGTGCGTTTGAGGTTGAGTTCGGCCGCTTCCAGTTGCGCTTGGGCGTGTTGATAATCGGCCAGCGCGGCGTCGGCGATGTTGCTGGCGTCGTCGCGGTTTTCCTTGGAGATCACCAGGTTGTCGAGGTCGGCGCGGCGATGGGCGTTGACCTTGCGCATCTCCCACGTCGACTTGCGCGAAGCGACCAGCGACTGCGCCTGTTTCACCGCGATGCGGTAATGCTCCGGGTCGATCTGCATGAGCAAATCGCCTTTCTTAACCAGTTGGTTGTCACGCACCGGCACATCGATCACTTCACCGGTGACGTCGGCGGCAACGTTGATAATGTCGGCGCGAACCCGGCCATCGCGGGTCCACGGCGTGTTCATGTAGTGCTCCCACAACGTGCGGCCGATCCACAGCGCCAAGGCCAGAACCAGCAGGGTCGCGAGCAGGCTGAAAAACTTTTTCATCAGATCGTTCTCAACGGTAAACAGTCAGCGCCATGGCGCCGAACAGACAGGTAAACAGACTCAGACGCAACAGCGCCGGGTGCCAGAAAAAACGGTACAGATCGAACCCGGACAGGAACCGGTCCACCGCCCAGGCCAGTGCCGCAGCGATGAAAAACATCAGGGTCATGGTCGGCATGTACACGCCGTGGAAGGCGATTTCACGAGGCATGGGCAAGTCCTTCGGGCTTGGCGATGGCGTAGGCAGCGAGTGGTGATTGCGGGTCGAGCAGCGAAGTGCGGATAAAGTGCAGATAGCTCTTCACCCGCCGCAACGCCGAAGTATCGAAGTGCGGCGCGAACGGTTCATCAGTGGCCGCCACGCGACTGATCGCATGATCGACCGCCACCAGCGCACGTTCGAGATTGCTTGAGTTGGGCTGCAGAAACAGCCGCACCAGCGCGCGGCCCATCACGCGGATTGCCTGCCGCCACGGCTGCGATTCGGCATAGGCCGGGTGCACCGGCAGAATCGCCTGTTCCTTGCGCAACTCGATGATTGCGTGGCCGACTTCCAGGACCACAAACATCCAGCGCAGCAGGTGCTTTTGCACCTTCGGCTGCCCGGCCGCGAGACCGTAGGCCTGATGCAGCAAATCGCGGGTACGGCTCTCGAAACTCGAAGCGAGGCCTTTGAGCTTTCCGCTGATCGCGTAGACCACTTGCCCGCGCAAATCCTGCTCCAGACGTTTCCACAACCAGCGGCTGTTCGGCGGCAGAATAATTGCCCCGGCAGCGGCACAGACCAACATGCCCATGACCATGGCGATGTAGTCGTTGATGAAGGTGTATGGGTTGTAGACGGTCAGGTTATCCGGCACCGAACCGGTGCTGAAGAAGATCAGCAACCCGAGGCCGACACCGGCGTATTGCGGGCGCGACGTGAGGAACGAACCGAGCACGATGACGGGTGCGAGCATCACGCACAGCAGCGGGAAACCGTCGATCCACGGGAAGATGAAAAACATCTCGACGAAGCCGATCAGCGCGCCGAGAAACGTACCGCACGCCATTTGGAATGCCATGCGTTTCGGGTTCGGCGTGGCGGCGGAGAGGCCCACGGTGGCGGCCGCAATCAGGGTCATCGTCGCGCCGCTTGGCCATGCGGTGGCGACCCAATAACTGCCCAGCACGATGAGGATGAACGAGGCGCGTATGCCTGATGCAGCGGCGGCCCACCAGTTGGTTTGCGGGGTGAACGGTTCGTCCCAGCGCTCACGTTCATGGCGGTGATCGGCCAATGAGGCGTGGGTCTGGGCATAACTGTGCAGGTCGTCGACGAAGCGATAAAGCAGTTCGTACGCGGTGTGGAAATCCAGTTGCTCGGCGTCGCTCGGTTCGCTCTCCTGGAAGAGGGCGCGCAGGCTGCGCACACGTGCCGGCAGGCCTTCCTTGTAACTCGCCAGCGCTGTCGCCAAACGGGCGGCGTCGGGGCTGGTCAGGGCACGACCGCTGAAGCCGTCGAGCACTTCGGCGAGATCCTGCAGACCCGGTCTGATCGCGGCAACCACATGTTCTTCGCCATTGCCGCGCAAGCGTTCAAGCAACTGATGCAGCGCGTTGAAGCGCGTGGTGATGCCCATGAACTCGCTGTTCAAACGGCTCAATCGACCGTTGCGCCGACGCATGTGCGGGTCTTCGAACACGGTCACGCTGCGCAGCCCTTCGAGGCCCACGGCTTCAGCAATGAAACGCACGTTGCTCGCCTCGAAAGACTCGGCTTTGCTGCGCCCGCGCAGGCCATCGGTGACGAACAGCGCGAATACACCAAAGCGCTGATACAGGGCGTTACGCATGGCCGCGCTGGCGGTTTGCGGCAGGATCGCGGCGCTGATCAAGGTCGAGCAGAGAATCCCCAGCGAGATCTCCAGCACCCGCCAAACGGCCGCCATGAAAGCGCCGTCCGGATGCGCCAGCGCGGGCAAGCCAACCATCGCCGCGGTGTACCCGGCGAGGACAAAACCGTAGGCGCGGAAATTGCGGCAACGCGCAGCACCGGCCGAGCAGATGCCGACCCAGATCGCCAGCGAACCGAGGAACAGCTCGGTGTTTTGCGCGAACAACGCGATCAACGTGACCATCATCGCCGACCCGGCCAACGTGCCGAGGAAGCGATAGAAACTCTTGGCAAACACCTGGCCGCTTTGCGGCTGCATGACGATGAACACGGTGATCATCGCCGTGCGCGGTTGCGGCAATTCCAGGCGCATGGCCAGCCACAGCGTGAGAAACGCGGCGATCAACACCTTGAAGATGTAGACCCAGGTCACGCCATCGCTGCGCGCCCAGTCGAAGAAACCTCGGCGCCATTCCAGGGAGTAGAGCCAGCGCAGAGGTGCGGGCAAGGAAGTCATTTAATTGCGCTCAAAGAGATTCGGTCTGGTTGCAGAATCTGTGGGAGCGAGCCTGCTCGCGAATGCGTTTTCATATTCAACGTTGATGTCGACTGATGAACCGCTTTCGCGAGCAGGCTCGCTCCCACATTGGGTCGTGTGTTCAACGCAGGAGAACCGGGGTTTTCGGCGCTTGGGTTTTCTCGGCGGTCGGCACATCGTTGCCGGCACCGAGGCCACCGCCCAGCGCCGTCACCAACTCGGCATGCGCACTCAACCGAGCCGCCTGCACCTGCTGCTGCACCTGCTGCTGTTTGAACAGCAACGTCTGCGCATTGAGCACGTTGAGGTAATCGGTGAGGCCACGCTGATAGGCGATCATCGCGATGTCGTAAGTCTTCTGCGCGGTGGCCACCGACTCGGCGGCAAAGCCTTGCTGTTTGTCCATCGACTCGCGGCGGATCAACTGATCGGAAATGTTCTTCAGCGCATTGACCAGCGTCTGGTTGTAATGCGCCACGGCGATGTCGTAACCGGCGGAGGCTTCACCCAATTCGGCGCGCAGTCGGCCACCGTCGAAGATCGGCAGCGAGATCGCCGGCCCGACGTTGTAGTTGAGTTTCTTGCCGGTCAAAAACTCCAGCGCACCGCCGCCGGTGGCCATGTAACCGAGGCTGCCGACCAGATCGACGTTGGGGTAAAACCCGGCGTGAGCGACATCGATACCCCGCGCCTGCGCCGCCACTTGCCAGCGACTGGCGACCACATCGGGCCGCTGGCCGAGCAATTCGGCGGGCAGAGCCGACGGCAGTTTCAACGCAGCAGCGAGTGACAGTGTCGGACGCTGCAAGTGCGCGCCCGCCCCCGGCCCCTGTCCGGCGAGCGCGGCAATCTGGTTGCGACTCAGGGCGATTTCTTCGTCTAGCGCATCGAGCTGGCGATGGGTTTCCGGCAGCGGCGTTTCGGCCTGACTGACTTCGAAGTGCGTGCCGATTCCGCCGTTCAAACGTTTCTGCGCCAGATCGAGAATCTGCTGTTGCTGTTTGAGCGTCGCGGCAACGATGTCGCGCTGCGCGTAATGCAGCGACAGTTCGATGTAGGCGCGGACGATGTTGTTCTGCAATTCGAGCTGCGCCAATCGCGCCTCGGCGGCGCTCATGTGCGCCAGATCCACCGCGCGTTCACTGGCATTGCTTTCACGGCCCCAGAGATCAAGCGCGTAGCTGAAACCCAGCGCGGCGTTGTTATCCCAGGTGGTGGTGTTGGCCAGATCGCCTGGGCCGTAGAACTGATCGGTCGGCCAGTTGTGCCGTTTGAGGGTCGACTCGCCATTGATCTGCAACGACTCGGCCGCCTCGGCGACGCCGGCCAGGGCTTTAGCTTGACGGACTCGCGCAGCGGCCATGGCCATGCTCGGGCTGCCTTGCACGGCGAGGTCGATCCAGCGATTGAGTTGCGGGTCGCCGTAGGCTTGCCACCATTGCGCGGTGGGCCAGTGGGCGTCACGGGCGGCGTGGGCGATGGCGTCATCGGTGGCCAGCGTATCGGCCTCGATTGCCGTGCCCTGTGGGGCAATTCCGTCCGTTGAGATGCAGCCGCCAAGACCCAGGGTAAAAGCCAGAACACTGAGCGGCAAAAGCGCTCTGTTGATGCGACGCGGCACAGCTGCGAATTCCTGAGAGAGGGGTAGATCGAGAACCCGTGTTGGAGCTGCCGCAGGCTGCGATCTTTTGATCTTGATTCCCTTAAAACAAAATCAAAAGATCGCAGCCTGCGGCAGCTCCTACAGGGATCGGCGCAATTCTATGGAACGCCCTGTACCGCGATAAGCTGGGATTTCTGTGAATCTTTGTTACGGTTAACGAGATAATCCTTAAGTCTGGGGTCTCGCCCCTGAAACTTCGTGTCACAATTTGCCATCTCCCTTGAGAGCACCCCATGGACACTTTGCAAAATATGCGCGCCTTCAGTTGTGTCGCCGAAGCCGGCAGCTTCACCGCCGCCGCCGTGCAACTCGACACCACCACCGCCAACGTCTCGCGCGCGGTCTCCAACCTGGAAGCCCACCTGCAAACCCGTTTGCTCAACCGCACCACGCGGCGCATCGCCCTGACCGAAGCGGGCAAGCGCTACCTGCTGCGCTGCGAACAGATCCTCGCCTACGTCGAAGAGGCCGAAGCCGAAGCCAGCGACGCCCACGCGCGCCCGGCCGGGCAATTGAAAGTGCACACCATGACCGGTATCGGCCAGCACTTCGTCATCGATGCCATTGCCCGCTACCGCAAGACCCACCCGGACGTCACCTTCGACCTGACCCTGGCCAACCGCGTGCCGGACCTGCTCGACGAGGGCTACGACGTGTCCATCGTGCTCGCCAGCGAACTGCCGGATTCGGGTTTTGTTTCGCAACGGCTGGGCATCACCTACAGCATCGTGTGCGCCTCCCCGGCCTACGTGAAAGCCAACGGCGCCGCGCAAAAGCCCAGCGACCTGCTCAACCACGCCTGCCTGCGCCTGGTCAGCCCGGTGATCCCCCTGGAAAAATGGGCCTTCGACGGCCCGGAAGGCCAGGAAATGGTCACCATCAACAGTTCGCCATTTCTGGTGAACTCCGCCGACGCGATGAAAACCGCGATCACCAGCGGCATGGGCGTGGGCGTGTTGCCGGTGTATGCAGCGATCGAAGGTCTGCGCAACGGCACACTGGTGCGGGTCATGCCGAACTACCGCTCGCAGGAGCTGAACCTGTATGCGATCTACCCGTCGCGGCAATATCTGGATGCGAAGATCAAAACGTGGGTTGAGTATTTGCGCGGCTCGTTGCCAGAGATTCTCGCCGCCCACCAAGCCGAATTGGCCGTTTACGAATTAAGCGGCAGCCTCGCCGGCGCGCGCGTCGCCAACTGATTTTCAACACACCACGAAACCTGTAGGAGCTGCCGCAGGCTGCGATCTTTTGATCCTGATGTTTAAAAATCAAAAGATCGCAGCCTACGGCAGCGCCTACAGAATGGGGATTTCGCGGATCTTTCCGACAGGTTTTGCAGGTTGTCCGTCGGAAGTGCGGTGGCTAGGATTTGGGTGTCGCTGACGAATCAGCGACCGGGTCTGGAAAACCCGATTTCAACTACCAAGGCTCATGGCATACTGCGGCGCTTTTAGCTCGCAATGTTATGGCGGCTGTGCGCGGGAGGCCCTAGGGCCTGCCGGTTTTGGCTAAGTTGACCGGTTTTTCCAGTCCGCGCACAGTTGCCACCCTTTCGCCTGGAAAACGAAAAGTGGCAGCTTCAACTCAACTTGCCACGAGTATGTTTCCTATGTTCAAACCAACGCCCAATCCACCTGAAACCGAAGACACCACCCCCTACGAATTCCCCGGCTCAAAGAAATTCCACGAAGCCGCCGACCGCGCCCTCGACCACTACCTCAAACCCAACGCCCTGACCCTGCGCTTTCACAAACCCAGCACCATGTTCCAGGTCGCCCCCGATCAGGACAGCGAAAGTCTGCTGGTCCACGCCTGCGAATCCCTGGCCCAGGCCAGTCTCATGACCAGCGACATCGCCGCCTACATCGACCTGCCGCAGCGACGGACGATTCTGGCCATCCAGCAAATCATCATGCTCGCCGAACTGGCGGTGAACCGCGTGCTGGATAACCACGAAATCCCGAAATCCCCGGCCCACAGCTAAAAGCCCCTCACCCTGACCCTCTCCCAAAGGGAGAGGGGACTGACCC